>CANLIL010000028.1 GCA_947491305.1 Flavobacteriales bacterium | reverse complement strand
AGCAGCTGGCGCTTCTAATTCTACACCTTGCTTTTTCAATAAGTTGCGAACGTAGATTGCGAAAAATGCCAAGTATGCAAAACAAATCACGCCTACGATGTAACTTGCTTGAATTCCTAATAAATCATTTCCTGCTAAGCGTCCTTGTACCAAACTTACGATTCCTCCACCCATGATCATCATGATTAAGAATCCACTTCCTTGGTTGGTGAATTTTCCTAAACCACTAATCGACAACGTAAAAATACATGGCCAAAGTGTGCTACAAAACAAACCAACGCTAATAAAGGCATAAACGGAAAACATTCCGGATGTGTTCATTCCAATAAACAAAGAAAGAATGCCAAGTAAAGAGAAAATCAATAATTGTTTCGCTGGATTTCCTTTACTCATAAAGTCCCCCAAAATCATTACAACAATTACTAAAGGGTAATAATTAAACATGGAAACATCATTTCCAACCAATGAATTAATTCCCATAAATATTCCAAAAGCAACAAATGGTAACAAAACAGATAAAAGAGTTTGTGTTGATTTTTTCATATTAAATGCTCCAGCGGCAGATGTCCATCGGCCAATCATTAAACTCGCCCAAAACAAGGAAATGAATGGAGCCGCTTTTCGCGTTTCGATACCAACATTTTGTTTCAAATAATCGGATAAATTTCCAGCGGTAGAAACTTCTACACCAACGTATAAAAAGATCGCAATCATTCCTAAAATCAATTGTGGATAGGCTAAAGCTGATTTTTTAGCACTTTTATCTTCAACAACCTCATCTTCAATGATCGCTGGTTTGTTAGGAATAGATGAAAATTTGAATAATATCGCAACCAAAACAAAAGCTAAGCCTAATAACAAATAAGGGATTTTAATACTGTCTATACTCACATTTTTCGCGTCGTTATTGACTCCACCAAAAATGGCTAAACCTAATAAAACAGGTCCAATGGTAGTTCCTAAATTATTAATACCACCAGCTAAACTCAATCGTTGTGATCCTTTTGCTGGATCTCCTAAATTAATCGCTAAAGGATTCGCAGCAGTTTGCTGCAACGAAAAACCAATTCCAACGATAAACAAACCAGTAATCATGGTATAAAACGATTCATAGTTGGCTGCTGGAATAAATAACAAAGTTCCCGCTGCTGAAATTAACAAACCTAAGGAAACTCCATTTTTGTACCCAATTCTGTTGATGATGTCTTTTTTTGTGAAGTAAGAAATCATATAATAAAGAATCGAACCTACAGTATAAGCTATGTAAAACGCAAAACTAATTAACTGAGATTGCCATTGCTCTAAATGCAAATGCTCTTTGAAAACTGGAATTAAAATATCATTCGATGCGGCTACAAAACCCCAAAAGAAAAATACAGTAGTGATGGTTGCTAATGAACCATAGTTCGTTTTAGTAAATGTTGCTGTTGACATTCGTTTTTGATTTTCGTTTTTTTAATTTCTTGATGGGTAAAAGTAAAATAGTTTTACTTGAATACAAGTTTTTTTATACATATTTTTTTTAATCATGTTTATTTTGATCTTGTTTTTTAAAAAAATAATAATTGTACTATCTTGATTATTAATTGATTAAAAAATATTTTTGATTTTTTGGTATTTATTGTATTTTTTACAATAAGTTTGTGAAAACGAAAATTAAAAGAAATAAATAAGGTGCTGCATTTTTTTGTACCTTGTTACATAAATTTCAACCACATGCTATTAAAGTTTCTAAAAACAAGTTGCCTATTATTTTTAACAAGTGTGCTTGCCTATGCGCAAAACAATGTAGTTACAATTGTAAAAAAAGAGCAACAATGGACACTTTTGGTCAACAACGAGCCCTATTACATTCGTGGGGCGGGTGGTGAAAAATACTTGAAAGAAGTGGTTGCCATTGGTGGAAATACAATCCGAACGTGGGGTTTAGAAAATGCTCAAACGGTATTGGATGAAGCACAAAAATTAGGAATCAAAGTGATGTTAGGTATGTGGGTTCAGCATGAACGCCATGGTTTTGATTACAATGACGAAGCTAAAATCAAGGCACAACTTGAAGGTTTCAGAACTCAGATTAAAAAATTTAAAAATCATCCAGCACTATTAATATGGTGTGTTGGGAATGAATACGAATTAGATTATTCTAATCGAAAAGTTTGGAAAGCAGTGAACGACATCGCTAAAATGGTCAAAGAGGAAGATAAAAATCATCCTGTTGCAACGGTTACAGCTGGAACAAATGCTGAAAAATTAACGCATGTGATGAATGAACTCACTGCAATTGATATCTATGGAATCAATACATACGGTGATATTGGTAACGTGAAAAACGTATTAACTGAAGGTAATTTTCAAGGACCTTACATGATAACTGAATGGGGACCAAACGGTCATTGGGAATCACCAAAAACAATGTGGGGTTCATCCATTGAACAAACGAGTAAAGAAAAAGCAACAAGTTACAAAGAACGTTATGCACAATACATTGCAAAAGATAGCAAACAATGCATTGGCTCTTTTGCTTTTTTATGGGGACAAAAACAAGAATACACAAGTACTTGGTACGGGATTTTTTCTGAAAATGGCGCTGCAACAGAAGTATACGATGCCATGGAATATTGTTGGACCAACAAAGCACCTAAAAATTGTGCGCCAAGCATCGATTCTTTTCGTGTTGATAATCTTAAACCCAATTTAAATTCAATTTTCAAAAGCGGACAACTCGTTGAAGTGAAAGCATTCGCAAAAGACCAGGAAAATGATAAATTAAACTACTCTTGGGAATTGTATCCTGAAAGTGAAGATTTAAAAACGGGTGGAGATGTGGAATCTAAACCACCATTAATCAGTGGGCAAATTCGTTCCAAACAAGCTGCCACTTGTGTGTTAAAAGCACCGAAAAAAGAAGGTCGTTACCGTTTGTTCTTAACCGTTAGTGACGGTGAAAAAATTGCCTATTGTAATTTCCCATTTTACGTGCAACCATCAGAAGCTGCTGAAGATCAACCAATGGTTCGCTTTAAAAAGACAACATTAAGTTCATTTGAAAATGAGTAATCACATCAAAAATATCATACTCCTATTTGCTGCTTTATTTGGCATGCAACAAGTTGGATTTGCACAAGAAATTCGTTTGAAAGACTCAACAAGTTTGAACAATCAAAGTGGTCTTTTTCCGAAAATTCTAGCCGAAACAATGGATAAAATTACAGTAAGCGGTTACTACCGTTTTATTGGAAATTATACAGACATGAAAATTCAATATCCTGAATTCAGTGCTGCTCCTGCAAAAAAAATCTTCATTGGCGACGATAGCCAAATTCCACAGTTGATGTTACAAATAAGCGGTCGTCCAAGTGCGCGCACAACGTTTGCAACGGATTTATACTTATGGACTCCTTTAACTGGAAGTGAGACAGATTATGTCAAAGGCTTGAATTTAGGTGTCAATTTAATGGGGAGTCATTCTACAAAATACGGATCATTCAATGTGCGAACAGGTGGAATCAACTGGTATTCATTGAGCCCGTTAACGTTTGGAACGAATACAGGATATAACCGTTTTAGCATTTTTGAGCGCAATCCATGGGATCCAAATACTGCTTCCGTTAATCAACGGTACGAAAAGTTTTTTAACGATGGTGCTCTGTCTCAAGATGTGCGTTGGGGACAACAAGCATTTCAAGGAATTATCGTAGATGGAGATAAATTACCTGCTGGATTTTCATTTGCATTTATGTATGGAAAAACGCAATTTAATGGTGGATCCATGAATGTTCCCAATGCGTCAACAGGTGGTAAATTGAAAAAATCATTTGGAAATAACTTTGTCAGTTTAAATACCTTTACTTCACAAACGTATACAGATAGTTTAGCTGTTCGTACCATCAAGTTTGAAGTTCACACCGTAGAATTTGATGTAGAGAAGTTTGGATTCAATTTCAAAGGAGAAGTAGGATTAGGAAGGTATAAAAGTCCACAAAGCTTATCAAAATGGGGGGAAGCAATTAATTTGAAATTAAAACTACCACAAAAATGGACCAAAATTCCAATTGAATTTCATTACTTCCAAATTAGTCCGTTGGTCATCAATAATAATGGTGTTTTTTGGAATACTTCGGTAGTTGAGTACAACGATGCATTCAACAACAACGAAACAGGAACTCAAACTGTACTTATTCCATTTGCTAGCTCAATGCTTCAAATCGGTCAGATGACGAATAACAGAAGAGGACTTGAGCTGAATACAGAAGTCAACTTCAAGAAATTAAAAATAAGTATTGGCTACAATGCTTCTCAAGAAATAGATGCATTGACCCGTAAAATTGCTTTTTCTCATCCTGTTAATAATTTAGCTTTATCGCGTTTTTGGAGATGGGGATTCCCAGCGAATGTTGGACCTTACGGTCAATTAAATAAAATTTACAGAGGTGTATATGAAACAGTTGAAATCAGTGATTCAGCTGTAGCAAAAAGTTTCAATGCATTTGAAATCAATGCGAAATACAAGACTAAATTATTCAATCGAGAATTGTTTATCTACTATTTAGGTTCGTTTAGTTCTGTTCAAAAAAGTTTTTCTGTCACACCAGTATATTCTACCAATGCTTATTTTCAAACCTACTACCACCAATTGGAATTTTATTTGAGCATTACGAAAAACTTTACCTGGACAAATTACTTCGGATATGACCGCATTATTGGGAATGACCAAACTCGTTTAGATGCTATTACTGGAAAAGCGAAAAACCAAACTGGCTGGAGTTACTCAACAGGCTTTGATTGGTACATTGCTAAAAACACCGGTTTGTATGTTAGAAATCGTTGGATGAACAACAGCGATGCAAATTTCCATTTAGACAAATACAGTGGTATGGAAACCACAGTTGAACTTAAAATATATTTCTAAATTTAGAACAATGAATCAATTTAAAAATTTAAAACAAGTATTCATCGTATCACTTTTACTGACAATTCAGTGGAATGTAACGGCGCAAGTAGCTACTAAAAAAGTAGAATTTGTTGGTGCTGCTCGTTCTGAAATGTCTGGTTTTAGTTTAACACAAGATAATGTTGTGGATACTGTAACACCAGGAAAACGTTCAGATGGTTACGCATTAATCGATTTAGGATTTAAAATTAACCCAAATAGTTCAACCGAAATTTTAGGAATGATCCGTATTAAAAATGCTTTTGGAGGATTTTGGGGCGCTGGTGTCACTTTTGATGTTCGTCAATTGTACGTTAGAGGTGTAATTGCCAATGCCGTTCGTTACCAGCTCGGAAACATAGATTACAAATTAACTCCGTACACTTTTTACAATCACAATCCTGACCAATTAATAGAACTGAACGGTATTCAAAAAATCAAGCAAGACATCGTTAATTACGAATCGTTTTATACCAATAACAACACGTGGCGTCAACAAGGAGCTGCGATGGATTTTGGTTTAACATTTAAAAAATATGTACAAGAAGTGAAAGTAAATGGATTTATTACACGAATGAATTCTGCTATTACTACTTCTCTACTAGAGCGTTTATACGGAGGTGGAAATGTGATTGTCACACAAAGTAAATACGCTACAATTGGGTTGAATTATGTAAGTGCGTTTGATGTTTTAGGAACTGCGACAGATAGCAATGCTTACCGCAATAATGTGTCAACGTTGACATTTGAATCTACCTTGTACGACAAAAATTGGAAAGTTGGTATCAAAGGAGAAACTGGGACTTCTAAAATTTTTAAAACACAAATCGATGACAATAATTTAAGTGATTATTTTGTGGATGCTACATTGAAGATTGATCACAAAAAATCAAACGTAAGTTTAGCCCTTTCTTATTTAAATGTCGGTGATGATTTTAGAAGTATTGGAGCTCAATCAAAACGTGTTGACTTCAACAAGTTAAATACTTTGTATCAAAACTATACCAACGAACAAATTGTTCGACCAATTTCAAGTTTTGATGTGTACCAAAACAGTAATTTGTACAATGCTGGGATTTCTGATCGCATCATGGCATACAATCCTGTGTTTAATAATGCAACGCCTTATGGTAGAGCAACGTTTAACCGAAACGGAATGACTTCACAATTGAGCTATTTAGATCCGAAAAAACGTTTGGAAGTAAGATTAGAAGGACAGTTTTTAACTGAAATTCGTGGACAAGGAACAACTAAATTAAAAGACTTTACAGTATTGACAGCTCAAGTAAAATGGGATGTAAGTAAAACATTTAAGTTTAAAATGCCACTGGTTGTAACTTCAGGATTTAATCAACAGCAAACCGAACGAAAAAGTGATTTAGCATTTGAACAAATCAATTTAACATCTACCCAATTTAACGCAGGTATCGACTTCGAATTTATCCCACAATTTCATTTATTAGCAGGCATTAATTCTATGCAAGCTACTGGAAATGAAATACTACCAGAACGCAAGCCTAACGGAGAAATTTACAATTTCACACCTGTTTCAATAGCTGTGAACGAATTGATCTATTCAGGTGGAATTCGTTTTAACTTTAGTGATAAAATCTATTTAGCAGGTTTGTATGATTATTCGACAATCAACTCAAATGGATTAAATCCTTATCATTTAAATCAGTTATTAATTGTTTACTCTATGAAATTTTAACTTATGAAAACATTTAAACTAATAGTTGCATTGACCCTTTTGGGATTTTCAATTTCGTCTTGTAGAAAAGATGCTCCAAAAATTGATGGGCCTTCGTTGGAAGAATTGAATGGCGGTTTTTCTATTTTAGATCCTTTTTACGTTAGCCGTGATTCAGTTGATTTTTCAGCTGGAGAAACCGTGTATTTTACCTGTGGATTGTCGAAAACAAGTAACTGGAAAATTACCATTACTGGTCAAATATCAGGCGCTGTAAAAGAATTAACTGGTACAAGTAAAACAATTACAATGAATGATGCGCTTTGGATTGGTTCAACGTCACAGCTTCCAATGTTTAGAAATGAACTATGTGACATTCAACTTACGTTTGAAGGCGAATCGGATACATTGGTTGATCAAGTTAAAATTAAAGGCATCAAAGCAAATGCTGGCTATGTTATTGCAGATTTTGAAGATGGGTTTAACAGTGGTTGGGGTTCGTTCATACAATCAGGAGCTAACATGGATTTTCAAATCAAAACAGATAATTTTGCGCCTCAAGGAGACGATTATTTAAACATGGCAGGAACTGTCAATTGGGATTGGTTGATTGGTTTAATCAATTTCAAAGCCTCAGCGGATGGATTCGTAACCTATCCATTAAATGCAAATGGAAACAATGTTTATTTCAATGCAATGGTTTATGGTGAGCCTGGATTAATCAATTCGATTGTTCTCTTTCAATTTCAGGAAGATGAAAATGGTGACGGTACCTTTACCGCAACAAGTGATGATCAATATGATGTGGAAATAAAAGTTGATTGGGTTGGTTGGAAATTAGTTTCTATCAAATACAGTGATTTAGCTACATTAGTTAATGGCGCTCCATCTACTCCAAATGGTAACCAGCAACACAACCCAAACAAGATTAAACAGATTAATATGTTGCATTTGGCAAATCCATCTTCAGGTCCTGCAAAAACAAAATTAGACTACATTATTTTCACTGAAAACGGACCATTAAACCCATAATAAACATGAAATTCTTTCTTACGTTTTCAGTTTTTGGATTGCTTTTTATTGCTCAAGTTGCCAGCGCTCAACCTGTAATCAGTGCGCGCGATACCATTCAAGTAGACACGGTTACAGTTTTCGGTAAACAACGTGTTACTGGTTTTAAAAAACAAGGGTTATACGATGAAGATAAACGAAAAACAAAAAGAAGCATTCGTGACTTCACTGCGCTAGATTTGTATACAGATGGCATTTCTGATGAAATTTGGAAAACAAATGACAATGCATGTATTGCGATGAAACAAGGATTTGAACACCCAAAAAATGGATCTTCTTATCTTACACTTCAATGGGATAAAGTTGCTGGCGGATGTTCTTGGATTGGAATGGGAATTGGCTGGGACGGTTGGACCGGTAAAAATTTAAGTGCTATTTACGATACCGCTGCTATTCAACTATATGTGCGGTCAACTTCTGTCAATATTTACAATTTACCCTTGGCTTTAGGCATTGAGGACCATAGCAACCAACAAATTTGGATTGGTTTTTCTGCTGGGTTTATTGAAAATGGTGTGATTACAAAAGAGTGGACAAAAATCACTATTCCGTTACAATTATTCAATTTTGAAGATGAAAAATTTGATGGTAGTAATGTGAAACAACTCATCATTCAATTTGAAGCATCAGGTACCATTGAAGTTGATGCGATTGAAATTGTTCCTTATGCAGGAAAATTAAGAAATGAGTTAGTTGCTACTAAAAAGAAATCGAATTTAATAATTGATGGTGTTCTAGATCCAAAAGAATGGAAAGAATCCACATTTTCAACCATTAATAAAAAACACCAAGTTGCAATACAATACGATGCAAACAACCTTTATTTAGCATTCAACATCAACGATGCATCCCCTTTAATCAATACAAAACAAGGGAAAGATATTTGGGATGGCGACGCACTAGAAATAGCTTTTGGTTCAAATCCTTCAGCTAATCCAAAACGTAAATTTTATTTATTAAGTGATGTTCAAATCGGAATTCGCATGAATGAAAACCCAATTATTTGGAATTGGAAAACAAATACACTTATTGAAAATGGAACAGTTAAAATTACTCCAACTTCAGAAGGTAGTTTCGTTGAAATTCAATTGCCTATTCAACAAATTTGTGGTAAAGAATTGAATACCTCAGCTATTTATGGTTTTGAAATGGGTATTGATCAAGGAGACGAGAAAGGAAAAAGAACCCATCAAGACCGTTGGAACAATCCAAGTGCTGATGGATTCAATACCAATCCTAGTTTGTGGGGACAATTAAAGCTAGATTAAATTACTGCTTTAAGAATTGTTTCACAACTTGTTTTCCGTTTACTTCGAACGAAATAAAATAAGTACCCTTTTCCAAGTGTTGGATATCAATCAAAGAAGCTATAAAATCAATAGATTGAACAAAACGACCTTCCATTGACCAAAGTTGACCATTTGAGAACGATTCGTTCGAAAAATTAGAAATCAATTGTATTGTTTGATCTGCAGGATTAGGAATCAATTCTATTGAAGATGCAAGTAACTCATCAGTTGCAGCTACAGCAGGCTTGTAGACACGAATATAATCTATTACAAACTCAGCTGGAAACACGGTTGAAGCATCAGGATATCCTGGCCAATTTCCTCCCACAGCTAAATTTAATATTAAATAAAATTTCTTGTGGAATTCTTCTGTACCGTTCGTATTATTTGAAATATTTAAAATATAGTACAATTGATCATCCATATACCATTTGATAGAATTAGCATCCCAAACAATAGAGTATGTATGAAATAATGTTGGATCTGTATTAATTATTCCTCCCAAATATTGGTGCCCTACATTATTCCAATGAGCTGTACCATGAATTTTAGGTTCATTATTTATGTGCTCCATGATATCAATTTCACCACATTGTGGCCAACTGACAGTATCAATATTTGAACCCAACATCCAAAAAGCAGGCCATAAACCTTTACCCATTGGGCATTTCATGCGACCTTCAATTTTTCCATATTTTACATCAAAAAGATTCTTTGAGATTATTTTTGCAGAAGTGTATTGATTAGATCCTAATTGCTGCGCTTTTGCAGTGATTGTCGCAAAACCATTATTCATAGTTAAATTTGCACTTCCTGCAGTATAAAACTGAGCTTCATTGTTACCCCAGCCATTTCCGCCAACATCATTAATCCATTTAGAATTGTCTAAAATAGAATTGTTAAATTCATCGTTCCAAATCATTTCCCATTGGGCTGAAGAATGATAACTGATCGAAAGTAATCCTAAAATAACTATAATTTTTCTCATTTGTTAGCGTAAAAAAAAGGAGGGCATTCACCCTCCTTTATTAATAAAAGAACCTATTAATTTTTGATAATTCTAGCGTTTTGATTTGAATTTGACCCATTTACACTAATCGTGTAAATTCCAGCTTCTAATAAAGAAATATCAAGATCAACAACAAATTTATTCGTTTCAAGTGAATAAACTAATTCACCTACCAAAGAATAAATTTCTATTTTTTCAATTGCTTTAGTGCTTGTTAATTTAAAAATTGAATTTGTTGGATTTGGATAAATTGAAACATCCATTTGATTATTTTCTTCAATACTCAAAGCACAAGGACTACAACGATCATATGTGTTTGAAACAGCCCCTTGTCCGATGATCCAACGACGATTTGCATACGTTGAATAGTCAGTTAATGGAGCGCATCCACCACCGTTTATCATATCTGTAACTAGATTTTCCATTACACCATTTTTAACTAACAAGTATTCTAATGTATCTGTTGGAGCAGGAGAAATAGTAAAAGTCCATGTCCCATTCCCATTATTAACTGCTTGAGGCCCAAACGCTGGGTTCCATTGCCAAATCGGGCCAGTTAAATTCACTTGAGTTGCAGAATCACAAACTTCAGTAGTAATAATTAAATCAGGATATTCACATGGAACACAACGATTGTAATTTATATTAACATTTCCAGAACCAACTATCCATTTTCTATTGGCATAATTGAAATAATCTGTAACAGGAGCACATGTTCCTCCATTTTGCATATCCGAAATTAAGTTTTCTTGAACTCCGTCTACACTAATTAAATACTCCATATCTGCTGTAGGTACAGGAAATAAGTTAAAAGTCCATGTTCCATTACCATTACTAGTTGCAATTGGACCAGCATTTGGATCCCAATTCCAGAAAGGACCTGTCATTCTAACAGATGTTGGAGATGGAGTTGTGTCACAAACTGCAACTGTGATTAATAATCCTTGATTACTACATGGACCACATTGTCCATATGTATTCGTAATTGTTAAAGGTTGAGTTGTTAACCATTTACGATTTGCATAATTTGCATAATCTGTAACTGGAGCACATGTTCCTCCATTTTGCATTGCAGAAATTAAATTTTCTTGAACGCCATCCACAACTAATAGGTATTCCATATCAGCAGTTGGAGCTGGAGACAATGTAAATGTCCATGTTCCGTTTCCATTACTTGTAGCAACTGGTCCACCAGTTGGATCCCAATTCCACCAAGGCCCTGTCAAACGAACTGATGTTGCAGGCGCACAAACTTCTGTTGTAATAACCAAGTTTTGTGCATAAGAAACTGCAAAAAGACATAACCCAATTATTAGGAGAAATGCCTTTCTAAATTTAAGTAAATTTTTTGTATTCATAGAGTTAAATTTTAATTGTTTACGTGTCGAAATTAAATAATAAAATGAAACAAACAAAGAAATTATGGTATTTTTTACAATAAGTATGTTAAAAAAAGTAAAGTTCAAAAAAAATCCCTCATTTCAAATTGAAGATGAGGGACTTAAATAAAAATATGAATTTATTCTTTCGTAAAAAGAACCGCTTGTGTTTGACCATTTACAGCTGTTAAACGCGTGATGTAACAACCGGCGTTCCACGAAGAAATATCCAATTGATGTGAAAAATCATTTTTCTCAAAATGGGTGATTAATCGCCCTTGCATATCTAGTACTTCAACTGATAATTTGTCTTCTCCTTCGAATGTTAGCATGTTTTGTGCTGGAACAGGATAGATTTTAATTGAAAAAGCATCTGTCAACTCATTCAATCCAACCACGCAATTATTCAAAGCATCAAATGTTGGTTGAACCAAGGAGAACGTTGCGCCGCCATTCGGACATCTAGCATAAGATATATCAGCCGTTTGTAGCAAATAATCCACACCATCAAAAATTGTTGACCCATTAGAAAGAATAACAGACTCTCCCAATGCGCTTAATTTAAATGTTGTATGTAAACCAAATTGATTCGCATCATTATCTGCCCAGATAATTAACACATCGTTTGCGTTGATTTTAGTACCAGCAGGAATTTGCCAATTCATTAAATTGAAAATGTCATCTGTTAAGTACAAACCACTTACATCAATTGCATGATTGGTTGTGTTGTACAATTCTAACCAATCATCCGATTCACCGTTTGAATCATAAGCAGTTTGTGTGTTCACTGCCATAAGCTCATTAATTTTTACATCACCGTTTACGGCCAAGGGAATCGTTATTGCTAATGAATGAAACGCATGTTCCGCTCGTTGTGGACTAAACAAACCAGCATTCGTGTTTTCAGCATAGATGTAATACTCAAAAGTAGTTGCATTTAATGTAATCGAAGCGCCATATACATGATCCCCTGCTGCACCATCGTTGTGATTTCCATCATCAAACATTGGTACACGGTTAAATTTCAATGGGTGCTCAAATCGATACCCCATCATTACAGTTGCTTCGTTAGAACATGTTGCTTTAATTGTTACCGTTTGTCCATAATTTGGAGCAGGAACAGTCGAGCCAACATTGGAAATTGTTGGAGCTGTAAGGATGTAATTAGCATTTGTATTGAAAAAAGTAACACGTGCATCCATTAAAGCTTTGATGCCAGGAATTGATGAACCAGGTCCTCCACCACCAGTTACAGCTGTTGTTAAACTATTTTGGTATTGTGTATACGTGTAAAATTTATATGGATCTGCTTGAACTGATGCATCAATCGTTGCACGGATCGTATTTGCAGTTGTGACATAATTTTGATTGGCAAAAATTTCTTGAACAATCGTTCTCAAATGCGCCATGTACATTCTTTTGTACATTGGATCAGCTAACATTTTTTTAATTAATGGGTGATTATTTGATGTGCTATTTGACATAGGGTCTAAACTCGTAGCAGTATATGCCCCAGAGCCTGTTCCTCCTGGGAAACCAGCAAAACTCATGTTCAAATCCCAAATAGTTGAAACAAAACGGTGATTTAAATCGTGGTACAAATAATAATTTTGGCGGAATGCACCAGAATAAGAATCCAAATTCACCAATACATTGTTAAAGGCTAACATCCATAATGCTCGATCTACATCCAATACTTTTTCGATTTCAGTAAAATTATTGTTCAACGTATCAATTAAACCAACTAAATTTTTCCAACCGTAATCCGATTTTAATTCATATCCATTGTAATAAGAAGTACTATCTGCATTGATGTATTTTAGGTCAGGATTCACAGTGGTTCCAGGACCAGCTCCTCCAACTGGATTACATTTAAAAAATGAACCATCTGTAGAAAAATAATGTTCTCCGTTGAAGCGATCGTCAATGTCTTCAGCACTTGAATACATTCCTCGTAGCGTTCCATTTACATATACATTTGCGAAATTTGCTTTTGGGCAATCCATGTATTGTTCTAAAATTGCATAGGATAATACTTCTCGAATCATTGACGGATCACTGTACCCATTTTGAAGTTTAATACTTGTATAACCTTGGTAATCTTGTTTTCCTTTGATGTAATCCAATTTTATGTTGAATGGATTTTTATTGCTGTTAGCATTATAAGAACTGTTCCCTTTATACTTTACTCCAACACTATCAAATGCAACACCATTAATCACAACTGAATCAGCCATTACATATGCATCTGTCTGTGTTGCTGCATCCAAAATTGCATCCCAATTCGAGGAAGCAAAATAAATTTTTATTGTTTGAACAGTCGCACGATCATAAAAATTTTGTGCTGAAAGTTGATTCACCAAAAAAAGTGAAAATAATACGATTAAGAATGGGTTCTTCATAATTTCTTTATACTAATTTCATATTTAGATGATAAATGTAATTTTTTCTTTTGAAAAAGTCGAAATTAATTATAGAAACGTTTAAAATTGACATTCAGTTGGAATTATTTCAAAACACAATATTTATTTTTTATTTCATATTTCCTTAAAATTATATACTTTTCACACGGCTTAGTGTAAATTTTACATTTAGCTTTTGATTAGAAAAGTATGTTAGTTAAAAAAAACGTGTTGATTGTTGTTGTTTTAATGGTTCAATTTAAACTTATTGGACAAACCATTCATCCTGCAAACACCCCAGCATTTCTTCAAAATGAAGTGGCTTCTATTAAAATAACAATCGCTCCTGCTAATTTAGCAATGTTACTTGGCCCAGATAGTTTAGAAGCCAACTTTGAATATCCTGCAACGTTTATTTATCAAAGTGCAACGATCAGCGATACCGTTTATAATGTTGGTTTTCGCTTACGTGGTAATACATCAAGATATTCTGACAAAAAATCTTTTAAAGTTGCCTTTAATTCATTTACACAAGGGATGAAATGGAACAACTTAGAAAAAATGAATTTGAATGGGGAACACAACGATGTTTCAATCTTACGTTCTTATTTATCTGCTCAAATGCTGGTTCAAGCAGGAGTTGTTGCGCCTAGAACAAGTTATGTAAAATTATACGTCAACAATGAATACAAAGGACTTTACATCAATGTAGAGCACATCGACGAACAATTTTTGAAGCAACGTTTTCCGCTAAATAATTACGGTACATTAATAAAGGCCGCTTACGGTGCAAACCTCAAAAATTTAGGCACAAATGAAGCTAATTACAGCCCTTTTTACGAACTTAAACAAGGAAATAACCTTCAAAGTTTAATACAGTTTATTGCTGTTTTAAATACGAATTCATCAAATTTTCCCTGCGCAATTCAAGCAGTTTTTGACGTTGATTCCTATTTAAAAACTTTAGCGATTGAAATTTTAACCGGTCATTGGGACGGATATGCTTTCAACAAAAACAACTTCTACTTATACCAACGTCCTTCTGATGGAAAATTCATGTTTATTGAATATGACATGGATAATACATTTGGGGTAGATTGGGTAAATATCAATTGGACCAATCGAAACATTTATTCGTGGGGAAACACAACTGATCCGCGACCTTTATATACGAAATTAATGGCCGTGCCTTATTTCAAAGATCGATTTACGCACTACGTAGATTCATTTACAACTTCATTTTTCAACACAACAGCAATTGTTTCTTTGGCGCAACAAAAACAAGCATTGATTGAAACTGCTGCACTAGACGATGATTACAAAGGATACGATTATAATTTTACCAATTTAGATTTTTTAGACGCTATTACTACTGCTTGGGGCGGGCACATTGATTTTTCAATTGAAGATTTTGTGCAATTAAGAACAATGAGTGCAACACAGCAATTACTTCCGTTCCAGAATTTACAAAATCCATGTTCACTTGGGATAGAATCCTTAAGCATAGAGCCATTTGAAGCGGATTACGCAACTAACCTCATCGGTCAAAAAATACCAATTGAAACAACAAACCAAGTAATCATCCTATGGGATAAATTTGGAAATTCACAAAAAAAATATACGTTCGAATAAATTAAAACACCATGCATAAAACACTTTTAATTATTGGGCTTTTCATTCAAAGTCAACTTTTATTGAGTCAAAAAGATCTACTTCAGCACGTTGAACCACCTAATTGGTGGGCCAATATGGAACACCATGCAATTGAAGTCATGTTACATGGGAAAAATATTGCCAATTATACAGTTTCCATTGATGGATTAACTTTACTTGGTGTTACAAAAACAGAAAATCCAAATTATATTTTCGTAACCATCGAAACAAAAGGAGCGAAAGCGGGAATGTATTCGATTTTGTTAAAACAAGGAACTAAAATTAAACTTTCCATACCTTATGAACTAAAAGTAAGAAATGAAAATTCAAGAAACAGAATTGGTTTTACTTCTGAAGACATGGTTTATTTATTAATGCCTGATCGTTTTGCCAATGGCGATGAAAAAAATGATTCTCATCCATCTGTTGTTGAAAAGTTAAACAGAGATAAACCAGGTGGCAGACACGGCGGTGATATTCAAGGAATCATTGATCACTTAGATTACATTGCTGATTTGGGAGCTACTGCAATTTGGTCAACGCCATTATTAGAAGACAACGACACTAATTACTCTTACCATACGTATGGCCAAAGTGATGTTTACAAAGTTGATCCACGTTATGGAACAAACGACGATTACAAACGCTTAGTGGAAAAAGCGCATGCTAAAAATATTAAAGTAATCATGGACGTCGTGCCAAATCATTGGGGAGCTAACCATTGGATGCTATTTGACTTACCAACTTACACGTGGATCCACCAATTTCCTGGATACAAACAAACTTCGTATCGTGCTTCTACACAAATTGACCCAAATCGTTCGGAATTAGATCTCAAAATAAATTCTGACGGCTGGTTTGTTCGTTCAATGCCAGATTTAAACCAAAATAATCCATTGGTATTAAATTACTTAATTCAAAACAACATATGGTGGATGGAATTTTCTGGCGTAGATGGTTTACGCGTTGATACCTACATGTACAATGACAAAGCTGGAATTGCTGAATGGACGCGCAAAATTATGGAAGAATATCCAAAAACAAACATCGTTGGTGAAGTTTGGATGCACGATCAAGCGCAACAATCATTTTGGCAAAAAGACAGTCCAGTTAGTGCCATTCAACACTACAATTCGCACCTTCCAAGTGTAATGGATTTCACCTTAAATGATGGGATTATTGAAGCATTTAAAGAAGAAAAACAAGGATGGGACAAAGGTGTGATGCGATTTTACGAAAATTTCGTGAACGATTTCTTGTATGCGAATCCTAACAACTTATTAATCTTTGCCGAAAACCATGATACACAGCGTTTAAATACCATTTATCCTTCTTTAGCGGATTATCAACTTGCTTTGACCTTATTGGGAACAGTGCGAGGAATTCCTCAACTGTATTATGGCTCTGAAATCGGAATGGCAGGTGACAAAAACAAAGGTGATGCAGACATTCGTCAAGATTTTCCTGGCGGATGGAAAAATGATGCTATCAATGCATTTACAAAAGAAGGTAGAACTAAAGATCAAGAAGCATACCATTCATTTACCAAAAAAGTGTTTAACTATCGAAAAAAATCAGCTGCACTAAAAACAGGTAAAACACTTCAATTTGTTCCTGAAAATAATGTGTATGTCTACTTCAGATATACTGATAATGAAACAATAATGGTTGTAATCAACAATTCAAAAGAACAACAAGCTGTAACTTTAGACCGCTTTCAAGAAATACTGAGCAATGTTAAAAATGGTTCCGATATTTTGTCAAACAAAACGATCGATTTTTCTAAAAACAACATTGAAATTGCAGGAAAATCTAGTTTAATTATTGAATTAAAAAAATAAGATGGGATTTAAATCATTTGTTGCTTGTGTTGTTTTTTGGGTGATTGCTTTCTCCGCAAACAGTCAAAATTCTTCGCGTATTTTCCTTGGAGCTACAACTACTCCAACTGGATTTCGAATTCAAACCAATGATGGTTTTTATGAAATCAATGCTTACAATCATTTAACGTTAGAAACCTCTTTTTTTCCTTTAGGGGATACGGTTAAAAAATCATCCCATGCAGTTGTTTTAGTTCCTAAATCAGGTATGTTAAAAGCAACTGACGCAGGAGCAAAATATCTTCTTTTTACAAAGAAACTGCGTGTTGAAATCACTAAATCACCTTTTCAAATAAGTTATTTTTTAGGAAATAAATTGTTAAGTTCAGAAAAAATTGGGTGCGCAAAAATTGACAAAGGTGAAGCGATTGAGTTTAATTTGACCCCAAATGAAATCGTATATGGTGGCGGCGCTCGAGCGTTGGGAATGAACAGACGTGGAAACCGTTTAACACTCTACAACAAAGCGCATTACGGCTATGAAAACAAATCAGAATTAATGAATTACACCTTGCCAATTGTGTTTTCATCTGAAAAATACCTGATCCATTTTGATAATGCACCAATCGGTACGTTAGATTTAGATTCAAAACACAACAATACTTTAGCGTATGAAACGATTGGAGGACGCAAAACTTACCAAATTATTGCAGGTGAAACTTGGGAAGAAATCATTGAAAATTACACAGCATTAACTGGTAGACAACCCTTGCCTCCAAGATGGGCTTTCGGAAATTTTGCAAGTCGATTTGGATACCATTCTGAACAAGAAGTACGATCTGTTGTAACTAAATTTCAACAAGATTCTATTCCCTTAGATGCAGTAATTTTAGATTTATATTGGTTTGGAAAAGAAATTCAAGGCACCTTGGGAAATTTTGAATTTTACAAAGACTCCTTCCCTACACCTCAAAAAATGATCCGTGATTTTGCAGCCAATAACATCAAAACAGTTTTGATTACAGAACCATTTGTTTTAACCACTTCTAAAAAATGGCAAGAAGCAGTTGATAAAAAATTATTAGCAATCGATAGTTTAGGAAATCCTTTTGTTTACAATTTCTATTTCGGTAATACCGGTTTATTGGATATTTATTCAGCGCAAACAAAATCCTGGTTTTGGGACATTTATTTCAACTTAACGAAAATGGGCGTTAAAGGGTTTTGGGGGGATTTAGGTGAACCCGAAGTGCATCCAAGTGCCTTGCGACATGCAACAGGAACAGCGGATGAATTGCACAATGTTTATGGGCATGATTGGGCAAAATTAATTCACGAAGGCTATCAAACGAACCTGCCAAACGAACGTCCTTTTATTCTAATGCGCGCAGGTGCCGCTGGATCTCAACGCTTTGGAATGATTCCTTGGTCGGGCGACGTTAATCGTTCTTGGGGAGGATTGAAAGTCCAGCCAGAAATTTCTTTGCAAATGGGTTTACAAGGAATTGCCTACATGCATTCTGATTTAGGTGGTTTTGCTGGAGATATAGATGATCGAATGCTTTACATTCGTTGGTTACAATACGGTGTTTTTCAACCAATATTTAGACCACATGCACAAGAATCTGTTCCTTCAGAAGTAGTTTTTAAAGACGATGAAACTAAACTAATTGTAAAAAAAGCAATACAATTACGCTATAAATTATTGCCTTATAATTACACCCTCGCATTTGAAAACAGTCAATTAGGTCATCCATTAATGCGCCCATTGTTTTACGAAGAACCATCAAATCAAGCGCTTTATGAAAATAGCACAACTTATTTATGGGGAAAAGACATCCTAGTTTCACCCGTTCTTTCAAACGATGAACAAAAACAAACAGTTTATTTCCCTGCCACAGCTGATTGGTTTGACTTTTATACAGATTCAATCATTATGCGAGGAACAAGTGCAAATGTAACATTGTCGATTGATCATATTCCAACATACATTCGTGCAGGCGCTTTTATACCAATGGCAGAAAATATGAAGGCAACAGAAGATTATGGAACTGCAGTTGTTGACATTCATTTTTATTACACTGAAACGCTAAACAACAGCCACGGTCGATTGTACGAAGATGATGGAATTACGCCCAATAATTTTGATTCAAAGCGCTATCGATTATTATCAATGAATTTTCAAAAAAATAGAAATACTAGAAAAATCGAATTTGATATAGTCAATGATTCAGATAAAATTAATTCCAAAAAAACCTATAATTTAATTATTCATGGCATGAAAAAAGCTCCTAAAAAAGTACTTTTCGATAAAAAGAAAAGAAATTTCACGTATAATTCAAAAACTAAAACACTTACGATATCCCTGAATCTATTGAATAAAAAAGGAGAATTAACATTTTAACACATAAATTTTTTCTTAGTGTCATTTTGACGTTTAAAAAAATTTAATATATTTGACGCTTAAGCTATAAACTCACTTATAAAAACAAAAACTAAATACGTATGAAAATGATGATTAAATCGTTTGCACTATCGTTACTCTTTCTTTTTGTTGGCACTGCTGTTTTCGGACAAAATGGTGTGATCAAAGGAACGATCAAAGACGACGAAGGTAAACCAGTCTTTAATGCTTCCGTTGTGATTGAAGGAAAATCACGAGGTGCATTCTCAAACGACAAGGGGTATTATGAGATCAGCTTACTTGAAGCAGGAACATACACACTTGTTTTTAAAAATGTTGGTTACAAAAACATCACAAAACAAGCGTCCCTGACAAACGGTCAAGTTCTTGTATTAGATGTAAATTTTGGTTCAGCAGAAAAAGAACTAGATGAAGTTGTAGTTATTGGTTATGGTACAACTCGTACAAAAGACTTAACTGGTTCAGCAACTGTTATCAACGAGAAAAACTTTGTTCAAGGTTCCGTTTCAACACCTGAGCAATTGATTCAAGGAAAAGTTGCCGGTGTTAAAATCAATACAAATGATGGAGCGCCAGGTGGTGGAAGTACGATTCGTTTAAGAGGTGGTACATCTATCAATGCGAGCAATGATCCTTTAATTGTTGTTGATGGAGTTCCATTAGATAATGGAGGAATTGCTGGAGCTTCTAATCCACTTTCATTAATCAACCCAAATGACATTGCTTCGTTTGTTGTATTAAAAGATGCATCTGCAACAGCTATTTATGGTTCTCGTGGAGCAAATGGTGTCATTTTAATTACAACTAAAAAGGGTGATGGCGGTTCAACAGATAAATTAAAAGTTGTTTTCGATACTAAAAACTCGTTATCTACGATTGCAAAATACGCAGATGTTTTAAATGGTGACGAATACCGTGCTGTAGTAAATTCAAAAGGAACAACTGCGCAAAAAGCATTGTTAGGAACTGGAAATACTGATTGGCAAAAACAAGTGTTTAGAGCTGCCCTTATTACAGATAATAATGTTTCCATAATGGGTGGAATTAAAAAATTACCATACCGCTTATCTTTCGGGAATCGGTATGAAAATGGAATTTTGTTAACTGATAAATTTAATAGAACATCTGTTTCGTTAAATTTAACGCCAACATTCTTAAAAAATCATTTAGCGTTAGAAATCAACAATCGTTACGTTCACACAAATTCTACTTTTGCAAATAGAGGTGCTTTAGGTGCAGCGTTTTTTGACCCTACTCAAAGTGTTTATTCTGGGAACTCATCTTACGATGGTTATTTTGAATGGATTAAAAATGGAAAACCAAATGTTTTAGCTGCAAGAAACCCATTAGGGTTAATCAATTCTCGTGCTGATTTATCTTCTGTAAATCGTTACATTGGTAATGCTAAAATTTCATACAAATTACCGTTCTTCCCTCAAATGAAAGCAGTCTTAAACTTAGGGATTGATCAATCTGAAGGAACTGGAACAGTAACAACAAAAGCATCTTCTGCAAGTGGATATTATACAAAAGGAAGTTATAATGAATACCGCCAATCAAAAGGAAATAAATTGATTGAAGCATATTTAAATTACAACAATGCTGATAAAAAAAGCAAGCATTTAGTAGATTTAACAGCTGGTTACTCGTTCCAAAATTGGGAGACTTCAAGTCCGAACAATGCGACATACAACGAAGCACGTGATTCTATCATCGGATTAGCGGCACAAAATCCATTCTACACAGCAAATGCTTTGTTATCTTACTACGGACGTGGAATTTATACTTATAACGATAAATACATCGTAAATGCAACATTACGTTACGATGGTTCTTCTCGTTTCAGTGAAAGTACTCGTTGGGGTCTTTTCCCATCCGTTTCAGCGGCTTGGATCATCTCTAAAGAAGGATTCATGAAAAACATTACATGGTTGAATCTATTGAAATTAAGAGCTGGATACGGTGTAACAGGACAACAAGATGGTATTGGAGATTATTCATACATCGGTAACTTCTTTGAAGGGTCAGCAAATGCTCAATATGCTTTTGGAGGACAATTTTACACAGTTTACCGTCCAAATGGATATGATTCTAACTTGAAATGGGAAGAAACTGCATCAATCAATGTTGGATTAGACTTTGGTGTTAAAAAAGACCGATTGAGTGGTTCTGTTGATGTTTACCAAAAAACTACAACTGATTTATTAGCAACTGTTCCTGTTCCTGTTGGTACCAACTTTACAAATGCTATCTTAACTAACGTTGGAAGTATGCGTAACACAGGAGTTGAGGTTAGTTTGAACTATGGTTTAATTGCACGTAAAGACCTTCGTATTGAGTTAATGACGAATGTTTCTTACAATAAAAATGAAGTTTTGAAATTGGCACAAGTAGTAGACCCTAAATCACCAGGTATTTTAGTTGGTGGAATTAGTGGAATTGGAAATACAGTTCAAGTTCACCAACTTGGAAACCCAACCTTCTCTTACTTTGTTTATGAGCAAAAATATGCTGCTGATGGCACAATCATTCAAGAAGGACAACAAGCAACAGTTGACATCAACAATGATGGTCAAATCACAACTACTGACAAATGGAGAGCAATTGATACCTATGTTGATAGAAATAATGATGGTATTATTAATATTGATGACCGTTACATCACAGAACAAGCTGCGCCAAATGTATTTGTTGGTTTATCAATGAATGTAACATATAAAAATTGGTTCGGTGGTTTCTCAATGAGAGGTGAATTTGGTGGCTCTATTTACAATAATATTCATTCAGCAAATGGAACGTTCCAATCAATTAATGGAACAACAGGATCATTGAACAATTTATCATCTTCATACTACGATGATCAAATTGTTAAAAGTAACGAACGTCAATTATTAAGCGATCACTATTTAGAAAAAGCTGATTTCTTGCGTATGGATAACATCAACATCGGTTACAAATTTGGGAAATTAAAATTCACGAAAAACAGAGTTGGTTTAAATGCTGCTTTCACAGTAAACAACGTATTTGTGATGACACAGTACAGTGGACAAGATCCTGAAGTATCGAATGGTATTGATAACAACATTTATCCAAGACCACGCGTTTATTCATTGAATTTAACATTTGACTTTTAATTAATTGAAAATGAAAAATACACTAAAATTAGTATTGTTTGTAGTAGGTTTAAGCGCATTAGCATCTTTAAACTCATGTACAAAACAATTGAATTTAAAGCCTAAATATGGTTTTAATTCAGAAGCGGTTTATAAAGACCCAAAAAATTACATTCACGTACTTGCTAAATTATATGCTGGTCTAGCAACAACTGGAAATCAAGGTCCTGCAGGAAGCCCAGACATCGCAAGTACAGATGAAGGTTTTTCTCAATATGTTAGAGCTTTGTATAATTTACAAGTTTTACCAACTGATGAAGCAGTTTGTGGTTGGAACGATATAGGTATTCCAGATTTATGTAAATCAACTTGGTCGGCTGAAAACACATTCGTAAAAATGATGTACAACCGTATCTTTTTCCAAATTGCCTTGTGCAATGAGTTCGTAAGAGAAACGACAGATGCTAAAATGGATGAAAGAAGTTTTTCAGAAGCAGACAAAGCAATGATCAGTACCTTCAGAGCAGAAGCACGTTTCTTACGTGCCTTGAGTTATTCGCATGCAATGGATTTATTTGGGAATGTTCCATTTGTAGATGAAAATGATTTAGTTGGTGCTTTTATGCCAGAACGCATCACAAGAACAAATCTTTTTTCATACGTAGAATCTGAATTGAAAGCTGTTGAAAATGAATTATTACCTTCAACAAGTGTTCCTTATGGAAGAGCAAGTTCATCTGCTGCGCAAGTTTTATTAGCACGTATTTACTTAAATGCTGAAGTTTATACAGGTACACAACGTTACCAAGACTGTGCAACATACTGCACAAAAGTTATCACAGAAGGTGGATTCTCTCTAGACGACAAGTACACTGACTTATTCAGAACAGATAACAACACTTCTCCTGAAATCATTTTCCCGGTTGTTTATGATGCATTGTACACACAAAGTTATGGTGGAACAACATTCTTAACGTGTGCTTCTATTGGAGGATCAATGGTTGCTGCTGATTACGGAGTAAGCGGTGGTTGGGCTGGTTTAAGAGTTCCACAACAATTGGTGAATAAATTTACGGATTCAATCACGGATGGTCGTTACCAATTCTATACGGATGGTCAAGTAAAAGAGATGACGACACTTTCAACATTTACAGATGGTTATGCTTTACCGAAATACCAAAACGTTTCTTCAACAGGAGAAGTTGGTTCTAATAACGGTACTTCTGGACAATGTGACACAGATTTCCCAATGTTCCGTTTAGCAGATGTATACTTAATGTATGCAGAATGTGCTGAAAGAGGATTTGGAAGTAAAGCAACAGGTTTGGGTTACTTACAACTTCTAAAAGACAGAGCATACGGTTCAAATACTTCAACATTGGCTGATTACAATTTACAATATATCATTGATGAAAGAGCGCGTGAATTACACTGGGAATGTACAAGAAGAACAGATTTAATTCGTTTTGATTTATTTGCTGGTTCAACGTATTTATGGGCATTCAAAGGTGGTGATGATGCCGCTGGAACAGCAATTAATTCAAATTATGAATTGTATCCTATTCCAAATGCTGATTTAGTATTGAATACGAATTTGATTCAAAATCCAGGCTATTAATAACCGAAGAATAATTGGAAAGGGAATCGAAAGGTTCCCTTTTTTTATACCTTGAAAAATTCGCTGGCAATAAAGTCAGCTTGTAAACGTCCTTTATCCGTTAAACTTAAATGATTGTTTAAAAACTCAATCATTCCATCTTTTTGAAAAGAAAGAAGTGCTAATTGAAACGCTTCATCTAAAGGAAAAAGAGCCTTTAATTGTTCGATAGCAACACCAGATGTAGTTCTTAAACCTGTCATAACGATTTCATTCCACTGGTCTTTTAAGGTCAACAATTCTTCTTCAAAATAAGCATTGGATGCAAATTGTTTCAAGTACTTTGAATTATTTGAAATATTCCAACGACGCTTACTTCCATTGAATGAATGCGCTGAAGGTCCAACGCCCATATAAGAAACACCTTTCCAATAATTTGAATTATGTACAGCTTCAAATCCTGGCTTTCCAAAATTGGAAATTTCATAATGCAAAAATCCTGCTTTTTTCAAGCGATGCGAAAGTTCTAAAAACTGCTCACTCTGTGCATCTTCTCCTGCTGGAACAATTTTCTTCTCGTTGACCAATTTATTTAATGCCGTTTTCTCTTCTACCGTTAAACAATAAGCCGAAATATGTTGCACATCCATCGCAATCACTTCATCAATGTGGTGCTTCCATTCTTCCATCGTTAAATCAGGTAATCCGTATATTAAATCAACACTGATTGCATTGAAACCAGACTTTTTGGCAAGTTGAACACACGATAATGCTTCTTCAACAGTATGCGCGCGATTCATCCAGTTTAAATCTGATGATTTAAACGATTGTAATCCAATTGATAGTCGGTTAATTCCTCCATCTTTCCACATAGCAAGTTGTTGAGCTGAAATGTCGTCTGGATTCGCTTCTAATGTGATTTCTGCAGATGAATCAACATCAAAATTGGCATGAATTTTTTGTAATAAAAAATTTAATTCTTGAGTATTTAAAATACTTGGCGTACCTCCTCCAAAATAAATAGAAGCAATTGTAACATGCTTTAATTCTTCTTTGCGTAATGCTATTTCTTTACCAATTGTTTCAATCATTTCTTTTCGGTAGTGCTCAAAGCTTGTACTGAAATGAAAATCACAATAGGTACATTTCTGTTTACAAAATGGAATATGGATATAAATACCTGCCATGCAACAAAAGTAAGTAAAAGAACCATTTAATTATTGTTTGGATATAGTAGAATGAAAAAGTATCTTTGGTATCAAATTAGCAAACATGAACTATTTTTTTTCGATTTTTAGCGTTCTATTGATCACTGTTGCAAAAGCGCAAGATTATACTACAACGACCTTAAACAATGTTGTTTATTCAATGGATTATACAGGTGCAAAACAAAAAGTGACGCAATTCATTCAAAAAAATAACATTGCTATAAGTTACCAAGATGAAAACAAACAATCACTTTCATTGCACTTTAATTTACCTGAAAATCTTTATGAAAAATATGATTCTTTAATTGAAAGTTGCGGCTATTCTGCGACTAAAAAATTCAATACGATCAATAATACGATTCGCGTTTCAGAATTAAAAATTGATATTGCACATTTAGAAGCTAAACAAAAAGAATACAGCGAACTACTAGCAAAAATAGCATTGAAAAATGAGGAAAAAACAGATAATTACCTTAATTTTTGGCGAGAAAAACAAAATTTAGAAGACCAAATTCACCAAAAAGAACGTGAATTATTGAATTTCAGCACGACTAATAATCAATATGCTGTTGAATTATTTCTTTCTGAAGAATTAACTACAAATGACAATACACGGATAAAATTTGTAAACATGCCAGGTGGCGAATTCTCGTTTTTAAACATCGATTCTCCAACAAAAGGTATTTCTGCTGCTAATTACCAAGGATACTTGTTGAAATACTTGTTTACACAAGGAAAAAGCTACATTTCTTTAGGTGTTTACAAAGCAAACAGTGTACCAACATCAGATTCGTTAATGTTCTCAGAGTTATTTGCTTATTCGTTTGGTCAAGATTTTTATTCGCGTCACTTAGGACGTGGTTCACGTAAATTTTTAAACTTATACTCTGGTTATTCAATCGGTGGAATGGTAGCGACGGGCAGAACATCTAAAAAAGATATTTTTTACATTGCCCCATCGATAGGTTTAGAAATTTATAAAAACAAATACTTATTGATTGACTCAAAAGTTAACTACTTTATTCCATTTATGTACAACAAAGAGATGCGTGGTTTAAGTGCTAATATTTCTCTGAGCGTTGTTTTTTAATTTATCCTTACATTTTTATTCAATTATTTTCGTATCTTTAAGTAAATGAAATCAACTTTAATGAACGAAAATAGTTCGCCCGCTGAATTTACAGAACGTTTTATCAATCAAACCAATCAAACGATTTTTTTAACGGGTAAGGCCGGAACTGGTAAAACAACCTTGCTCAAAAAAATCATTGAAGCAACGCATAAAAATGCTGTAATTGTTGCACCTACAGGAATCGCTGCCCTAAATGCTGGTGGAGTTACCATTCATTCTTTTTTTCAATTGCCCTTCGCAGGATTTATTCCAGAATTTGGCGTTTCTCCGCAATTCACTCAAGCGGTTAAATTTGAGACAAAAGACACCTTGATGCGGCATTTTGCCATGAACAAACAACGGCAAAAAATTATTCGAAACATTGAATTATTGATTATTGATGAGGTCAGCATGTTGCGTGCAGATTTGTTAGATGCCATCGACTGGACTTTGCGCAATGTTCGTAGAGAAAATTCGCCATTTGGAGGAGTACAAGTGTTGTTTATTGGTGATTTATTGCAATTACCTCCTGTTGTTAAACAAGAAGAATGGCAAGTATTAAGATCCTATTATGACGGTTTTTTCTTTTTTCATGCTAAAGTATTAAGAGAAATTCAACCCTTGTATATCGAACTTTCGACCATTTACCGCCAACATGATCAAGCTTTTATTCAAGTTTTAAATCACCTCCGCGACAATAAAATTACTGCAAATGATGTTGAAATTCTGAACAAGTATGTTCAGCCTGATTTCGATTCATCCAAAGTAGAAGGCTACATTACCCTTACAACACATAACTCGAAAGCAGATGAAATGAATGCGAAAGCATTGGAAGCGTTGAAAGGTAAAAAAGTAAGCTATGAAGCTGAAGTAACGGGTGAATATCCCAAACATTTGTTTCCATTGGAAGAACAAATGATCTTGAAAGAAGGCGCACAAGTGATGTTCATCAAAAATGATATTTCTTTTGATAAAAATTACTACAATGGGAAAATGGGGAAAATCAAGTCGTTAAGCGAACATGAAATCACCGTTTTTTTTCCAGATGAAAAGAAATCTATTACCGTAGAAAAATTTGAATGGGCCAATATTCGTTACACATTAAACGATGCAACAGGTGAAGTGAAAGAGGAAGTGATTGGAACGTTTGTGCATTATCCGTTGAAATTAGCGTGGGCAATAACCGTTCATAAAAGCCAAGGTTTAACTTTTGAAAAAGCTGTTTTAGATGTTTCCGATGTGTTTGCTCCTGGACAAGCATACGTTGCATTGTCGCGATTGCGCTCACTCGAAGGATTGGTTTTATTGAAACCAATGCGCATGAATGGTTTGTCAAACGACCAGCAAGTAGTTGCATTTAGTCAAAATAAAGCTGCTGAAGAACTTTTGCCTAAATACCTTGAACGCAGTACTAAAAACTACTTATTGCAATCGTTAAAACAAGCATTTGATTGGTATGATTTAAGTTCTAAGTGGGTTATTCACGAAGCTAGCTATAAAAATGTGGGGAGTAAAAGTGAAAAAGGCAAAAACAAAAGCTGGATAACCATGCAAAATCAAGCGATTCAAACAACCATTGAACCTGCTCGAAAATTTTGCAACCAGTTGGATAACTTGTTTTTGAAAGATCAGTTTGATGCGAATTTTTTAAATGAACGGGTGCAAGCTGCTTACCAGTATTTCTTTAAAATATTGGACGGTGTGTTGACTTCCAATTTGAAAAAAATCGCTGAACTCAGTCGCGTCAAAAAAACCAAACAATACGCTGAAGAATTAGAAGAATTGGATGAACTGCTTACCGAAACAATATTAAAAATTAAAAAAGCCCGTTTACTTATTGAAGCCGTTGCAACAGGCAGAGAAATCACAAAAGAAGTGGTTTGGAACACCGAAATTGCCAACTATAAACTAAGCAAGTTAGCCGCCGTAAAACAGGAAATTAGACAAACACCTTCTTTATTAGATGAGCCGGAAGACGAAGATATTATCTTCTTGAAAACAAGCAAAAAATTAAGTGTTGCTAAAAAAGAAAAGAAAACAACTTACGAACAGACCCTTGAATTGCTTGAACAAGGCAACGATGCTAAAGAAATTGCACGCACGCGACAATTATCGGCTCAAACCGTAAACAGTCACTTTGTATATTTAATCCGTGCAGAAAAAATTGAATTAAGCGATGTAATGTCTCCTAAACGCATCCATGAACTAGCCAATCTTTTTGAAGGATACGAAGGCACATCTTTAACCCCGTTGAAAGAGAAATTAGGAAACAAAGTTACCTGGGACGAATTGAAATTGTATCAAGCATCTACCTTGATTTAACTACATTTTAAACTGGTAATTATCTTCTTGAACAGCCGTCAAATAAGCTGGTTGGTCGAACTTAAATAATTTTGCAGGACGGTGTTTTACATTGATTTGACGTTCATTCAAAGGCGCTAAATGCAAGGGTTTAATTTTTTTCCTAAAATTCGCTTTATCCATAATTGTATTGAATGCATATTCATACAATTGTTGCAATTCATTCAATGTGAAACGTACCGGCAATAACTCAAAACAAATGGGTTCGTGTGTTAATTTTTGTTTCAACAAATCATACGTTGAACTCAAAATTGTGGAATGGTCAAACGCCAATGCTGGAATTTCATTCAACGAAACCCACTGAGCTTTCTCTGCCCAAGAAGAGGCTTTGATTTCAAAATCAGTAATGCGAATCAATGCAAAATACGCAATCGTTATTACACGCCCTTGAGGATGTCGACCTGGATTTCCAAACGTGTGCGATTGGTGCATTTCAACATTTGACAAACCTGTTAATTCGTGTAAAATTCTACTCGCAGCATCGGGTAAATCTTCGTTTGGATAGACCAAATCCCCCGGAATGGCCCAAAAATGCTTGAATGGTTCCATTCCACGTTGAATCAATAAGGCCTTAATTTCACCTTCACTGTACCCAAAAATCACACAATCCACTGAAAAAGCAGACGTAAAAAAATCATTAAATTCAATTTTATACAAGGACATGTTATTTTGAAAAGTTAAAAAGTGTGGTTAATTCATTGATTTTGATCGTGAAAGAACCACTTTCTGAAATCATTTTATTTGTAAAGTCTGCAAACATAAGGTCTTTTTCAGAGATGACAAAATTTACTGTTTTGGTCTCCCCTACTTTCAATGCTATTTTTTCAAATCCTTTTAGTCGTTTTCCAAATGTTGTGCTACTTGCAATGTCATCCGTTAAATAAAGTTGAACCACTTCTTTCCCATCCATTTTCCCTGTATTAGTAACAGAAACGGATACTTGAATGCTGTCGTTTTGTTTCAATTCATTCTTAGAGATTTTTAAATTGGAATACGCAAACGTTGTATAACTTAATCCAAATCCGAAATCCCATTCTGGATCATAGGCATCAAATTGATTGGTTTTTCCAGAACGAGCTTCGCTTCGTTTCAAATCATAATGTTCAATTACTCCGTTGTATTTTGGATAAGAATACGGTAATTTCCCTGACGGATTACATGCTCCAAAAAGAATATCTGCTATGGCTTCTGCACCGTAATCACCAGGTAAATAAGCTTGAACAATTGCCGCTGATTGATCGACTATCGAACGAATTATTCTTGGACGACCTTCTAATAATACTAAAACGACAGGTTTTTTTGCTGCAAATGCTGCTTCAGCCAATGCTAGTTGTGCAGCTGGCAAATCCAAACTGCGAATATCACCAGGTTTTTCTGTTGCAGGTAATTCACCCAAACACAAAACAACAACATCGCATTGTGCCAATTTATTTTTGTAATCTGCCAATTCAACTAATTCGCACTGCTCCCACCCTTCTTTCAAAGATAATTGTGCGCCTTTAGCGAATTTCGTAGCAGGACCATTCAATGCTTGAATTGCTTGCGCCAATGTTTTACATCCTTTTGTATTGTAAGAACTATCCATTCCTTGCCAAGTATGCGTCCAAGCACCATTTAAGTAAATTAAATTATCCGATGTTGGACCCGCAACCAAAACAGCAGTACCTTTTTTTAAGGGTAAAATGGAATTATTTTTTAATAAAGTAATGGATTCTAAAGCGGCTTCTTTTGCAGCGTTTTTATGTTGTATACTTCCAAATAGTGGGTAATTTTTTGCTTCAAATACTTGTTTTTCATACAAACCTAACTTCATTTTAACACGCAAAATTCGAGCAACAGCATCATTCAAACGATTTTCAGAAATGCGTTTTTCATTCATTGCATCTAGCAGCAAACGACAATACTCTTTGTATTGTGGCGACAAAGGAACCATGCTCATGTCTAAGCCTGCATTCAGCGCTTGTATGATGGCTTCTTTGTGATTCGATGCAGTGCGATGAACTGATTCCAACATCAAAATATCTTCCCAGTCTGAAACCGCAAATCCTTGGAAATTCCATTTTCCTTTTAAAACTTCCGTTAATAAATGATAGTTGATGTGACCTGGAATTCCATTGACTTCTCCACTGTTCACCATCACTGAAAGTGCGCCTGCTTTTACCGTTGCTTCAAAAGGTGGTAAAAACAATTCTTGCATGTATTTTTCTGGAATCCAAGCTGGTGTTCTATCACGACCAGATAATGGAAAACTATAACCAACAAAATGCTTCAAACAAGAAACGGTACTGTAAGGATTGTTTAAATTCGACCCTTGGTATCCAGCAATGATTCGCTTGCCTAAAGATGAGGAAAGGTAAGGATCTTCGCCCATTGTTTCGAAAAAGCGCGACCACAAAGGCTGACGACCCAAATCCATTACAGGAGAAAAATTCCATGGAATGCCTGAAGCTCGTAATTCATAAGCAGTAATCTTTCCAAATTGTTCTGCCAATGCTGGATTCCATGTTGCTGCTAAACCAATTTCTTGCGGAAATAAGGTTGCTCCAACCGTATAATTCATTCCATGTATCGCATCTGCTCCATATAAAATCGGAGTATTAACTTTTTTAGTTTTATAAAATTGATGTATTTGACCTAAAATCGTTTGCCATTCTTTTAGTTGTAACGTATGTGAACTTACATTTAAAATCGATCCAATTTGAAAATCAACCAAGGCTTCTTGCAATTTTACCTCATCTAATTGAGCTGGTTCTAACACTTTTCCTGTTGCGTCAGTTTTCAATAGTGCGTCTAAAGTGATTTGACACGTTTGACCAACTTTTTCCTTCAAACTCATTTGACTAATTGCTTGTTGAATGCGGGCTTCTAACTGTTCATCCACCTGTGAAAATACAGAAGAAATCACAAAAAATTGCAAGAAAAATAAAGCAGTGAAAAAGTGTATTTTGTTCATTTTTAGTGTTTTAATAAAATCTATTTAACTAAAATTAGTTAATTAAAATGGAAAGATACTAAATATAGTAATTTTTACAATAAGTCACTTAAAAATTATTTATTGACAATTTCACTACAACGAAATACAAAACAATTTTCTAATGTATCTTTATGCTCAAATCAGCATCGTATGGCGAAGTTAAAATCTGCATATTTTTGTCAAAATTGTGGCTATGAAGCCCCAAAATGGCTAGGGAAATGCCCTTCTTGTAGCGAATGGAACACTTTCGTAGAAGAAGTCGTTGAAAAAACAAGTTCAACGGTCGTAGCATTTTCTAAAAATTCAAGAAATGCAAAGCCACAAGCGATTCATACCATTGAAAATCAAGAACACGTTAGAATATCGTTGAAAGATGATGAATTAAATCGGGTATTGGGAGGTGGTCTGGTGCCTGGATCGTTGATTTTATTTGGCGGAGAACCGGGTATTGGGAAATCTACTTTGTTGCTGCAAATGGCTATTGAAGAAACGGATTTGTCTGTCCTTTATGTATCTGGAGAAGAAAGCGAATTACAAATAAAAATGCGAGCTGAACGCATCGGTTTGTCGAATTTACATTGTTACATATTAACCGAAACAAACCTTCAAAACATTTTCCAGCAAGCGGAAGAAACGCAACCAAAATTATTAATCATTGACTCCATTCAAACCTTATATTCTTCTCACATCGAAAGTGCTGCGGGAAGTATTTCTCAAGTCCGTGAATGTACTGCTCAATTACTGCGCTATGCCAAGCAAACGGGCACACCAGTTTTCTTAATCGGTCACATTACAAAAGAAGGTTCATTAGCTGGTCCAAAAGTGTTGGAGCACATGGTCGACACTGTTTTGCAATTTGAAGGTGATCGCAACCATGTTTATCGCTTATTGCGTTCGATTAAAAACAGATTTGGAAGTACGAATGAATTGGGAATTTATGAAATGTTAGGAACAGGTTTGCGTCAAGTGGCTAATCCTTCAGAAATATTGATTACCAATACTGATAATACCTTAAGCGGAATTTCTATCGCTGCCACGTTGGAAGGAATGCGACCGATGTTGATCGAAGTTCAAGCGTTAGTGAGCACGGCAGCTTACGGTACGCCGCAACGCTCATCAACAGGCTATGACAGTAAACGCTTAAACATGCTACTCGCTGTAATGGAAAAACGTTGTGGATTTAAATTGGGTGCAAAAGATGTCTTTTTAAACATTGCTGGTGGAATAAAAGTGGACGATCCAGCCATCGATTTAGCCGTTGTCGCAGCTGTTTTGTCTTCCAATGCTGATTTACCGATTAGTAAAAACATTGCGCTTTCTGGTGAAATTGGACTTTCAGGTGAAGTACGACCAGTCAACCGAATCGATCAACGCATTTATGAAGCAGAAAAATTAGGCTTCGACAAAATCATTGTCTCTAAATACAACAAAGGAATTGACCAACAAAACTTTAAAATAGAATTGGTTCTTTGTGGAAAAATAGATGAGGTTGTAAGAGCGTTATTTGCTTAAACCAATCCGTTTTTCAACAATAAATGTGCGATTTGTACGGCATTTGTCGCTGCTCCTTTACGTAAGTTATCTGCAACAATCCATAAATTCAAGGTGTTGGCTTGCGACTCATCTCTTCGAATGCGTCCAACAAAAACAGCGTCTTTTCCCTCCGCAAAGATCGGCATTGGATACGTGTAAGTTGTTGGATCGTCTTTCAATTCAATGCCCGCTTGTTGGTGCAATAGTTGACGAATTTCAGTCAAATCAAAGTCGTTTTCAAACTCAATATTTACCGCTTCAGAATGACCTCCAACTACAGGAACCCTAACAGCAGTAGCCGTTACATTGATTGCAGGATCTAAGATCTTTTTCGTTTCCTGCGTCAATTTCATTTCTTCTTTCGTGTAGCCATTGTCTAAAAACGAATCGCATTGTGGAATACAATTTTTATCAATTGCATATTTATAAGCCATTTCTGCTTCAATTCCATTGCGTTCGTTTTCAAGTTGTTGGACAGCCTTCACTCCTGTTCCAGTGATCGATTGATACGTTGAAACAACCACTCGCTTCACCTTGAATTTAGCATGTAAGGGAAATAATGTCAATACCAACTGAATGGTGCTGCAATTTGGATTCGCAATGATTTTATCTTCTTTGGTTAATAAATGTCCATTTATTTCAGGAACAATCAACTTTTTAGTTGGATCCATTCTCCATGCAGAAGAATTGTCAATAACAGTTGTTCCAACAGCTGCAAATTTAGGTGCCCATTCTAAAGAAGTATCGCCTCCAGCTGAAAAAATAGCAATGTCTGGTTGCATAGAAACTGCCGTTGCTAAACCTACCACTTGATAGTTTAATCCTCCGAAATCAATGGTTGTTCCAACAGATTTTTCTGAAGCAACGGGAATTAATTCTGTGATTGGAAAATTTTGTTCACGCAATACTTTCAACATAATGTTACCTACCATACCTGTAGCACCAACAACTGCAACTCTCATTTTCTATTTTTTTGAATTCAAGAACAAAATTAGTATATTTAACATCAAAGCACGAATATCATGCAATACTTTATAACCATTCTATCGTTAATTATTATTAACGGCGCAATTGCGCAATTCAATGATTCATTCACTGATGGTGATTTTTCATCCATTCCTACGTGGGCAGGCGATGATTCAGTTTTTACTATTTTTTCCTCTGCTGGAAATGATCAACTTCGTTCCAATAAAACAATTCCGAATTCGAGTTTTTATTTGTCTACACCAAGTACAAATTTGACAAATTCTCAATGGGAATTTTTCACAAAGTTGGCCTTTAACACGTCAAGTACCAATTTCGTGGATGTGTTTTTAACAGCGGACCAATCCAACTTGAAAAGCGCTACGCTAAATGGGTATTTTGTCCGATTAGGCGGAACGTTAGATGAAGTATGTTTGTACAAAAAAATCAATGGCATTGCTACAAAAATCATTGACGGGACAGATGGAATGCTCAATGCTTCGTCATCGAGTTTGAAAATAAAAATAACGTGTTCAAGCAGCAATGATTGGGAATTGTTCTGCGATCAAACAGGAGTTGGAACCGACTTTCAATCGCTTGGAACGATTACAGATAACAGTTTAACGAACAGCAATTTTTTTGGAATTGTCATCACTCAATCAACTGCCTCTTTTTTCCAAAAACATTTTTTTGACGACTTTTATGTTGGACCAATCATTTACGACCTAATGCCTCCCGAACTACTAACTGCTACTGCTGTTTCCAACCAAACTATTACACTTCTTTTTGATGAAAAACTCGATCAAAACGCAACTGAAATTACTGGAAATTATTCGATTCAAAACGCAACTAGTTCAATTAGTATCAATACAGTAACTTTAGATCCCGTTGATAAAAAAATCGTTCATTTGACCACCAGCCAATTAGCAAATGGTGGCGTTTATACTTTAACCGCCAATGGAATCAAAGATTTAGCACTAAATACGGCAGGTACGCAACAGACAACTTTTCAATATTTAATAAATGATACCGTAAAAAAAGGTGATCTTATCATTAATGAGTTTTTATGCGATGAAAGTCCTTCGGTTGGCTTGCCAAAAGTGGAATACATAGAGATTTACAATAAATCAAGCAAATATTTCAACTTAAATGGATTTAAAATCAGCGATGGAAGTTCGAATGGAACCATTGGTAATAAATGGATTTCCCCGGGGGAATATGTTATTTTATGCGCGAATAGTTCTGTCGATTCGTTTAGTGTTAATGTAGCTATTGGAGTGAGTAGTTTCCCAAGTTTAAACAATTCAGGCGATTCCATTATTTTAAAAGATACGGGGAATTTAATCATTGACCAATTACTTTATTCCAGTGAATGGTACAAAGATGAAACAAAAGGTGATGGCGGGTATTCACTTGAATTAATCAATCCCAACGATCCTTGTTCTGATGACGATAACTGGAAAGCCAGTATTGCTATGATTGGTGGAACACCCGGTTTAATTAATTCTGTTAATGATACGACAGCAGATCAAATTGCTCCGAACATTCAATCCGTTTATGTGAGTGATTCCAATCAA
>CANLIL010000027.1 GCA_947491305.1 Flavobacteriales bacterium | reverse complement strand
AAACGTTTAACTTCCAATACCGTTTAACGGATGGTTGTGCATATGATTCAATCATTGGACAAGTGAAAATCTTCGCTCCATCATCTGCAGGTTCAGATGGAACAGTTACAGTTTGTAGAAACCAACCGTTCAACTTATTGGCTGGATTAGAAGGAAATGCTGACATGGGTGGCCAATGGTACAACCCAAGTAATGTTGCAATCGCAACACCAAGTATTTTCTCAAGCAACATCCCAGGACAATACAACTATGTTTACATCACAGGAAACAACGTTTGTCCAGATGATTCAGCTACTGTATTGGTGAATGTATTATCTTCTTGTAACTGGTTAGGATTGGATGAGACTGAAATGGCTAACTTGTCATTATATCCAAATCCAACAAATGGATTAGTTTATATTTCAAATGAAGGTTCTTCAGTAGTTTATAACTATACAATTACAGATGCTCAAGGTCGTGTTATTGCGAATGCAAACAACGCAATCAAAGGAGCTGCAAAAACTGAAATCAATTTACAAGGTAAAGAAACAGGAATTTACATGATCCGAGTTTTCAATGAAAATTCAGAAAAAGTATTCCGTGTTGTATTACAATAATTGAATAACATTTTTTATGAAAAGGAGATCTTCGGGTCTCCTTTTTTTGTTTTACTACCTTTTAATCAATTTATAGAACACTTTAAAAATTCCTGAATAGTGTGAGGAACAAATCAACTAATTTAGATAAAAGATATACTAGTTCATCGAATATCTAGTCGGTTTTTTTATCTTTAAACAATATTGTGAATTATGAAAAAGGTCCTATTTTTTTTACAGTTGATGTTGGTTCTTACAACGTTTGCGCAACCCTATGCTGGTTCAGAAAAAGTTGTTTTACAACCAACAACATTAAAAGGAGCGCAATGTACGCCACCTAAAACGACTACTTTCATTGAAATCAATAATGTTCGTGCAATGGTGCATACTGCAGGAAACCTGTGGCAGGTTCCCAATCAGAATTACTCGAAATATGAGATTCCTAAAAATTCTGGGATTATGGCGTTGTTTACAGCTGCTTTATGGTTGGGCGGAACAGATATCAATGGCCAGTTAAAAATTGCTGCTTTGCGCTATAGAAATGGACAAGATTACTGGACGGGTCCATTGTCGAAAGTTGCAGCAGAAACAGACGCAGAAACCTGTTTCAAATACGACAAGCATTTTATTACAACGCAAGACATGATTCGTGAATTCAACGCTTGGTATGAAGCTGGTGTTAATGATGCTGCGAATGGAACTCAAACTCAAACGCTCTTATTCCCAAATTATAAAATACCGTCGATCATTAAAGAATGGCCAGCACACGGAGACGAATCAAAAGGGCAAGATTTTTATTTAGCACCTTTTTTTGACCGTGACAATGACGGTTTTTATGATTACACAAAAGGAGACTATCCTTGGCACGATATCTACAAAACGAAAGATTGCAAAACTGATAGAAGAGTTTCCTTGTATGGTGATTTAAATTATTGGTGGGTGATGAACGACAAAGGAAATATTCATACCGAAACCGGGGGACAACCGATTGGAATGGAAATTCGCGCGCAAGCATTTGCCTTTTCATCCAATGATGAAATCAACAACATGACATTTTACAATTATGAGTTGATTAACCGTGGAACACAAACGTTATTTGATACGTATTTTGGTTTTTTTACAGATGGCGCATTGGGAAATCCAACGGATGATTATGTGGGATGTGATGTGAATAGAGGTTTAGGCTATTATTACAATGGAAATAATTTTGACGCGAATTTTGCAGGCTACAAAGGTTATGGTTATTCACCACCAGCAGTTGGCGTAGATTTTTTTGAAGGCCCTTTCCAAGACAATGATGGCATTGATAATGCGTTTGGTATTGGTGCAAATGAAGCCTTAAATGGAATAGGTTTTGGCGATCAAATCATCGACAACGAACGTTTTGGCATGCGTCAATTTTTATATTATTCGAACACGACAAATGGGGCCAATCCAAATCAAACTGATCCAATTGTAAATTCAGATTATTACAATTATTTGAGAGGCTTTTGGAAAGATGGAACGCCTTTTTATTATGGCGGAAGTGGGCACATTTCAGATCCAGAAGCAAACATCAATGTCCCCTGTGATTTCATGTTTCCTGGAGACACAGATCCATTGGGTTGGGGAACAAATGGCGTTCCACAAGCTCCATGGACAGAAGTTTCAGCTGGAAATGTACCTAATGACAAACGATTTGTGCAGTCGGCTGGACCTTTCATTTTAAAACCGGGTGCAGTAAATAATATTACAGTAGGTGTAGTTTGGGCGCGCACAAATACGGGTGTTCCAATCGAATCTGTTAGTGTATTGCAGCGAGCAGATGACAAAGCACAAGCATTGTTTGAGAATTGTTTTAAAGTATTAGAAGGTCCACATGCGCCTAAATTAGCCATTCAAGAATTGGAGAACGAATTGATTTTAACACTTTCAAATCCTGTAAATTCAAACAATTATCGAGAGAAATACAAAGAGTTTGACCCATTTATTGTTGCCAGTAACCCCAATGCGGATAAATATTACCGATTCCAAGGCTATCAAATTTATCAAGTGAAAGATAACAGTGTTTCTGTTTCAGATTTATCGAATCCAGTAAAAGCTAGGTTGGTGGCACAATGTGATTTAAAGGATTCTGTGGCCCGTTTGATTAATTTTGAATACGACAATGATTTACAAGCAAGTTATCCTGTTGAACGTGTCAAAGGAGAAAACAAAGGCATTAGTCATAGTTTTAAAGTGAGTAATGATCAATTTGCAACAGGTAGTAAAACGTTGGTTAATTTTAAACGCTATTATTATCTAGCAGTAAGTTATGCTTATAATAACTATAAAACCTATTCACCAGATGATCCAGACGCATTGGATGGTCAAAAAAAGGTTTATTTATCCAGTAGAAAAGCTGCTGTTGGAGAAATTGGTGTTGAAGAAGGAATCCCACACAATCCAATGCCTGAATCAGATGGAACATACTTTTCATTAGAATACGGAGATTCTCCAGAAATCACTAAACACGATGGGCATGGAAATGGCGGTTTTATTCAACGTCTTTCTGAAAATTCTATACAAGCAATTTTAGAAAACGGAAAAATTGATGCGCCAGTTTATCAAAAAAATAATGGACCGATTCAATTAAAAGTAATCGACCCTTTGAATGTAGCGGATGGCTATTTCGAATGTAAATTCCACCATTATACTCCAACTTCAACCAATGCAACAGATACTGCTTCATGGACAATTTACCGTTATTCAGAAGAAGGTGGTACATTACTTGATAGTGTTACTTCCGAAGAATTAATTGCTGTTCAACACGAACAATTGATTCCGCAATGGGGAATATCTGTTACCATCAACCAAGTAAAGTATAATCAAGTTTTACCGGGTAATGCCACAACTAGTTCAACAACAATTTTAGGAAGTACTATTTCTTTTAAAGATTCTTCATTGCAATGGTTAAATTTTGTCAACGATAACGACATTTTCTTTCCTACAAATTGGATACGTTCCGGGTTTTATACTTCTACTGCAACGGATTGTTTACCACTTTTACCACCCTATTTAAATCCGTGTAATTACAACGATGAAAGTGGTTACGACAACGATAAGTTTTTCTCCAAATTGTTGAATGGAGGCATTGCACCGCATCGATTGACAGGCTATCAAGCAGATTATATGCCACTTTGTTACTACAAAATCACCAATCCCGGAAATGCGCGATCCTACGCTAGTTTAAGTTTTTTGCCGAGTGTACAGATTGTTATTACTTCTGATAAATCTAAGTGGACCCGTTGTCCTGTTTTGGAAATGGGACGTGCAAGTGCATTGAATATTGGAAGTGCTGAACCAGGTGGATTGCGTCAAAGTCAAAGTGTTGGGAAAGATGGTGCGCCAGATGGAACAGGAACTGGGATGGGCTGGTTTCCCGGCTATGCAATTGATGTTGAATCAGGAGCTCGTTTGTACATGGCATTTGGGGAAAATTCGTTTCTGGCAACTGAAAATGGAAGTGACATGATTTGGAATCCAACGTCACGTTTGGTTGATCAAACTGGAACACCATTAATGGGAGGAGTTCAACCATTTTATGTGTTTGGATTCCGCCAAAAAACCATCAATAAATTTACAGCAGGATTTGATTTTCCAGCGTATCAACCAACTGAAGCAGAAGTATTGAGTACAAATTTCTTGTACCAATCGATATTAAATTTTGATGCTTCTGACGCTGCTGTATCAAATACTGCCAAAAGAAATGTTTACGGAAGTTTAGCTTGGATTGCTTATCCACTATTGAAAGCGGGTCAAAAAATAAATGCTACTGAAGTTACAATTAATTTAGATGTTGCCAAAGAATATAAAAATTACGCAGGAACAAATAAAAATTTAGCGCAACCTATGTATTCGTGGAACATGTCTAAAAACAGAACGATAACGGCGAGTCAACAAGCTTTGAGTGATGCGTTAAAATTAATCAACGTTGTTCCAAATCCGTATTATGCCTATTCAGAATATGAAACGAGTAAATTAGACAACCGTGTTAAAATCACTAATTTACCCGAACGTTGTGCGATACGAATTTATTCATCCCAAGGAAAGTTGGTAAAATCAATTTTTAAAGACAGTGAAGCAACGTTTCAAGATTGGACTTTAATGAATGAAAAGGGAATACCTGTTGCATCTGGAATCTATTTAATTCATGTGGATATCCCAGGAATAGGAGAAAAGGTCTTAAAAGTTTTATTAGCGATGCGTTCGGTAGATTTACACGGTTATTAAAGCGGTAAACTGACTCTAAACGTTGTGCCATTATCAACTTGAGATTCCAAAACAAAAACTTTCCCTTTGTGGTATTCGGTGACAATTCGTTTTACTAAAGAAAGTCCGAGACCCCAACCGCGTTTTTTAGTAGAAAATCCTGGTTGAAAAATTGCTTTGAGTTTTTTCGGGTCAATTCCTTTACCTGAATCTTTAATGTCGATATGCGCCCATTCAGGCGTTGAATGAATGTGTATGGATAAATTTCCATGATTTTCCATTGCGTCAACAGCATTCTTACAAATATTCTCAATGACCCATTCCATCAACGGAGCATTGTGTCTCAAATAGATATCGGTTTCAGCAACAAATTCAAACGTCACTTTATCAGAAATACGCGGGCGTAAGTAATCCACTAAATTCTTTACCGTTTCAACAAGCGAACTTTCTGTCAGTTTCGCGCCTGAACCAATCTTAGAAAAACGGTCGGTTACTTTCTCCAATCGATCGATGTCTTTTTGCATTTCTCTAGGAATCATTGGGTCAATTTCTTGTGCATCCAACAATTGCACCCATGCCATTAAAGATGAAAGCGGAGTCCCTAATTGATGCGCAGTTTCTTTTGCCATACCAGCCCAAACTTGGTTCTGTTCAGCTTTTCTAAACGTACTAAAAATCAAATAACCAATTAAAATAAACAACCCAATAATAAAAAAGATGATGTAGGGGAAATACTGCAATAATTTCAATTCAGGACTATCGTCAAAGTATAAAATATTTTTTTGTCCGTTTTTAAAATCAATTATTAAGGGTTCGTTTTCGAGTTTTAATTCAGCAAGCGTAGTTTTAAATCGTTTTTTAGTCAATTTTTCTTTTGCTAAATTACTTCCAACAATTTCTCCAGATTTATCATCAATTAAGAGCACTGGAACAAGCCCTTTGTTTTCAATTAATTCTTGATTAAACGATCGCAATAATGAATCCCTATTATTTTCTAAGTCTTTAATTTCCTTCGTATCATTGTAAACATAGGTCATAAATAAACCCTCATACACTTCAATGGTAAATGGCTTATTTACTTTTTTCCATCGCTCAGCTAACTTTTTTAACGAATCTTCAAAAAGCATTTGAAGCGCTTTTGGTGTTATAGTTGTATTTGTCAATCTGAGGGCAGTTGTATCAAAATCAATATTGATACTACCTGAAATTTGTTGTTGGTCATCCAATAAAATGACTGGAATATCCTTGTTATTATTAATGATTTTTAATGGGAAAGTAAAATCTGGCAGTTTATCTTCAAAAAAATCCAATGGTGTCGCTTTTGAAACTTCTTTCGTTGCTTCAATCCACCACATCATTTTTTCGCGTTCTTTTGTTCTAAGCTTAGAAAACGTTTGATCCGTTAAGCGAACCAATTCGAGTTTCTTTTTAATGGCATCAGCCCACTGTTTTGCGCGAGCACGTTCTTGATCGCCAACTTTACTGACAATCGAATTCGATATAAACAATGAAATCCCGACCAATAGAAGTGCCACCGCAATTAATGCGACTTTCCATTTTTGTTTATTTGAATACAAGTTCATCGTGTCGCTAATTTAAAGAGAATTTTTATCAAAGCTAGTTTTTGATGGGTAATTCATTAAATTTGTGCTTCTAAAATTAATCCTATGCGCACGCAATTAAAAAAACCGCTTGTTATTTTCGCTCTAAGTAGTCTATTGATTGCCTTACCCTTGTTTTTATTACCCTTGAATTTATTTAACGGAGAAATTATTTACCAACGCGCATTGGTAGAGCAAAAAGTTGCAGCACCTTTAAGTTTATCTTATTTTATTGGAGTTGGTTATGACCAAAAAGACATGGTTGGAGTCAAAGAATTTTATTTGGTAAAAGATGGAATTATTTTAGCAATAATTGTCCTTTTTGGCATTCCTGGAATCATAGCTTACCGTTTCCATTTGAAACGATAAGCTGAAAGTATATTCCATCTAAATTTATTGTAATAAAGTACGCATGTTCACTTTTTGATCGATCATTCCATTCAATTCTGAAATGGACACTCGAATTTGTTCCATGGTATCACGATCGCGAATGGTAACGGTATTATCTTCCATCGTTTGGTGATCGATCATCACACAGAAAGGTGTTCCAATGGCATCTTGACGACGGTAACGTTTTCCTGGAGAATCTTTTTCATCGTATTGACAATTGTAATCAAATTTCAATGAATTCAATACTTCCATTGCTTTTTCAGGAAGTCCATCTTTTTTAGTTAAGGGCATTACGGCAACTTTAATTGGAGCTAAAGCAGCTGGAATACTTAATACAGCGCGTTCAGAACCATCTTCTAATTGTTCATTTTTATACGAAGCGCTTAACACCGCCAAAAACATTCTGTCTAAACCAACAGACGTTTCAACGACATACGGCACATAATTTTGGTTTAATTCAGGATCGAAATATTGTAATTTTTTCCCTGAAAATTTTTCGTGTTGTTTTAAATCAAAGTCAGTTCTTGAATGAATTCCTTCCAATTCTTTGAATCCCATTGGGAAATTAAATTCAATATCTGCAGCAGCATTGGCATAATGAGCCAATTTTAAATGATCGTGAAAACGGTAGTTGTGATCGCCCAAACCTAATTTTTTATGCCAGTTTGAACGCGTTTCTTTCCAGTATTCGTACCATTTCATTTCTTCGCCAGGACGCACAAAAAATTGCATTTCCATTTGTTCGAATTCACGCATTCTGAAGATAAACTGACGTGCAACAATTTCATTTCTAAATGCTTTCCCAATTTGAGCGATACCAAATGGAATTTTCATTCTACCGGATTTCTGTACATTCAAGAAATTAACAAAAATCCCTTGAGCCGTTTCAGGACGCAAGTAAATAGTAGAGGCATCTCCTGCAACAGATCCTAATTCTGTTGAGAACATCAAATTAAATTGGCGAACTTCAGTCCAGTTTTTAGAACCTGAAATCGGGCACACAATTTCTAAATCGACAATTAAATTGTAAACGCCTTCCAAATCATTGTCTTCCAACGTTTGGCGCATTCTATTTTCAATTTCTTCTATTTTTTGTGTGTTGCGTAACACATTGGGATTGGTAACTCTAAATTGAGCTTCATCAAATGAATCGCCAAATTTCTTGCTTCCTTTTTCTACTTCTTTTTCAATTTTTTGACGAATCTTTTCAATGTGATCTTCAAGTAAAACATCTGCTCTATAGCGTTTTTTAGAATCTTTGTTGTCGATTAATGGATCATTAAAAGCGTCAACATGTCCTGATGCTTTCCAAGTTGTAGGATGCATAAAAATCGAAGCATCAATTCCAACAATGTTATCGTGCATTTGCACCATTGATTTCCACCAATACGATTTAATGTTGTTTTTTAATTCCGAACCTAATTGACCGTAGTCATAGGTTGCAGCCAATCCATCATATATTTCTGAAGAAGGGAATACAAAACCATATTCTTTAGCGTGAGAAATAACTTCTTTTAATTTATCTTCTTTTTGTTCCATGTTCACAACGATTCTATTCGTACTGTATTAATCTGAAAATGAATTATTTTACATTTTCAAGTATTTGTTCTATGTAATTCAATATTTTTTCTTTTCCAAAAGCAGAATCTGCTGAAGATGTGAATACAGGAGGTAATGCTTCCCAATACTTCATCATTTCTTTTTTGTATTTGGTTAAATTCTTTTGCAATGCGGAAGACGACAGTTTATCAATCTTCGTAAAGACCATTGAAAATGGAATTTGTTTTTCGCCGCACCAATTCATGAATTCTAGATCAATTTGTTGCGGTTCCAAACGACAATCCAACAAAACGAAAACGTTTAATAATTGCTTTCTTTTTGTGAGGTATTCAGCAATAAACTTTTCCCATTTTTCGCGTTGTACTTTGGAAGCTTTCGCATAACCGTATCCTGGTAAATCGACCAAAAACCAATGGTTATTAATAATGAAGTGATTGATAAGCTGCGTTTTACCTGGTCTGCCAGATGTTTTAGCTAGATTTTTATTATTCACCAACATGTTGATCAAGGAAGATTTCCCTACATTTGAACGACCAATAAAGGCAAATTCAGGACGGTCTTCATCCGGACATTGCTTATAGTCTGTGTTGGAAATAACAAATGTTGCTTCTTTGATTTTCATGCGCTGATTTTTGTGCAAATATACGTTTTTGTTCCTATTTCTTCGGCTAATTCTGTTAAATATTAGCTGTTTGAGTTCCAATTTCTTGAGAAGTTGTAACTTTGTGAATTAAAATTCTTGTTATGATTAGAACTTCCTTGTTATTCTGTTTACTGGGTTTATTTGTTGCGTGTAATTCAACACCAGAAACAATTGTATTGCGTCGTGAAAAAGTCGTGAAAACAGCCAAAACAAAAGTTATTGGAACCAAAAAAATGACTGCTGAAATTGAAGGTATGACGTGTGAAATGGGTTGTGGTGGAAGTATTCGAAAAGCGTTAAAAGAAACTGGTGGCGTTGAACGTGTTCAATATGATTTTGTGGCAGGAAGAAAAAAACAAGTTGCAGTTGTTACGTATGACGCAGCTAAAACTGATGTACTAAAAATGCTTCAATTGATTCAAACAATCAATGAAAAACAATTTACAGCGAAGTTGTTGAAGGATGAATCAATCAACAACTAATTAGCATAACTTGTAAAATGCTGGAATAAAAATAACACAGCCTATTACAAGCGCAAAAAGCGCAGCGATAAAAACGGCTCCAGCAGCAATATCTTTTACTTTTTTAATTGACTCATGCTGATTTGGCGTTACGTGGTCACATAATTTTTCCAAAGCAGTATTGATTGCTTCAATCGTCATTACCAAAGCAGATGTGATGAATAAAACCAGCCATTCTATTCGATTTATGTTTAAGAAAACTCCAAGAATAAGAACAAAAATGAAAGCTAAAAAATGAATTTTAAAGTGGCGTTCATTTTTTAGTAAAATTCGAATTCCATTCAACGCAAAACCAACACTATTTATAAATCGCTTCATTTTTCTTGTAAAAGTATAAAAACACTTTGATTTTCTTATTTTTCCCCTTAATTTTGTGCCTCGTTCATTATTTGATAGAAAACTTATGAAGAAAGGTGGAGGGACAGGCCCTACGAAACCTTGGCAACCCTCAAATTTGAGAAGGTGCCAAATCCAATCAGTCAATGACTGAAAAGATAAGTAGATTTAGTCGTTTGACTCCTCTCTTTTTTCATAGCACAACACACTATGGAAGCAATACAAGACATTTTAAAACACCGAATTCTCATTCTCGACGGAGCAATGGGAACAATGATTCAACGCCACAAACTCGAAGAACAAGATTTTCGAAAAGGATGGTTTGAAAACCATGAAAAATCGTTGAAGGGGAACAATGATTTATTGTCCTTAACACGCCCAGAAATTATAAAAGAAATTCATGCACAGTATTTTGAAGCTGGAGCTGATATTGCTGAAACGAATACATTTTCAGGAACTTGGATTGCGCAAGCAGATTATGGGTTAGAAAAATATGTATACGATATTAATTTTCAATCAGCTAAAATTGCACGCGAAGTAGCGGATGAATTCACTCAATTAAATCCTTCAAAACCACGCTTTGTGGCAGGTTCAATTGGTCCAACAAACAGAACTGCTTCTATCTCTCCAGATGTGAATGATCCTGGATTCAGAGGAATAACGTTTGATGAATTGGTGAATGCGTATTCCGAACAAGTAAATGCGTTGATGGATGGCGGCGTTGATTTATTATTAGTAGAAACTATTTTTGATACACTCAATGCTAAAGCGGCTCTATTTGCTATTGATGAAGTGTTTGAACAGCGAGGGAATCGACTTCCAATCATGGTTTCTGGAACAATCACCGATCAAAGTGGGCGCACATTAACCGGTCAAACAACCGAAGCATTTTTAATTTCTATTGCACATATTCCATTATTAACGGTGGGATTAAATTGTGCGCTTGGTGCTTCTATGATGCGTCCTTATTTACAAATACTAAAACAAAAATCACCGTTTGGTGTCAGCGCGCATCCAAACGCAGGTTTACCGAATGAATTTGGAAAATATGACGAATCACCGGAAATGATGGCTGAACAAATCAAGTCCTTTTTAGACGAAGGTTTGGTCAATATAATCGGTGGATGCTGCGGTACAACACCAGAACATATAAAAGCAATTGCAGATTTAGCGGCACAATATCAACCTACTTTATTACCATCAAATTCATGAAATCATTACTTCAATTATCTGGACTAGAACCTTTAATTGTTACTGCAGAAAGTAACTTTGTAAACATTGGTGAGCGAACGAATGTGACAGGTTCGCGTGCTTTTTTACGTATGATCAAAGAAGGAGATTTTGAAGCAGCACTTGCAGTTGCTCGAGATCAAGTCGAAGGAGGCGCTCAAATCATTGATATTAATATGGATGAAGGAATGATTGACGGAAAAGAAGCCATGGTTAAATTTTTAAATTTAATTGCTTCAGAACCTGAAATTGCGCGTGTTCCAATTATGATTGATAGTTCTAAATGGGAAATAATTGAAGCAGGTTTAAAATGTATCCAAGGAAAAGGGGTGGTGAATTCCATTTCATTAAAAGAAGGAACAGATAACTTCATCGCTCAAGCCAAAAAAATAAAACGATACGGAGCAGCTGTCATTGTAATGGCATTTGATGAGAATGGTCAAGCTGATAGTTTCGAAAGAAGAAAAGAAATTTGTGAACGCTCATACACTATTTTAAGAAATGAAGTTCAGTTTCCAGCAAACGACATCATTTTTGACCCTAATATATTTCCTGTTGCAACGGGAATGGCGGAACACAATAACAATGCTTTAGACTTTTTCAATGCCACAAAATGGATTCGTCAAAATTTACCAGGCGCACATGTTAGTGGTGGAGTTTCGAATGTTTCTTTTTCTTTTCGTGGAAATGATAAAGTAAGAGAAGCCATGCACGCAGCCTTTTTATACCATGCTATTCAGCACGGAATGGATATGGGAATTGTGAATCCGACGATGTTGGAAATTTATTCGAATGTTGACAAGGAATTACTAGAATTTGTGGAGGATGTCTTGCTAAACAGACGAGAAGATGCGACAGAACGCTTATTGGAATATGCTGAAACCGTAAAAGGTGATGGTAAAAAAAGAGAAATAGATTTATCTTGGAGGGAGGTAGCTGTTCAAGATCGATTGGCGCATGCATTGGTGAAAGGAATCGTTGATTTTATTGATGAAGATGTTGAAGAATGCCGTCAATTATTTGACCGGCCAATCGAAGTGATTGAAGGTCCTTTGATGGATGGCATGAACATTGTCGGTGATTTATTTGGCAGCGGTAAAATGTTTTTACCACAAGTCGTAAAGTCTGCGCGCGTAATGAAAAAAGCCGTTGCTTATCTTTTACCATTTATTGAAGATGAAAAAAATGGTGTGCGTCAAGCTGCAGGTAAAATAATCATGGCAACTGTAAAAGGCGATGTACACGATATCGGAAAAAATATTGTTGGTGTTGTTTTGGGTTGTAACAATTACGACGTCATCGATTTGGGGGTCATGGTTCCTTTTGATAAAATCATTCAAGCGGCCATTGATGAAAATGCTGATGCCATTGGATTAAGTGGATTGATAACTCCTTCGTTAGATGAAATGGTTACAGTTGCCAAAGAAATGGAGCGGGCGAATTTGTCAATTCCATTATTGATTGGTGGAGCAACAACTTCAAAAGTGCATACTGCGGTTAAAATTGACCAACATTATACAAAAGGTCAAACAATTCATGTCTTAGATGCTTCAAGAGCTGTAACAGTAGTTGAAAGTATGTTGGGATCAAAAAAGGAAGCGTATGTTAGCACGTTGAAAGAAGAATACATTCGTGTGCGAGAACACCACGAAAAACACCGAGGAGCTAAGCAATTATTGTCAATGTCAGCTGCACGAGCGAATAAATTGAACATCGCTTTTCAGCAAAAGGATTGTTTTCAACCCAAAAAATTAGGATTAACAACATTTGAAGACTTTTCCTTACAAGAGTTGATTTCATTCATTGACTGGACACCTTTTTTCCAAACATGGGAATTACATGGAAAATTTCCAGCTATTTTATCCGATGAAGTGGTGGGTGAAGCAGCAACTAAATTGTATCAGGATGCGCAAGAGATGTTGACTCAAATTATCGAAGAAAAATGGTTAAAAGCTTCTGCAGTTGTAGGTTTATTTCCTGCAAATTCTGTTGGGGACGATATCGCAATTTATTCGGATGAAGAAAGAACACATCCCATACATATTCAACATTCCTTACGCCAACAAACAAAGAAAACTGCAGGTCAACCAAATATAGCATTAGCAGATTTTATTGCGCCAAAAGAAACTGGAATCTCAGATTATATCGGTGGATTTGTTGTTACTACCGGATTAGGAATCGATGCACATATTGAACGTTTTGAAAAAGACCACGATGATTACAATTCCATTTTGTTGAAAGCATTGGCAGATCGTTTAGCTGAAGCATTTGCTGAATGCTTACATGCCGTTGTTCGAAAAGACTATTGGGGTTATGCTGCAAATGAACACTTAAATGCAGAAGAAATTATCAAAGAAAAATACCGCGGTATTCGTCCAGCACCTGGCTACCCAGCGTGCCCAGATCACACAGAGAAAATCGGTTTATTTAAGCTGTTAAATGCAACAGAAATAACAGGTGTTTCGCTCACAGAAAGTCTTGCAATGTTGCCAACTGCGGCAGTTTCAGGCTGGTATTTTGGTCATCCAGAAGCGAGTTATTTTGGCTTAGGAAAAATCACAGAAGAGCAAGTAGAAGATTTGGCCAATCGCAAAAAGATGCCTTTTGAACAAATGCAACGTTGGTTGGGAAGTGTCCTAAATTAATTTTACATTTGTTGAAATTGACGCATGAAGGTTAAAATTTATACAGATGGTTCTGCAAAAGGAAATCCTGGTCCTGGCGGCTATGGAATCGTTATGAAGTTTAATGATTCAATCAAAGAATTCGCAAAAGGTTATCGTTTAACAACGAATAATAGAATGGAATTGTTAGCTGTAATTACGGCTTTGGAAAATATGAAAACCAATCAATATCCGATCGAAATTTATTCAGATTCCAAATATGTCATAGATTCCATTACCAAAGGGTGGGTTTTTGGTTGGAAAACGAAAGGCTTCAAAGGCAAGAAAAATGCTGATTTATGGATGCGGTATTTAGCCTTGCATTCAAAATTTAACCTTACATTTCATTGGGTGAAAGGACATGCTGGTCATCCTGAAAACGAGCGTTGTGATTTACTTGCAACTACTGCGGCAGACAATCCGCCTCATTTAATTGATGCACAATTTGAGAAAAATCAAGAAGAAAATACAGCGTTATTTTAAAAGCTCTGTATTCCCATTTTTAATCAAGCACGCTTTTGTAAACGTATAAATGAGCGGGTGAGGAATTTCTCTTGTAGATGAAATTTGCGGGGTAAACGCACAGGCTAAAAAGAAAACTTGTTTTTTTAAACTAATCACTTCTGGTTCTTCAAATTGATTGTAGGCTTCCACATCAATTATTTCATCTGTTAGTGATTGAATCAATTGAGGATAGAGGCTGTAACGCGAAGAAGTTAGCTCGTCAGTACTCCTGTTTTCGTACAAATGAATAAATTCTTTCGAATGCGGGACAAGATTTACCCGTTCAAATTGATTCCCTTCAATTAGATTTTCAGAAATTAATTTTTCACCATGTGTGTTTAACTGAAACGAGTTAATTAGCACCTCAATAAATTGTTTGTACCCTTCGCCAGTTATCAATACAGGTGTTTTAAGTTGCATCAACATTTTTATTACACCATTTAGAAAAAAGGCATTTTGAATGATACCTGGCGCTATCCAAACACCATCAAACTGATCGAAATAGCTTGTTTTTTGCTGAGCAGCTTCATTTAGTTTAACCCAATAGTAATTTACATCAACTTCCAAGAAATGTTCAGCATGATCTAATGCTAAATTTGTCGCTTGGTGCGAATTAAACGTGAAATTGTAATCACCAATAATTGCTATTTTAAGTCGATGACTCATAAACTTTAAGCAATAAAAAAAGCTGAATAATCAGCTTTAAATAGTTTAACGTTTGAACCAACCTTGAAACTTAGCATTTTGAAATTTTAAGGATTGTAATACAGGATTTGCAGGATCTGTGGTGTCTAAATGGTAGACGTAACAGTTAAAATCACAGACAAATTTTGAATAATCTCCAAGTGCATCAGAAGCTTGTTTCACTTGAGAAAAAGCAACATTTTGAGTATTTGGTGAAAGCGCATCTGATTTCCAAATAGTTCCGTTGACATCTCTATAAGTCACTTCAAAACCAGCCGCCCCTAAATTCGAGTAAGAAGGAGATAAGTTTGTCAAAAAGAAGTTATTAAAGATCGATAAAGTTGGGTCTGTAGTTGTACTTTGGTCCCATAAAACACTCCCCATTCCCACTTGCACCATTACAGGCGTTTGTTCTGAAACCATTGCTGCATAATACGTTGCACTTGATAATTGCGGTGGTGGCAATAATAATTTTGCTTTTGATTGATAACAATAATAGCCATTCACATTTTTCGTTAGTTGAACATCTGTATTGTTTATTATTCCAGTAAAATTGCAATCTAATTTTACCGAAGAAGTTGGAGCTGGAATCACCTCATGTTCAATGCAAGAGGAAAAGCAAAAAACTGCTGTTAAAAGGGAGAATACTCCAAATTTTATTGTTCTCATTTTTTGTAATTTTAAGTAAAGTTTTACTTTTAAAAGAAAAACTCACTACGAATATACGTTTAAAACCTATAAAAAGTTGCGGGAGATAAAAAATCTTTTCAAAATGACTTTAAATTTTGGTGAAAACTCAAAAAAGTAAAATTATTAGAAAGCGTAATTTTATTAATAAGTATATTTACAGCGTTATAAATTGATATACATTGTGAAATTAATACACGCATTTCCACAGAATATTTTAGAATCTATAGAAATTGCTAAAAACACGTTGTTATCATTATTAGTTAATGCGATCAATAACTTCGTTGTGATTGATTATTTTAAAAATGAATTAGCAAATTTTAATTAAAAATTGATGCAGCCTCTTGTATATTTCAGAGATTTAGGACTTATTGATTACAAAGAAGCTTGGGATTTTCAAGAAACTATTTTTAATAATACGATTCAAGAAAAAATTCAAATTCGCAACGGAGATGATTCGTTACAAACAAAAAATTACTTGTTGTTTTGTGAACACCCGCATGTTTTTACTTTAGGAAAAAGTGGAAGCGAATCCAATTTATTACTCAATGAATTGGAATTAGAGCAAGAAGCAGCAACATTTTATAAAATTAATCGAGGCGGTGACATTACGTATCATGGACCCGGTCAATTAGTTGCCTACCCAATTTTTGATTTAGACCATTTTTTCACAGATATTCATAAATACATGCGTTTCTTAGAAGAAGCCGTTATACAAACCTTAGCTGATTTCGGTATTATTAGTGGACGAGTTGAAGGTTTAACAGGAGTTTGGATCGATGGCGACACTTCAAAAGCACGAAAAATCTGTGCTTTAGGTGTTAAAAGCTCACGTTGGGTTACCATGCATGGAATCGGATTTAATGTGAACTCAGATTTGAATTATTTTACCCATATTATTCCGTGTGGAATCGATGATAAAGCAGTGACGTCCATGCAACAAGAATTGGGGAGAAAATTAGATCTACAAGAAGTTTCAAGTGTTTTAAAAAACAAATTAGCTCAACTCTTTGAATTTGAGTTAACAGATTGGAAATAGTTCAATAAGATGAAAGAAGGATTAACAGGACCATTAGTTGAAAACGTAGCAGTAGCTGTCGTTCAAGAACTTTCAGAAAACAACGAATTTATCTATAATGCGTACCTCTTAAATTTAAGAGACGACATTATGGAAGGAATTATTATTTCAGTAACTGGTTATGGAAAAAACCCTCAAACAGGCGAGCAATTAAAAACCGCAACATTGAGACATTCCTTGGAAGTTTTGTTACCGAATGAAGCGGCAAAAATTGAACCGATGATGGAAGAGGTTTTTGCTATCGACAATGAATTTTGGATTAGTTTTTGGGTCAATGATGATTTATTTGACAAAAAATTTGTCTTTCCAGCTGGCACAATAGACCCATTAAATATGGAACTCATTCCCTTGCTTGGTTTCAAAGGAGCCATACTTAAATAGTCATGAAACAACTAGCATTACTATTTTTTTTTAATTTACTTGTTTTAACACCTGTCAATTCTTACGCCCAAAAAGATTCATTGATCAGTAAAAAAGATACCATTCAGAAACTGAAATTTTCATTTTTAGTGGATGCTTATATCAGCCATGATTTCACGAGCAACAATCACCTGAAACCAAATTTCATTTATAATTACAAGCGTAATAACGAATTGAATATTAATTTTCTCTATTTTAAAACAGTTTATTTTTATAAAAATAAACGCGCAAATTTAGCAATTCATTCAGGTAATTATGCACAATATAATTATTCGAATGAGCCTGTTTTTTTTCAATTTATTAATGAAGCAGCAGTAGGATTCAAACTTTCAAAGAAACATGCAATTTGGTTGGATGCTGGAATTATGCCTTCTCATCTTGGATTTGAAAGTGCTTTAAATACAGATTGTCAGACCCTTTCAAGAAGTGTGCTAGCTGAAAATTCACCGTATTATGAAACAGGAATTAAATTGAGTTATACGCATCCATCAGAAAAATGGTTTGTCAATTTTTTAGCATTAAATGGCTGGCAACGTATCGCTTCTATAACGCCATCCTTTTCGCCTTCAGTTGGACTTCAACTAAATTATACGCCATCTAAAAAATGGTTGTTTAACTATAGTAATTTTATCGGGAAAATAAATGACCTTTCCCCGTATGTAAGAAGTTATCATAATTTTTATTTTCAGTTTAAATCAACCGCTAAAATTAATTTTACAGGTGGTTTTGATCTTGGTTTTGATAGGCGTTCCAATCAAGTATCTAATTGGAAAGCGCTAGTTCTAATTATTCAAAAAGAACAATCTAAACGAATTAAATATGCTGGACGAGTTGAATTTGTTCACGATCCTTCTAATACAATCATTCCTTTTGAAACGACTGATTCTGCAAGAAAATTGATTATATCCTCAGTAAACTTTGACTATTGGATTTTTAAACAGTTGGTCGTTCGTTTGGAAGGGAAATATACGTATAGTAATTCTAAAATTGTTGATTTTTCAACTTTAAATAACTGGTCAACAATTGCAAATGTAAGTTATGTTTTTAACTAATGTTTGCGATCAAATCTTCGAGTGATTTAATTTGATTTATGTTTTCACAAATTTTTGAGTAGTGTAAATTGATTTGATATCCTCCAGCTATAATTGATGTTGAGCCGATATCATTTTTCAGCTGTTTGAAGTAATCAATAATAAATTTTTCTTCAGTTGCAGTTAACCAAGATGTTAAAATTGCTTTAGGTTTTAAGAAATTGACACTTTCAATCAAGGAATCGTAAGGTAAACTTTGTCCAAAATAAAGCGTGTAAACTCCTTTTTTGCGTAAGATAAATTGGTAAAACAACAAGCTTAATTCATGCCATTCATGTTCTGGCAGATAAAGTAAAATTGGGGATTCTTTAGAAGAAGGTATTGGTAGTTTATCAATTTCTGAAATTATTTTTTGACGAATTAAAGTAGAAATAAAATGTTCTTGTGCAGGATTAATCGTTCCGACAATGTACATGACACCAATTCTGTCTAAAAATGGAATTAATACCTTCGTAAATGTTGCTTCTAGTCCAATTTGATCTATACTATTTTGTATGATATTTTTGAAACTAATTTCGTCTAAATCAATAAGTGATAAGATTAATTTTTGCCCACTATTATCTGCAGTTTGAGTCCTAAATTCAAGTACTTTTTTATACCGTTCGCTAGGTTTCATATCTGCAATTTTAGATATTTTCACCAAGTTATTGTATAAAATAGAGATTGTCAACAGTTCACGAAGATCTTCATCTGTGTACTTTCTAATCTGAGTATTTGTTCGACTGGGCGCAATCAGATTGTAACGTTTTTCCCAAATACGGATTGTATGAGCTTTAATTCCAGTAAGAACCTCTAAGTCTTTTATACCGTATTCTGCCATTTATAAATGATTATATACTCTTTTTAACACTTAAATTGAATAATTGTTTAATTGAACGTAACTTTATTTTGCAAAAATGCGTATTTTAAACAGAACAACTCTATTAAAAAGCTCATGTACTTAAAACATTTTTTATTATTTCTTTTGTTTTCGTTAGTTGTTTTAGCGTCGTGCCACATTACAACAGATGAAAAAAGTCAAGTAAGCACTTATTTTGACAATGACTATTACGAATACAAAGGAATACATCTTCAAAAATATGACTTACCCGCTATAATAATGGTGCCTGATGAAACAGCAGATATTGGGTCATCAACAGAAGTTCAAATAAACCATAGTGAAAATGATTTTAGATGGGATCTATTAATTGGAGAAAAATTTCTAATTCATATAGAAGATTTTGGGAACAATAAAAACTTGGTTTCAGAAAAGAAAAAAGAATTAAAAAATAAAAATTGGTTTGAAATTAAATACCTGGTAAATGAGAAAAATATCATTGTTTATCAAAAAAAATTAAAAGTAAAAGGTGTAAACAATGCCTCGTCAAAAGTTGGTGTTGAACATGTAAGTTTTCACGTTTATGCTGAAAAATTAATTGATGGGATAAATTACGAGTTACGAAATTCTGATGATGGGAATTCTCAAGAAATGGTCCGTTGGATTGCTAAATCAATTAAATCATTTAAACCTTTAAAAACAAAACAATAAAATTCATTTTATTCATTCTTTCATTTTCTTTTGATTAATTTTGTTGCGATGGTAATAGATCGCGAACAAATAATGAATGTCTTAGGTACAATAATTGAACCTGATTTAAAAAAAGACATCGTTTCACTAAATTTAGTGGAAGATATACAATTTTCAGCAAATTCAATTGAAGTTGTTGTCAATGTCTCTAATCCTGCATTGCACGCTAGAAAGCGAATGCAAGAAGCAGTTGCCTTCAATTTGAAGAGAGTGTTTGGTAAAGATATTTCAGTTTCATGCGAAGTAAAAGGGATTCCTGCAGAAGCTCAGAAGGTTAGACGTAAAATTTTGCCAGATGTTAAAAACATCGTTGCAATTGCCTCCGGAAAAGGCGGTGTTGGAAAATCAACAGTTACTGCAAATTTAGCGGGAGGTTTAGCGAAAGCTGGATACAGAGTCGGCATTGTAGATGCGGATATTTATGGGCCTTCTATGCCAACCATGTTTGACGTTGTCAAAGAGCGACCTGAAATGATTGATGTAGAGGGTACGGCAATGATTAATCCAGTAATGAGCTATGGTATTAAGATTTTATCAATTGGATTTTTTACAGAACAAGATAATGCTGTTGTTTGGAGAGGTCCAATGGCAGCAAAAGCGTTAACCCAATTATTTACAGATGCTTATTGGGGTGAGTTAGATTATTTATTAATTGATTTACCACCAGGAACAGGCGATATACATTTATCGCTGGTACAAACTGTTCCCTTAGATTGTGTGGTAATCGTTTCAACGCCTCAAGAAGTAGCATTAGCTGATGCAAGAAGAGGCGTAAATATGTTCCAAATGGAATCGATTAACGTTCCAGTAGCAGGGATTTTAGAAAATATGGCTTGGTTTACACCCTTAGAATTGCCAGAAAACAAGTATTATATTTTCGGTAGAGATGGTGCTAAAAATTTAGCAGAAGGAATGAATGTCCCTTTTTTAGGTCACATCCCGTTGGTTCAAAGTGTTCGTGAAGCAGGCGATTTAGGTCGACCAGCAGTTTTCCAAGAAAATACGCCTATAGCTCATGCATTTGATGAAATAGTTTCAACATTTATCGAAAAAGTGAAAGCAGTAAAAAAAAAGTAAGATGAAATCAGAAAAAGAATTAGTACTTGAAAAAGTAATTTTAGCGATTGAACAATTTCGTCCTTTTTTACATGACGATGGTGGAGATATGGAATTAGTTGATATTACTGAGGATGGAATTGTTCGTGTTCGTTTACTAGGAGCCTGCAGTGATTGTTCTATGAGTGTAATGACTTTGAAAGCTGGTTTACAAGAGGCGCTTAAAAGTTCTACACCAGAAGTAAAAGGGGTGGAGGCAATTAACCTGCAAACAATCGATTAACTAAAAATAATTTCATAAAAAAAGCTTCTAATTAGAAGCTTTTTTTGTTTTTAAGAGTTGGCCCACTAGGGCTCGAACCTAGACTCTTCGGTACCAAAAACCGACGTGTTGCCAGTTACACCATGGGCCATTTTGTGGGTGCAAATATAATAACAAAAATTAATTTTAACGAAAAAATCGGAAAAAGTTTAATTATTTTTTTCGTTCAAGAATAAAATTTTACTTTTTATCATTTTTTCACATTGAATAATAAGGAAAGGTGCAGATATATTTTTAAATTCGCATCGCTACAAAAAAAATAGCTTTCATTTTTGACGATAACTTTAAAAAATAAAACATGAATTACAAAAAATTGAACGTATATCTTGGTTGGTTTGTATTTTTAATTGCAACCATTGTTTACTTCATGACAATTGAAGATACAGTAAGTTTATGGGATTGTGGTGAATACATAACTGCTGCATATAAATTAGAAGTAGGACATCCTCCAGGCGCACCATTATTTATGATTTTAGGAAGATTGTTTTCATTTTTTGCTGAACCAGAAAATGTTGCCATTTGGATCAATCGATTATCAGCAGTTTCAAGTTCTTTGACAATCTTGTTCATGTTTTGGTCAATCACCATTTTAGTAAAAAAAATAACTGTTAAAGGAAAAGATGAACCATCTAAATCAGATACTATTGCAATATTAGCGAGTGGATTTATTGGTTCTTTAGCCTATGCTTTTTCAGAATCATTTTGGTTTTCAGCTGTAGAGGGCGAGGTTTACGCCATGTCATCTTTGTTTACAGCGGTCATTTTTTGGGCAATTCTTAAATGGGATGAGGAAATGGCGGCCATCAAACATGGCATGTTATCTGCTGATTATGCGCCTAATCGCTGGTTATTGCTAATCATGTTTTTATTAGGTTTGGCAATTGGAGTCCATTTATTGGGAATCCTTGTTGTACCAGCAATTAGCTTCGTTATTTATTTCCGACACAAAGAAGTCAGCGATTTAAAAGGAATTTTATTAACAGGAATATTATCAGTATTTATTCTTGGATTTATTCAAGAAGCAGTTATTCCAGGTTCAATTTCATTAGCATCTTCATTTGAAATTGCATTTGTAAATACATTAGGTTTGCCATTTTTTGCTGGAACAATCTTCTTTTTTAGCGCACTAATAATTGCATTGGTTTGGGGTATTCGATTTGCGCGTAAAAAAGGCAAAACGATCTTGTACAATGCTATTATGGGCTTGATTTTCTTGCTAATTGGATACGGTTCATTTGCAGTAATTGTTATTCGTTCAAATGCAAATACACCTTTGGATGAAAACGATCCTGAAAACTTAGTGACCTTGCATGCTTATTTAAAACGTGAACAATATGGCTCTGCTCCTTTGTTATTTGGTCCTGCATGGAATTCTACAGAAAATGAACGAGAACTTTGGGATGATCGTTCTCCATTCTTGTTAAGAAGATTTGTTGTTACGAAAGGAGAAGCAACATTAAAAGCGTTTAAAGATGAAGCAAGAGCTAGAAAATATGCTGCTGATAATGGAGGTTCAGTTGAAGAAAAGTACTTTGAGTCTAATGAAACTGAACGAATAAATGCTGTTCCAACGTATGCTCAAACTATGTTTTTCCCAAGAATGTATTGGAACCAAGAACAACAACGTATTGATGGATATGCTAAATGGTCTGGCTACGATGCAAATGATGATGCCAGCACTGAAAAAGGGAAAGACGGCAAACGTTTACCCACAGCAGGTGAGAACTTACGATTCTTCTTGTCTTATCAAGTTGATTGGATGTACTGGCGTTATTTCATGTGGAACTTTGCGGGTCGACAAAATGACATTCAAGGTCATGGAGATAATATGCGAGGAAACTGGATTTCAGGAATTTCAGCCATTGATAATGACCGTTTAGGAGATCAATCAAATGCGCCTGATTATACAACCAACAATCCAGCAAATAATAAATTCTATTATTTGCCTTTAATTTTAGGACTAATAGGTTTGTTTTTCCATTTTTACAGAGCACCAAAAGATGCATTTGTATTGTTTTTAGCCTTCTTATTTACAGGTGTTGCAATTATTGTATACCTAAATCCAAAACCTTTTGAGCCAAGAGAACGTGATTATGCTTTGGCTGGTTCGTTTTACTTCTTCGCAATGTGGATTGGAATTGGAATTTATGGATTATATGATGCATTCATGCGCTTTAAAAAGGCAGATTTCATGAAAGTTATTTATTTACTATTGGGTGGATTGGTGCTATTTTTCTTTGCCGATTTAGGTGCTGAAGTAGGAATGCCAACAACTGTATCATGGCTTATAATTTCTGGAATAATAATCACACTTTTAGGTCTAATGATGCTGCTAAGAAAGCAATTGAAAAATGATTCATATGGCGCAGTTTTAGCAGGAGGATTGGGTTTGTTTGTTCCAATAATTATGGGAATGCAAGGGTATGACGACCATAATCGTTCTTTAAAAACCTCCGCACACGATCTTGCATACAATTACCTAGAATCTTGTGAGAATAATGGTATTTTATTCACAAATGGGGACAACGATACTTTCCCATTATGGTATTTGCAAGAAGTGGAAGAGAAAAGAACAGATGTAAGAGTTTGTAACCTTTCGTTGATGCAAACAGATTGGTACACAGACCAAATGAAAATGCGTGCGTACGATTCAGACCCATTGCCAATTAAATTTACGGAAGATCAAATTTTGATGTTTGCAGGAAGTACAGATCAAGTTGTCTTTTCGAATTTATTTGAAATGTTCTATTTGAATGCTGGTGAAGAGGTATTGAATAAAGTGATCACAATGCGTGTTAAAAGTAATCAAGCATTGGTTGCCAATTCAATCAATAACTTTAACATTCAAGCTTCGACCATGTTAGCAGGTGTTTCTTCAACTCAGCCAAATGTTGCTGGAAGAGTAGAAGAATTGAAAACAGATTTAGGAAGTAATACTGGAAAAGATATTGTTGAAACAATTTATAAAAAATACGCTGCAGCATTCGAATTGTTGTCAAGTGTTCAAAGTGGTGTCGTAACTTTCCCTGAAGGAAAAGCACAAGAATTCCAAAATTTAATCATGGAATTTGAAAAACCTTGGGATTTTGCAAACATAAAAGAAGCAATGAGTTTTGTGCGAGATGATAAAAATATCGTATCGTTTGATGGGCAAAACAAAGTGCGTATTTTCCCGACAACAGGATTTGTTTTACCAGTGAATAAAGAAAATGCAGTAAAATCTGGAATCATTACAGCTGCTCAAAAGAATGCATGTTTGAATGAATTGAAATTTAATTTTGAAGAACGAGCCTTAACAAGAGAACAAGTAATGATGTTGGATATTATCGCAAATAATGACTGGAAACGTGGAATTTATTTTTCTAGTCCTGGCGGATCAGATGTTTCAATTTCCTTGTACATGAAAGGATATGTGAAGCAAAATGGCTTGGCATACGAATTGTCTCCTTTGAAAGATTTAAACAATCATTTCTCAGATAAAATGTACACCAATTTAATGTCAACATACCATTATGGTGCGATGTCAAATCCAAAAGTTTTAACGGATTATTACACACGACGTCATACATCTCAATACAGAATGCATTTTGCTGCGTTAGCTGATTATTACATTTCAAAAGCAGAACAAGAGGCTGCAACTGTTGAGAATAGCAAAATTAACTTACCGTTGATGCGCAAAGCTGGTCAAAATGACCGTGCAACTAGTTTGGAGAAATCGTTGACTGGCGCAGATGGTAGAATTGCTTCATATAAATCAAAAGCGGCGAAATTAATTATGCATTCGTTGAAAGTAATGCCTGCGGATGTTGTAATTGATTACGGTGAACCGCAAGCTGACACCAGAACGAAGTACAACAATGGTGGTGCTGAATTAAATGCATACAAAGATGGTATTTTACACGATTATGTAAAAATATTATTCAAAGCAGGTAAAAAAGCGGAAGCTGAAAAATTGGGATTAATTGTCGCAAATCATTTAGAATCAACACTAAATTATTTTGCTAAAACGACTCCAGCAATTGCATCAAATCCGGATAATACAAAAGATTTGTATGCAGCATTAGATGCTTATTTTAACTTGCATTTAACAGCAATTGACCAGGAATTCGGAAGTCAAAATAGTGCATTGGCAAAACGTACGCAAGCTAAAATCAAAGAATTGTATACGTCTGTGTTCCCTGAAATATATAGAGGATTGGAAGAATTAGCTGCTGATAATGGCGAAAGTACACGACCAGGATCAAGTGCTGGAAAATATGCTAATCGTTTGTTTGCTCTAAAAGATTACTTAGACGCAATAGCGGTGCAATATGGTTTGAAAAAAGGAAAACCAGCACCAGCAGCATCAAACGGAGCGCCAATGAATGTGCAGCAAATGATGCAACAAATGCCAACGGGTGATTCAGTAATTCAATAAAACCCTGAATGAAAATATATAAGACCCCACGTTTTTCTAAATGGATCTTTCCAAAGAAAACGTGGGGTTTTTCGAACAAACTTCCTGTTGTTTATTTGACGTTTGACGATGGTCCAGATCCAGAAATCACACCATGGGTTCTTGATGTGTTAAAAGAAAAAGGGTTAAAAGCTACATTTTTTTGTGTCGGTCAAAACGTAAAAAATCACCCAGATATTTATCAACGTATGCTTGCTGAAGGACATCAAGTTGGTAACCATACCATGCAGCACAATAAAGGGACACATACAAGTTTCGAGAATTACATAACATCCGTTGAACATGCGCAGGAATTAATTCACTCACGATTATTTAGACCGCCATACGGAAGAATTACCCCCAAACAAACAGCCTATTTAAAGAAGAAATTTACGATTGTAATGTGGACTTGGCTGTCTTATGATTACGATCGAACTGTTTCAATAGAAACGATTTTGGATAAAGCTAAAAAACACATTAAAGCGGGAGATATTTTAGTGTTTCATGACAACAAAAAGACAAAAGACCGCCTGAAAGAACTATTGCCAGAAGTAATTGAAATCATACGTTCCAAAAATTTACGTTTTCTTAAAATAACTGACCATGTTGCAATCTAAAAAAGAAAAGGTATTATTATTTTCACTCTGTTTATTGGCATTAATAGCTCGATTCATATGCTTGCCATATACTCAAATTGTTGATGCAGATTCTGTTACTCGCATATTTATTGCCTCAGATTTATTGGAAAATTTTAGTATTATTTCAGAAGGTGTTTGGTTACCAATGCATCATTATTTGAATGCAATTGCCATTTTTTTATTTTCAAATCGCATAAATGGGCCTGTTATCCTTCATATATTGATTTCTGTTTTGACTGCTGTACCGCTTTATTATTTTACGAAAAGGGTTTTTACTATGAGAGGTGCATTTTTTACTGTTGCACTATTTCTATTTAATCCATTATTTTTCAGGTATTCATTTCAAGTTTTATCTGAGATACCTTATTTGTTTTTTTTAGCACTAACACTTAATGTTGTTTCCAAAGCACTTGAAACGAAGCAATTCAAACACGTTGTTTATGCTGGTATTTTCGCAACATTAGGAGCTGGTTTCCGCTACGAATTTTGGTTAATGATTGCTGTTTTTACGCTTATTTTTATTTTGAAAAAACAGTATAAAAGTGCTTTTTTATTTATGTTTTTTGCATTGCTTTTCCCGCTTTTTTGGATGATCGGAAATTTCACAGCACATGGACATTTCTTCTATGGTGTTACAGGTATTTATAACACCCAAGACATCTTGCGTTATAATGCTAACTTAACCAATATTGAAGTATTAAAAAGAACTCTATTTTACCCATTTTCTTATTTTTTTTCTATTTCTCCATTATTGATTATTGGCTTAGTAATTTTCTTTTTCAAGAAAATCTATCAACGTTCTTTCACTAAAATAATTTGGATACTTCCTTTTTTTGTAATGCTTGTTTTCTACTTATATAAAACAAATAATGGCACCTTATTGCTTCAACATAGATTTTCACTTTCGTTATTGTTACTGTCTATTCCATTTACTGCTTTATTCTTTTCAAACAAAAAAAACAATCGATTATTAGCTTTTTTTTCAGTATTAGTAGTAGTTACTCAGATGCCACTTTCCTATATTTGGATGCAATTAAAAATTGAAAAATTAGCCCCCTCTAAGTCTGTTTTACATCAAGTTATTAGAGATATCAGGGTTCAATCACTTTCGGATTTCAATGCAATTCCGCAAATAGAACACAAAGAGTTTAATGGAATTAGTGACGTTATCGTGCAACAAAAATCTGCTGGAATTCTTCTTGATTTTATTGATTGGGAAACGACTTATTTTTTAGCGATCACATCAAAAATACCAAACAAACATATTTTTATTGAAAATGTAGATGAAGATAGTTTCGTTCGATTAACACGAACTGCAGCATTTCTGAAAGCGCATCCAAAAGGAATTATCCAGTTAAAGTGCGGCACTAAATTTGATCAGATGTTTGAGTATACTGGAAAATATTTACACCTTAATTCTCCGGAGAATGTCTTTCTAAAAGTTGAATTAATTCACCAATTTTTAACCGTAAGTACGTTTAATTATAGCGTAATTAAAAAATATCCAACACAAAAAATCGAGCAAGGAGATAAATCTAAATGTCCGAAAGAAAACAGTAGTGATTGGTATTATCAATTGATTTATTTTGATAAAAATTGGTACAATCACATTAAAAGTGAATTGCCAATTTTTTCGAATAATATTTCAGCTCAAATCAGAAAAAATGCAGATTGGATGGTGAGTGAGCAAACTAAAAAATAACGTAATTTTATTTAAGGTTAATTATTTTTTCTTATAAATCGGAACGGTAGAACAAGGTTCTCCGTATAATATACTTTTTATGGATGGTTGTAACACCTTCATTAGTTCTACCATTGCAAATTCTGGAGCAACGATATCAGAGCATCCTTTTATGATTATTTTACCTTCTATAAATTTTTCTAAGTCAATTGCTTGAATGGCTTTTTTTATTAGTGATTTTTCTAAGTTAAAGCGCGAACCAATTTCAGTTTCAGCAGCAATTCCTATTAATTTCGAAGCCACTAACATATAAGCCCATGTTGGAATAATTGCATCTGCAGAACAATAAACACAGACAGCTTTTCCTTCATAAATAGACCAATCAGTTGTGCTGATCCACGCTCTAAAATCTTTTTCTTTCAGAATCAATCCTTCCCATAATTGTGCTGCGATATCAATTTCAACAATTTCTATCGTAGGTTTAAAATCAGCTAAATCTAGCTGGATTAAACCACTTTTAGCTACTTTATTTTCAATTTCCATAAGTTGATTAATTATAAGATTGGCAAAATTGAATCAATAGTTTTTTAATGTCTTCAAATTCATTAAAACTTAATGCTTCATAGCGGTCAAAAATATCGTGGTAATTTTTATTGGGTCCCATAGTGTACATAAAAAATGCCGGAACACCTGCTTTTGTAAACCAATAATGATCAGAATTAGCTGCTGGACCTCTTGATTTTATTACTTTGAGCAACTGAGCAGCATCATTAATTTCAACAAGTTGTTTAAACGCTTTCTCAAACAAGGTGGCATTTACGATAGTGACGCCATCTTCGCCACTACCCATGATGTCTACATTCATTAAAAAACCAATATTTTTAAGCGGAAACAAAGGATGTTCAACAAAATGTTTTGAACCCAATAATCCAGCTTCTTCGCCAGCAAAAGCAATAAAATAAATACTTCGTTCTGTTTTATTCGCTTTGAAATAACGCGCAAGTTCGAGTAGCATTGCAACACCACTTGCATTGTCATTTGCTCCTGGGAAATAGGTTTCAGATCCCATTCTACCTAAATGATCGTAATGTGCAGTAAAGACAAAAGGCGCTAATTTTTTATTTTTTCCTGGTAGAAAAGCAATGATATTTTTTGAGGTGAAATTTGGTAATTCAATAGCATCTATATGTATTGTATAATGTGAATCTTGTTGATAAACAGAATCTTGTAGTTGAATGATTGGAAATTGTTGCTGTTCTGATGCAACTGACCACGTGAATTTTGATTGTACAATTTCAATTACTGGAATAAAATGGGCGAGTTCTTCTTTTAAGGCTTCCAATTTTTTTAAGGTATCCGCTGAAAGACGAGAACTATTAAAAGAAATGGCATTGAATTTTTTTTCAAGCAACATTTTTTTAAGTTCTTCTTCAAGTAATTGCGTATTTAATGCAGTTGCAATAGTTATTTTGTTTGGATATAGGTCGAATTTTCCACCACCACTTGACGGATCCACAATGAAATGAATTCCTGGCTTTAGTACGCGATCATTTTGTTGGACAAGCATCTTACCAGGAAAAGTATTTACGGCATGTTGAAATGCTTGAAAATAGTTTCTTTTGATTGGTTTAGCTCCAATCTTCTTAAATTCTTTTGCTATAAATTGACTGGCAATTTCAACTCCATTGTTTACGTAACCTCTTCCGTGAAATTCTTCAGAACACATTGTCTTTGTTATTCTCCTCGCATCGTTTAATTGGGCAAAGCCAGCAAACGAATAACTTAGAACACAACATAAAACAAGTTTAAGCATAGCGTCTTTTTACTTTTACAATAAAATCTTCAACCGTTTCACTCTCCAAATCCCATTGGTGTTGATTTGCGTATCCAGTAATGGCATCGATTGCTTGATTCAAATCTAAAGAATGATCAATCGTTTTAATTGCTTCAGAAAATCCTTCACTTGATCCATCAAACAATTCATTGATATACTGTAATCGTTCGTTTAAGCCAAATGAACCAATAAGCGTTTCCAATTTCATCATTCCTGCGTGACTTGCAACTCGTGAACTAATTTGGACTAAATTTGAATGAATAGCGGATGTATCTGGCCTATTTTCACTTGGTTTTAAATATGGTTCTGAAGAATATTCTTCTGAAGAATTCGTTTCGCTAGTATTTTCAGGAAAAAATTCATCTTCATCTTCAATTGTTTCGTCTTGTGCCTCCTCAAATGATGCAATCGATGGCGTGTTCACCTCTAATTCCAATTCAATTGGTAATTCTGAAATAGGTATTTCAATTGCTGAAGCTGTTTCAAAAATCGTCGCTTGCTCAAAGTCCATTTCATTTTCTTCTTCAAGTTCTTCTTCAACAACTATTTCAGACACTTTTTCTTCAAGCGTTTCATTCATTGGTTCAAATAAACCAAATTCAAAAGATGGCGCTTCTGTTTCTTCAGCTGCAGTTTCAACGACTAGATCTTCACTGTTGTTATGCGAATTTTCTTCAAGATGAGCAGTTGGTTTATTTGTACCAAATACTTTTTCCTCGTATGCTTTGTAACGCAAAACGATCGCTTTTTCGTAAAGTTCTTTTGAATCTTCTACAAATTGTGCCAATTCCTCTTCAGTTAATTGCCCGTTTTTTAATGCATTGATTGCATGTTCAATTGCTTTTAAGGTTGTCTCCAAGGTATTTAAATTTGTCATATTTTTGCGTATCAATTTCAACATTCTAACAAAGTTGCTAACTTTATGAAATTAAACAACTTTTTTCAAATTTACAAGTGTAAAGTTACGATTCAAGTTGAAATGTTTTACAAATTTTAAACGTTTTTTCTCTTCGAAAGAATGTTAATAACATTAATGAACAAAAAGGTATGTTTTTAGAACAATTTCCAAGTGAAAGAAGGCAGAATGGTTGGGTTGAAGTCGTTTGTGGGTCTATGTTTTCTGGCAAAACAGAAGAATTAATTCGCCGAATGAAACGCGCACAGTTCGCTAATCAGAAAATGTTGTTATTTAAACCGATTATTGATGATCGTTACCATACCACAAATATTGTGAGTCACCAAGGAACCAGTATACAAGCGATCCCAGTCACTGATTCTTCAGAAATATTAAAAAGTTGGACAGATCAAAAAGTCATTGCTGTTGATGAAGCACAGTTTTTTGATATGGGTTTAGTTGCTGTTTGTAATCAATTAGCTGATAAAGGCGTTCGCGTAATTATTGCGGGTTTAGACATGGATTATTTAGGAGCGCCATTTGGCCCGATGCCTGAATTATTAGCCATTGCAGAATATGTAACAAAAGTTCATGCTATTTGCTTGTCTTGTGGTAACTTAGCACATTATTCTCATCGAATATCAAATGAAGAAGGTCAAGTTGTTGTTGGTGCTATTGAAAAATACCAACCACTATGTAGAACGTGTTACACAAAAAAGAACGATTGAAATTAGCTTACACATATTCTCAAATTAATAACGTAATCAAGGGAACGTCTACAACTACGTCAACTGAACTTATCACGCAAGTTGCCTATGATTCTCGTAAAATTGTAGCTGGTACAAATACCTTGTTTTTTGCCTTAATTGGCGATTACAGGAATGGTCATTCATTTATTCAAGCTGCCTTTGATAGAGGAGTAAGGCATTTTGTAGTTTCGGAAGAAAAGTGGAAAAATGACTTCCCAACCGCTCATTTTTGTGTGGTGAAAGATACGTTATATGCTTTACAAGAATTTGCTAAATTTCATCGAGCGACATTTACTTATCCACTAATTGCAATTACAGGTAGCGCGGGAAAAACAACAGTTAAAGAATGGATTTATCATTTATTAAGTCCTACATATAGAATCATAAGAAGTCCCAAAAGTTACAATTCACAATTGGGTGTTGCCTTATCTCTTTTAGAATTAAATGATCAGTGCGATCTCGCAATCATTGAAGTCGGTATCTCTCAACCTGGAGAAATGCATCGTTTAAAAGAAATTGTTCAACCTACAATTGCGGTAATGACTTCGTTAGGAAGCGCTCATTTAGAAAATTTTAAGTCATCTGAAGCTTTGATGAATGAAAAATTAGCACTGTTTGATACTGCTTCCTCTTCTGTTTTTCCTGCAAATATTTCATTGACTAAAGAAGTTTTAAGTGCTATAAATGGTATTCAAATACCACTCGATTTTTCAAGTAAAGAAGCAACTTGGTTCACGTTTTCGGACAAAGTCAATCTAACAAATGGTTTAATTTCACTTGCAGTTGCAAAGCTATTTTTGAAAGATTCCAAAACATTGAAAGAGCGCGCTGCAACACTTCCTCAGTTGGCGCTTCGAATGGAGATTTTTGAGGGAATAAATAATACGACAATCATTAATGATACGTATAATCTTGACATTGATGCTTTAACTTATTCATTAGAATTCCAAGTTCAAAAGGCACAGAACAAGAAACGAATAGTTCTCATCGGATTAGACGAAGAAAACGAACATAAACTTACACAAATTCAACAACTGATTGAATCGTTTGAACCGGATGAATTTTTCATATTAAAGCCAAATGAAGTTATTCAGTCGACATTTCACGATGCAATTATTTTAATAAAAGGAACCCGGAAATCGGATATGCAACGAATTGCTCGACAATTCAGATTGAAAAACCATAAAACGGTACTTGAAGTTGATTTAAACGCTTTGAAAAACAACCTACAAGTATTTAAAGCTAAATTAGTGCCTTCAACAAAAATGTTGGCTATGGTAAAAGCGCAATCGTATGGTTCTGGCGTGGAGAAAATCGCTCAATTTTTATCCTTGAATGGCATAGATTATTTAGGTGTCGCTTATGCAGATGAAGGCGTTGAATTAAGAAAACAAGGAATTGAAACGCCTATTTTAGTAATGAATGCTGAAACAGAAGGATTTGAAGATTGTATTCAGTATCAATTAGAACCTGCAATTTATTCATTTCATCAACTCGATACATTTGTTAAAGAATTAATTTTTCATAGTAAATCTGGCTTTCCAGTTCATTTGAAAATTGACACTGGAATGAAACGTTTGGGCTTTGATTTGGAGGACATTCCTGCCGTTTGCGAATTGTTAAATGCACAACCAGAACTTAAAATTCAATCCGTATACACACATTTAGCGGATGCAGATAACCGAAGAGATAAACGATTTTCGGAATACCAATTACACCAATTTTCAAAAGCTGTTCAGTTATTAAGTCAAGCAATTCCGTATCATTTTGACTGTCATGCATTGAATTCAGAGGGAATCGCTCATTTTCCTGCAGCACAATTTGATATGGTTAGAATTGGAATAGGAATGTTTGGCGTCACTTCTGATCCTGCAACCCAGCGAAAATTATTACCTGTTTTACAATGGAAAAGTGCTCTTTCGCAAGTCAAAAAAGTCAAAAAAGGTGAAAGTATAAGTTACAACCGCACATTTATTGCTCCGAATGATATGAAAATTGGCATTGTTCCAATTGGTTATGCAGATGGTTTAAAAAGAACGTTAAGCAATGGAGCGGGGTGTGTTTATGTCAATAATACATGTTGTCCGATTGTAGGTCGAATTTGCATGGATATGATCATGATTGATTTAGGTAAATTAGAGGTCAACGAAGGAGCAGCAGTTGAAATCATCGGTAAAAATCAAAGTTTACAGCAATTAGCAGAAAAAATGAATACCATTCCTTATGAAGTGATGACGAGCATATCGAAACGGGTACATAAAATTTATTTAGAATCCTGACGAACTAAATTCTTCAATACATTTTTCACGGATTTCCCACAATTGCTCCAAAGAATGGTGAATTTGAGGATTCCGTTCGAGCCAGCTTTCCAAATAACTTTTGTGAATTTTCACTTTCCAATCGCCGACTTGATGCGGTTCAATCCATTGTTCACGAACGATTTTAGAAGCAATTTTTTTAAAATTTGCATGGGGACTTGTAAAATCAAAACGTTCACCTTTAAACCTCAAGTAACAATGCATTTCAGGAAGGATGGTTAAATTACTAGCGTCTAAAATAGGCTTAATGGATGGGTGTGTTTCGCCACTCATTAAAAAAATACCAGCAATCAATTCAATGTTTTCATACCCATTTTCAACGCAAATTTGGCCTAATAAACCATGTTTAGAAGAGCATGTTCCACCATTTTCAGTTAAAATAGCCGTTAAATCATCTCGGTTTTTAGTTCGACGGTACGGAAGTTCAGAAACAAAAACACAAGCTTCGTGAAATGTTTGCATTCCTTTTTGTAACAAAAGAGAAGAGATTTCACCTTTCGTTAACTCAAAATCGGGCAATTTATTTTTCCAGTCCAAAAGCGCCACCAAATTTAAAATTATCAAATTTCAACAAAGAACCTGGAATGGCTGTTTTTTCATCTATTGTAAAGTTTTTATAAATGAATAAAATTCCGCCTTTTATTTTTCCATTAAAACGAATTGGAACATTTTCTTTAGTTATTGATTTCATAATTATGAAAAACGCACCATCCGCTAATTCTAATCGCGCAGGAATAGTTAAAACACTTGTTTTTTTAGCTGGAATCTTTACTTTATCAATTAAAAATAATTTTCCAACATTTTTCTCTTCAAGAAATACATCAACATTACTTGGTTTTATTTTTAAGGCATACCAATTGTTGTTTTCTATTTCTATGTTTATTGAAAAAGAAACTTTTTTCCCTTGAAATTCAGTGAGTTTAAATTCATCACTTTTTTTAAGTATCGGTTCTTTAAAACTTCCACAGCTAATTAATAAAAAAAATAACGCTAATGCAATTACACCTTTTTTATAGTTCATTTTGAGATAATTCAGTAAAATGATGGTAGAAATAAGGAATTGTTTCAATGCCTTTGTAATAGTTAAACAACCCAAAATGTTCATTTGGTGAATGGATCGCATCACTATCCAAACCGAATCCCATTAAGATCGTTTTTAAACCCAGAATTTTTTCAAACATCGCAACGATCGGGATGCTACCACCACTTCTCACCGGAATCGGTTTTTTCCCGAATGTTTGTTCGTAAGCTAAAGCTGCAGCTTTGTAACCAATTGAATCAATCGGAGTAACAGCTGCTTCTCCACCATGATGAGGTTTTACCGTTACTTTAACACTATTTGGCGCTATTTTTTCGAAATGATTTTTAAATAATTCAGTAATCTCAACAGGATCTTGGTCAGGTACTAAACGCATGGATATTTTAGCATACGCTTTTGAAGCAATGACAGTTTTGGCACCTTCACCCGTATAACCACCCCAAATCCCGTTGACATCTAGTGTTGGACGAATTGAGCCACGTTCCATCGTTGAATAGCCATTTTCACCCATAACTTCGTTGATGTCTAACGCTTTGCAATATTTTTCATTAGAGAATGGTGCTTTTGCCATTTCAGCGCGCTCTTCGTCAGAAAGATTTATTACTTTATCGTAGAAACCAGGGATGGTGATTTTGTTGTTTTCATCGTGCAATGAAGCAATCATTTTCGCCAATGTATTGATAGGATTTGCAACACATCCACCATATAATCCTGAGTGCAAATCTCTGTTTGGTCCAGTAACTTCCACTTCCACATAACTTAAACCTCTCAAGCCAGTTGTAATGGATGGCACATCATTAGCCAACATTCCAGTATCCGAAACTAAAATAACATCCGCTTTTAATTTTTCAACATTATTTTTCACAAAAACCCCTAGATTTTCACTTCCAACTTCTTCTTCTCCTTCGATCATGAATTTTACATTGCAAGGTAATTCATTGCTTGCTAACATTGCTTCAACTGCTTTAACATGCATAAACATTTGTCCTTTGTCGTCACAAGCTCCACGTGCAAAAATCGCTCCTTCAGGATGAATTTCTGTTGACTTTACTACTGGTTCAAATGCGGGGTTGGTCCATAGTTCAATTGGGTCAGCTGGTTGAACATCGTAATGTCCATATACTAAAACTGTTGGCAATGTGGCGTCAATAATTTTTTCCCCGTAAACTATTGGGTAGCCGGCTGTTTGACATACTTCAACTTGATCAAGTCCTAAATCGGTTAAATGACTGGCAACAGAAGCTGCTGTGGAATGAACAGCATCAGCATATTTTGCATCGGCAGAAATTGAGGGCATTTTTAATAAATCGATTAATTCGTTTAAAAACCGATCTTTATTTGCTTGAATATATGTTTGGCTATTTTTCATTTTAATTTTTTTCATTGAATTCCTGTCAAAATTCGGAATTAAAGTTGGTTATTTCAAAAAAAATAATCAAATTCGTGCAACTATATTTACGAATACAATGTCTTATTTTTTAGTGTTCAAAAAAACTACCATGAAAAAGAAAATAGTATTATCACTTACAGCTTTATTTTCAAGTATTTATTTATTTGCTCAGATAACAGTTACAAATACCCAAACAGCGACTCAATTAGTTCAAAATGTATTAATGGGTTTTGGTGTAACGGCTTCAAATATTTCAATTAATGGTGTGCCATTTAGTGCGAATAACGTGTATCCAAACATTACTTATTTTAATGCAGGAACAACGTCATTTCCAATTCAATCAGGTGTTTTATTAACAACTGGAAATGGTTCTGGTGCTGTCGGCCCAAATAGCAGTGGAAGTTTCACGGCAAATACGCCTGCGACACCAAGTGTGGCTACTGACCCTCATTTAAATGCCATTATTCCTGGAGCAACGCCTTTACCTACAAATGGAGTAGTACTAGAATTTGATTTTGTACCTGCTGGTGATACGATTTCATTTAATTACATGTTTGGTTCTGATGAATATCCGGAATTTGCCAATTCGAGTTATAATGATGCTTTTGGTTTCTTTTTGTGGGGACCTGGAGTTTCAGGGCCATATATTTTAGCAGGTTATCCTGCTGGTGGGCAAACACTGGCTGTCATTCCTGGAACAACAACTCCTGTTACTATTAATACCGTTAACCCAACTCAAAATCCTACGTATTACACTAATAATCAGAATGGTGCTGCCTATGGTTCTGCTATTCAATACGATGGGACTACTGTTTTATTATCAGCAAATGCATCTGTACAATGTGGTCAAACATACCACATTAAATTAGCTATTTGTAATGTAAGTGACCAAGCGTATGATTCGGGAGTATTCTTACAAGCTAATTCATTTAGTTCAGAAGC
>CANLIL010000026.1 GCA_947491305.1 Flavobacteriales bacterium | reverse complement strand
ACAGTTGGTTCATCAAAACCTGTCGTCAAAATTCCAACTGAAGTCAAAATGGCGCCAGGAGTAGTTTTGAACCAACTTAACACGTCTTTACGGTCTTTATCGCTAAAGGTTGAATCTAAGTGTCGTATTTTAAACCCACGTTTTTTAAACGTTTCCTCTACTCTTAATGAAGTATCAATTCCTGAATTAAAAATCAAAGTTTTATTTCCTATCGCAACTTCTTCGTAGGCAAACAACAGTTTTTCTTGCATGAAATAATTTCCATACACTTGATCCGAACTATTTACTGTGAAATCGCCATTTGAACCAATTTTTAAACCGTGTAAATTTACATCATAGGTAAATGTTTCAGCATTCGCTAAATAACCAGATTCAATTAAATTAGAAATACTTTCACCAACAATTAGTTTATTGTAATTATCATTTAATGGTAATGCTTTGTTGCTACTTAACGGCGTGGCAGTTACACCTAAAATATTACAGCCGTCATAAAATTGAAAAATTTTACGGAAACTGTTATAATGCGCTTCATCAACAATGACTAATCCAACACCTTCAATGAAATTTTCATCCTCGTTTAATCGGTTATTTAAGGTTTCAACCATTGCAATAAAACAATGGTATTCATTTTGATCGGGAATTGATTTTACGTCGCTATTAATGATTTTATTATTTACTCCAATGGCATGCAATTGCTTCGAAGTTTGGACAGAAAGCTCGATTCTATGCGTAAGAATTAGTACTTTTTCCTTTCGTGTTTCAATTATTTTTTTGGCGATTTCAGAAAAAATAACCGTTTTTCCGCCGCCTGTTGGCAATTGAAATAGTAAATTATAATTTTTTCCGTTTTTCTCTAATTCCTCTACAATAGAATGCACAGTTTTTTCTTGGAAAGGGTAAAGTGTTTTCGCTTCGTACAATTCTACATCAATCATTTTATCAACCGAATTTGGGGCTACAAAAGTACTGCCTTTAATCCGAATAACAAAATGTTTTCAATTATTTCAATATTTAATTCATTCATCAACTTTTACGCTTATTTTTGTAGTTAGAAATATAAAATGTCAAAAAAATAATACAATGAGCGAAATCGAAACATTAGATTGCCTTATCATCGGTTCAGGTCCAGCGGGTTACACTGCAGCTATTTATGCAGCACGAGCAGACATGAAACCAGTTTTATATCAAGGTATGCAGCCAGGTGGACAGTTAACAACAACAAACGAAGTTGAAAATTTTCCTGGATATCCAGATGGAGTTACAGGACCTGAAATGATGGTTCAATTAGAAGCACAAGCAAAAAGATTTGAAACAGATGTTCGATTTGGATTTATAACGAAAGTAGATTTTTCAGGTTCCATTCACAAATGTTGGACAGAAGATGGAAAAGAAATTCATGCAAAAACAATCATTATTTCAACAGGTGCATCTGCTAAATATTTAGGTTTGCCGAGTGAACAAAAATACCTTGAAATGGGAGGTGGTGTTTCTGCTTGTGCAGTTTGTGATGGATTCTTCTACCGTGGACAAGAAACGGTAATCGTTGGTGCTGGAGATTCTGCGTGCGAAGAAGCACATTACTTATCTAAATTGTGTACGAAAGTCACGATGTTGGTGCGTAAAGATGAATTTAGAGCATCTAAAATAATGGCTGATCGTGTTAAAAACACACCAAATATTGAAATCCTTTTTAGCACAGATACAGTTGAAGTTTTAGGTGATGATAATGGCGTTACAGGAGCTTTAGTGAAAAATAGTGTTACAGGTGAAGAAAAAACAATTCCTTGTACTGGTTTCTTTGTTGCTATTGGTCACACACCAAATACTGCAATTTTCAAGGAATTTATTGATTTAGACGAAACAGGTTACATTAAATATGCTGAAGCTGGAACATCTTTAACAAATGTTCCTGGTGTATTTGTTGCTGGTGATGCGGCTGACAAGCGTTACAGACAAGCGATTACTGCTGCTGGAACTGGTTGTATGGCTGCATTGGATGCGGAACGCTATTTAGCTGCACAAGGACATTAACAATCAGAACAATATTAAAACGAAAAAAGAAGCTCTTGGGCTTCTTTTTTTTATGTGTACTAATTTTTGATTTACTTTATTTCACGACTTGTTCAAGCATTGGTACAAATTTAAATGTGCCCAATTCTTCAGTCAACAGTTCATTTTCAGCTATTTTTGTAATCAATTTCATGGTTTGTTCGCTGCCTTCTCCAACTGGAATTACCATCTTCCCTCCTATTTTTAATTGATCGATCAAAGCTTGCGGAACATCGGGCGCTCCACAGGTTACAATAATCTTATCAAAAGGTGCGAATGTTGGCAAACCTTTGTAGCCATCTCCGAAAGATAAACGAGGACTAAAATTAAAATCTTGAATAATTTTCTTCGCTTTTAGATACAATTCTTTTTGACGTTCAATCGAAAACACTTTCGCACCTAATTCACACAAAATACATGTTTGAAATCCAGAACCAGTTCCAATTTCAAGTATTTTGTCTCCTTTTTTAACTTCTAACAATTGTGTTTGAAATGCTACAGTTATAGGATGTGAAATCGTTTGACCAGCGCCAATTTGGAACGCTTTATTACTATATGCTTGTTCTAAAAATGCTAAATCCAAAAAGAAATGTCTAGGAATCTTAAAAAAAGCTTCAAAAATCGCAGGATTTGTAATACGGTTATCTGCTTTTAATTCTTCGATTAATTGTTTTCTAAGTCCTTTGTGTTTAAATGAATCTTGCATGATTCAAAGGTAGGAAGAATTTTAAAAAAGAGAATCATACTTTTTAGTTTTCAAATAATAACCTTCATGGACCAAAAATACACTTACTCTTATTATATTTGAATTCATAAAAAAAACTTTAAATGGCAATTTCTAAAAAAGAACTTGAATTCAATAGCAATGAAGATCTTATGCGTTTAAAAATCACGCAATTAGAACGGACATTAGAAAAAATACAACTTGGTGGCGGTCAAAAACGCATTGATAAATTACACGAAAGCGGAAAATTAACAGCTAGAGAACGTATTGATTTATTGTTAGATCCAACCTGTGAACGATTTGAAGTCGGTGCAATTGCCGGACACGGAATGTATGAAGAACATGGAGGTTGTCCTGCAGGTGGTGTTGTTGTGGTTATTGGGAAAGTTTCTGGTAAGCAATGTATCGTTGTAGCAAACGACGCGACGGTTAAAGCTGGTGCTTGGTTTCCAATTACAGGAAAGAAAAATTTGAGAGCACAAGAAATTGCCATGGAAAACCGTTTACCAATAATCTATCTTGTAGATTCAGCGGGTGTTTTTTTACCAATGCAAGATGAAATTTTTCCTGATAAAGAACATTTTGGTCGAATTTTCAGAAACAACGCTGTCATGAGTTCAATGGGAATCGTTCAGATATCTGCTGTAATGGGAAGTTGTGTTGCTGGAGGCGCTTATTTACCAATCATGTCAGATGAATCGTTGATTGTCAATAAAACTGGAACAATTTTTTTAGCAGGTTCCTATTTGGTAAAAGCTGCAATTGGTGAAACAATAGACAATGAAACATTGGGTGGTGCAACAACACAAACAGAAATTTCAGGTGTTTGCGATTACAAAACTGAAACAGATGAAGAATGTTTAGCGACTATTCGACAATTAATGGATAAAATTGGTCAGCCACAAAACGCTGGGTTTGATCGAAAAGCACCTTCACTTCCAAAGCACCCACTTAAAAATATTTATGGAATTGTTCCAAGTGATCGGTCAAAACCATACGACATGAAAGAATTAATCGCGCATTTAGTCGATGATTCAGAATTTACTGAGTACAAAGCAGATTATGGAAAATCAATAATTTGTGGGTACGCTAGAATTGATGGCTGGGCTGTTGGAATTGTTGCAAATCAACGTGAGATTATAAAAAATGCCAAAGGTGAAATGCAATTTGGAGGTGTAATTTATTCTGATTCTGCCGATAAATCAGCACGTTTCATTATGAATTGTAACCAAAAAAATATTCCGCTAGTTTTCTTACAAGATGTTTCAGGTTTTATGGTTGGTTCTAAAAGTGAGCACGGAGGAATCATTAAAGATGGCGCTAAAATGGTGAATGCAATGGCAAATTCTATTGTTCCAAAATTCACTGTTGTTGTTGGAAATTCTTACGGAGCTGGAAATTATGCGATGTGTGGAAAAGCGTATGATCCGAGATTGATTGTAGCATGGCCAACTGCTGAAATTGCAGTAATGAGTGGCGCTGCAGCTGCTAAAGTATTGATGCAAATTGAAGTTGCTTCGTTAAAAACGAAAGGAGAAATTATCACACCTGAGCGAGAAAAAGAATTGTATGATACAATAAAAAACCGTTACGATGAACAAATTTCCCCTTATTATGCAGCAAGCCGAATCTGGGTGGATGCGATAATTGATCCTGCTGAAACAAGAAACACAATTTCAATAGGCATAGAAATGGCGAATCATAAAATTGCGGAAAAGCCTTACAATGTTGGTGTAATTCAAACTTGATTATATGAATTTTTCGATTAAACAATTTAATGAATTAACCAACGACGAGTTGTATGGACTTTTGGCTTTGAGAGCTGAAGTTTTTGTTGTGGAACAACAATGTGTTTACCAAGATATAGATGGTATTGACCAGCAGTCAGCACATCTGCTATTAACTGAAAACGACAAAGTAATCGGAACGCTTAGGATTGTCCCAAAAGGATTAATTTACAACGAAATCGCCATTGGACGTGTTTGTTTGGATGCTAACTTTCGATTAAATGGATTAGGCAAAGAATTGATGCAGGTAGCATTGAACCATTGCTTTGAATCTAATATTAATAGCATTCGAATTTCTGCACAAGCGCATTTAGAAAATTTTTATGCGCAACTAGGATTTGAATCTACAGGTAAAGCCTATTTAGAAGACGGAATACCTCATATAGAAATGTTATTAAATTAATCAAACGATAAAAAATGAAAAAAATTATTTTATTTACAACAAGTATCGCATTAATTTACTCCTGTAAGTCACTTAAAAATGAAAAGGTGTTAATTCAAGAAGATTTAAGAAATAGTAAAAAATCAATTGACCTATCTTACATGGATAAATCTGTAAAACCAACTGAAGACTTTTTTATGTTTTCAAATGGTAAATGGTTAAAAAACAATCCAGTACCCCCATCAGAATCAAGATGGGGAAGTTTTAATGAATTGGATAAAAACAATAAAGAAAAACTTACAAAAATCTTAAAAAACTGTTTAAATACTTCTGAACGAACTGGACAAGACGAACTTTTATTAGGCCATTATTACCATTCTTTTATCGATATTGAAACTAGAAATCGTTTAGGAATCACTCCTATAGAAGGTGAATTAGAACGTGTAAGAAATATCCAATCAAAAAGCCAGGTTATAACTGTGATTTCAGACCATCATCAACTTGGTATCAATAGTTTATTTTCATTTGGTATTGGACAAGATTTAAAAAACATCAACAGAAACATAGCATATATTGGTCAAGGTGGAATTGGATTACCTAATAAAGAATATTATTTTTCAGAAAACAAAAAAGAAATCCTTGTTAAGTATGAAGAACATATATCAAATTTGTTTAAGCTTTTAAATTATTCTGAAAAGGAAGCTAAGTTAATGGCTAATAATGTAGTTTCGTTTGAAACACAGCTTTCATCTGCTATGATGGCACCTGCTGAATTACGAATTCCTGAAAAAACATACCATAAAATGAGCCGTCGAGAATGTGTAGATTTAATGGGTGAACTAAATGGTGCTTTTTACTTTGGAACGATAGGTGTTCCAACATTCGATTCACTGATAGTATCTCAACCTGCTTTTATTTCAAAAATAAATGAACTATTAGCTAACCAATCGATTGATACTTGGAAAAACTACTTACTTTGGAATGTTATCAATCATTATGCTGATAAATTAGATGAAGTATTTGATCAAAAAAACTTCGATTTTTACGGTAAGGTATTAAGTGGGAAAACAGAAATGAAGCCAATTAATGATCAAGCAATTGATGAAATTACAAACAAAGAGTTTGGTGAAGTATTGGGTAAATTATTCGTGAAAAAATATTTTTCAGAGAATGCACAAAAAAAGGTAAATACGATGGTTGATAATTTATTGTTTGTTTTCAAAGAACGAATCAAACAATTGGAATGGATGACTGAAGAAACCAAAAAAGAAGCTTTAAATAAGTTAAATTCAATTGGCCGAAAATTAGGTTTCCCTTCAAAATGGGAAGATTTTTCAGCTTTAAAATTTAATCTAACAACATATGTAGATAATGTTAATTTGGAAAATTTGTTTTCACACAACAAGAATATGCAAGAGTTAAACAAACCCGTAGATAAAGCAAAATGGGGAATGCCTGCACATATGGTGAATGCCTATTACCATCCTTTATTAAATGAAATTGCATTTCCAGCGGGAATTATGCAAGCGCCATTTTTTGATGAAAATTCAGAAGATGCTGTAAACTACGGTCGTATTGGAATGGTTATTGGACATGAATTTACGCACGGCTTTGATGACATGGGATCAAAATTTGCTGCAGATGGAAGTTTTAAAAATTGGTGGTCTGAAGTTGACCGTGTTGCATTTGAGAAAAAAACACAACAATTAGGCGCTACATTTGCTGATTTTTGTCCAATTGAAGGACATTGTGTCAACCCAGATTTAACGATGGGAGAAAACATTGCAGATTTAGGAGGATTAACAATGGCTTATTACGCTTATACAAAAACTACAGAATTCAAATCTGGTAATGAAATTAATGGTTTTTCGCCAGCTCAACGATTCTTTATTGCTTACGCACAATTGTGGAAAATAAATTACACACCAGAAGAAATGAAAAATAGAATCGCTAACGATCCACATTCTCCTGGAATGTATCGTGTAAATGGTCCTTTAAAAAACTGCCCTGAATTTTTTGAAGCATTCTCAATTCCCGAAGGAAGTAAAATGAGAAACCCTCTTCAAAAAGTAGCTAGAATATGGTAACAAAAAAGCCTTCCAATTGGAAGGCTTTTTTTTGGTTTACTATTTTTTATTTCAAACGGTCTTCAAATACTTTTTTAAATTTTTCATATTTGGGCCTAACTACCATTTGACAATATGAATTCCCAGGATTTAACGCCAAGTAATTGTGATGGTATTGTTCTGCTTCGTAGTAATTATTGATTGCTACAATTTCAGTTACAATAGGATTATTCCAAACTTTATTCACTGAAAGATTTTGTTTTACATTCTCAGCAATTCCTTTTTGAATATCATCGTGGTAAAAGATAACTGAGCGGTATTGCGAACCTACATCATTACCTTGTCGGTTTAACTGAGTTGGGTCGTGAACAAACCAAAATACTTCCAATAATTCATCAAAAGAAATAATTTCATCGTCAAAAACAACACGAATTACTTCAGCGTGTCCAGTCGTGCCTTCACAAACTTCTTTATATGTTGGATCAATGACTGCGCCACCAGCATATCCTGGTTCAACAGATATTACGCCTATTAATTCATTAAAACATGCTTCAACACACCAAAAACAACCCGCTCCAAATGTAGCTTCTTTCTCCATAATTAATTATATTCCGGGCATTCCACCACCCATGCCTTTCATTTGTTTCATCATGCTCATCATGTTTTTTGGATTACTCATCATTTTCATCATTTTCTTCGTATCCTCAAACTGTTTCATAAGCTTATTCACTTCTTGAATATTTGTACCACTTCCATTTGCCAAACGAATTTTTCGTTGCCCATTAATTAAGCTTGGAGTTGAACGTTCTTTCGGTGTCATTGATAGAATAATGGCTTCAATATGTTTAAACGCGTCATCTTGAATGTCAACGTCTTTCATGGCTTTCCCCATTCCTGGAATCATTCCCATCAAATCTTTAACATTTCCCATTTTTTTAATTTGTTGCAACTGACCCAAGAAGTCATTGAAATCAAATTGATCTTTTTGAATGCGTTTTTGTAATTTTCGAGCCTCTTCTTCATTGTACTGTTCTTGCGCTCTTTCGACCAACGATACGACATCACCCATTCCAAGAATACGATCCGCCATACGTTTTGGATAAAATACATCCAACGCATCCATTTTCTCACCAGTACCAACAAATTTAATTGGTTTCTCTACGATTGCTTTAATTGATAAAGCCGCTCCACCTCTTGTATCGCCATCTAATTTGGTCAATACAACACCGTCAAAATTTATTTTTTCATTAAATGCTTTAGCTGTCAAAACAGCATCTTGACCAGTCATTGAATCAACAACAAACAATGTTTCAGTTGGTTGAATTGCTTCTTTAACCCGTGCAATTTCATTCATCATTTGTTCATCAATCGCTAAACGACCAGCAGTATCGACGATTACAACATTAAATCCTTTGCTTTTAGCGTGTTGAACAGCTGCTTGCGCAATTTTAACAGGATCTTTTTCTTCTTTGTTTGAAAATACTTCAATATTTAACTGCTCACCAAGAACATGTAATTGATCAATTGCAGCAGGACGGTAAACATCACAAGCAACAAGTAAGACATTTTTCCCTTTTTTTGTTTTAAGGTAATTGGCTAATTTTCCTGAAAAAGTTGTTTTACCAGAACCTTGTAAACCTGACATTAAAATAATACCAGGGTTTCCTTTTACATTAATTTCAGCCTCATTTCCGCCCATTAATTCTACCAATTCTTCATGGCAGATTTTAATCATTAATTGACCTGGGGAAACAGCTGTTAACACATTTCTTCCTAACGCTTTTTCTTTTACAATGGTAGTAAAATCTTTCGCAGTTTTAAAGTTAACATCGGCATCTAACAATGCTCGTCTAACCTCTTTTAATGTTTCAGCAACATTGATTTCTGTAATTTGACCTTGACCTTTTAATACTTTAAACGCTCTTTCAAACTTATCGGTAAGATTTTCAAACATTTTCTTTCAAATTTAGGCTGTAAAATTAAGGTTAATTTATGGGAAATTCAAATTAATATCAGTCGGTTTTTAAATACAATTTATGTTTTAAACGACACTATTTAGCTTACTGTGTTTTTTGCTATATCCAAAATAAACGACCAGTCCAACCAAAAGCCAAATACCAAACCCAATCCAGTTTGAGATGTTGAGTTCACTCATCATATACAAACAACTTATCAAGCCTAGCATTGGAATCAAGGATAAATTATGCGTAACAGACAAGTAGGTCAGTAAAAGAGTAATTAGAATAAAAATATACGTTGGTATTTTATGCTGGAATAAATTAAAACCTGATTCATAATAAGCTTGTTCTTTGATAGCTGAAGCCTTTAACACTTTAACAACTTCTTCTGGTTCTAAGTCTGATAAAAAGGACTCAAGATCATTTGTAGCAGTAAATTGTTCAGGATAATTTGTTACACAGTATTTTTTTAATGTGTTTATTTCGTCCAATTTCAATGAACTAATTATAGTTTCAACTGAACTTAGTTTACGTTCGTTGGTCAAGAATGAAATCGTTTCCTTTTTATAATTGGTAATTGCAACAACTATTCCAATTAATACCAAAACTGGCATAACAAACTTTCCGTTTATATAGGGTGTTTTAAATTTTCCTCTTGGGATATTTGGTTTATTTTGCAAGTACAATACACCTCCGCAAACTACTACAAAGGCAAACAATGTTCCAATACTACACAAATCAGTTACCGTTGTTAAATTCAAAAACAAGGCAGGTACAGCAACTACAAAACCAACAACGATTGTAGAAAATGAAGGAGTTTTGAATTTTGGATGGATTTTAGAAAATCGTTTTGGCAATAATCCATCGCGACTCATGCTCATCCAAATTCTTGGCTGACCCATTTGAAAAACCAATAAAACACTTGCCATGGCAATTATCGCACTAAATGCAATGATTCCTGAAAGCCATTTAATGTTTAATTTCTGAAAGACGTACGCCAATGGATCCCCAACATTTAATTCAGTATAACTAACCATTCCGGTAAGAATTAAAGCAATTACAATGTAAAGTATCGTACAAATAATTATTGCCCACATCATTCCTCTTGGTAAATCTCGTTGCGGATCTTTGCATTCTTCAGCTGTTGTGGAAATGGCGTCAAATCCAATGTAAGCAAAGAAGACAGCTGATACACCTTTTAAAATACCTGTAACACCATTTGGTGCAAATGGATCCCAATTAGCTGTATCAACGTAAAAAATTCCAACTGCTATAACTAAAAGAATAATTGCCAATTTCACGATAACCATGAAATTACTCGCGTTTTTAGACTCTTTCATTCCACGGTAAACCAACCATGTGATAAAAACTATTATCCCCAAAGCTGGGATATCTGCAACGAAATGAAAACCTCCAATTTTTGGAGCCGAATTCCATGCATAAAAGGCATCTTTTAAATTGTTTTCTAAATGAGAAAAGACCTTTCCGCCCTGTACCAAACGAACTGCTTCATCGTGCCCATTTAATGCGGAAAAATAATCCATTTGAATCCATTTTGGCAATGAAATCCCATGAATATTTAGAAAATCAATATTGATACTTTGAAGAAATCCAGTAAAATAATCACTCCAAGAAATTGCTACTGTGATATTCCCAATGGCGTATTCCATTATTAATGCCCATCCAATTATCCAAGCGATAATTTCTCCAAATGCCACGTAAGAATAGGTATAAGCACTTCCTGAAACAGGCACCATTGAAGCAAACTCAGCATATGCAAACGCCGCGAAACCACACGTTATTGCTGTGAAAATGAATAAAAATATCACTGCTGGACCGCCATCAAAACTTGCTTTTCCAATTGTGCTAAATATTCCAGCACCAATAATTGCCGCAATACCAAAAGCTGCTAAATCTCTAACACCTAAATGTTTTCCTAAAGAACCGTGACCCTCTTCATTTTGTCCAGCTTCTACTTGTTTCAACAATTGATGAATGTCTTTTTTACGAAAGAGATTTTTCATTTTTAGTATTCAATTTGATTTTTTAAAAGCTAAAACTAACAAAAATCTTTCACCTATTTGATCAATAAAGTAAGAATTCCAACTAAAAAAAATCAGAATTCGTTTTATAAGATTAACAAAGCAATTTTTATGAATACTAAGAAATTTATACTAATTTTGATTTAAATCTTTATACTATGAAAAAACAATTATTTATTATTGCATCATTGATAAGTTCTATTTCTTTTGGACAATCTTTAACGCAGGCAAATGAACCAGCAATTGGACAATCCGTTCAAATGTATGTTTGTGACACTTCAGCTTCTGAATTATCTTCCACTTCTGGGAATAATGTAACTTGGGATTATTCAAACATTATAAGTGATGCTGGATCAACAAGCTTGATTGAAATAATTAATCCTTCAACAACTGCAAATGCTGTTACTTTTCAAAACTCTACTAAAGCGATTTCTTTTCAAGGTGCTTTATTAAACTATATTTCTTCTACACCAACACAACGCTTGTCTCAAGGATTTGTATTTAACGATGCTATATTAGGTGATGTTGTTGCAGATTTTAATGCAAATACTGAAAAAGTGGTTTCCTACCCATTTTCATTAGGTAATTCAGTAGCGGATAACTTTAATGGTTCGATTTCATTTACATTCAATGGAGCTTTGCAAAACCCAACTTGCACAGGAAATTCATTAGCAAAAATAGATGGACAAGGAACGTTAAAATTACCTAGTAACACTAATTTAACAAATGTAATTCGTTATGTTTTAGTTGATACAATTTTCACACAAGTAGTTATTTTACCTCCACCTTTTCCTGCATCGGATATACAAATTATTCGAACTCAATATGAATATTATAATTTAACAGCAACTTCATTGCCTGTTTTTGTTTATACATCTATTAAAGTTCTTCAAGCGGGTGCAATAACTCCATTAATCAATCAACGAAATATTTTATCATCGGTTCTACCAACGAACACATCTGGCTTAATCGAACAAGAAAACTCAAGCGTGTTGTTGTATCCAAACCCAACAACTGGTGAATTAAAAATTATTGGTTCATTTAATACTGCAACTTCTCTTGAAGTAATTGATCAAACTGGAAGAGTTGTCCTTTCAAAAAATGCGATTACAGCATCTGAAATTTTAGATTTAAGCGCATTGAAAAAAGGGTTGTATACTGTCTTAATTCAATCTAATGAGGCTGCTACTTCACAAAAAATAATTCTTGAGTAAGAATCAACCACTATACTATTTACCGTCTGATGAAAATCAGGCGGTTTTTTTTTCAATAATTGCTTCAAAATTTATCGCATGATTCAAATTAGATGTTTATTCTTGTTTTTTACCTTACCAATCTTTAGTTTTTCACAAGTAAATGACGGCCTAACTCCAAATGAGCGTGCGTATTTGTTTCACATCGTTAAAAAAAGTCCTATTCTGGATCATTCAATTGGAAGATTAATTGAATACACTGGTCCGCTCATTAAATTTAAAAACAATGAAATAAATTACGATTCGTTAGAATTGTTAATTATTAATCAACCTGATTATTTAATCATTCGAAAAGATGAAATTGCTAAAGCAACCAAAGGTGTGATAAATGAAGCCGCTAACAAAATGGCTATATGGGAACTCAACAAACTGTTGTTATCCTATACAAACACTAAAATTGAAGATGAAAACATAAAGGATTTAGCAAAATTCGAAGATTTATTAATCGCTTATTTTCCGCCAAATGCCTTAAAAGAAAAAAATAATGAGAAAATCATTCAGCCAAAACTAAAACAGCTCTTAAATCCTAGTTTAACATTTGATGAAAAAGTTGCTTTTGTCCGATCCATGCATTTTCTAGATTTCGAAGATGGTTTTATGGTTTTATCTGCGCTTAATAAAGCAATTAATGAATTTGTTGAAAAACGAAGTTTTGAAATCTATCAATCGCTAGGCGGAAAGGCAGAAGTTTATCGCAATGTTTTAGTTGCTGCAGGAGATGGAAGTTCAACTTCTGGTATTTTAGATGAGCGTGAAAAAGACGAAAAAGGCAGGTGGAACAAAGGTTTACCAAAAGCAGTTGGCCTTTTCCCTTATCAACTTGTAAAAAGCTCAGATGGTTCAAAAAAACAACAAAAAATAAGTTCTCAACTATTCGCAACAACAGATTTCACAACAGTTGGAGAAAATAGATCGACCAACTTACATTTCGATGTTTGGGGTTATAATTCTAAAAAACAAACAACGGTTGTTATTGAAAAAAACGGGTTGAATTACCATTTATTTGGATCTGGAGAAACACGTTTTTTGTCGCCTGATTCAACTTTTTCAACGGGTGAAACCTTTCAAAAGACCATTGTCGATTTAGAAAAAAATAAAATTGGCCAACTCAATGAAGTGATTTATGGTAAAAAAGGATTTGATTATTGGATTGATTACCAAACAAAAAAGAAAAATGCCGTTGAACTGAAAATCAAAGAAAATGAACACACGTATTCTGATTTACATTCACAACCAATTTTAACAAATGAAAAAGGTGCAAAGAAGTCCAATCCATCCAACTACAAAAATGGGAAAGGTTCTACAGATTACCAGCCCTCTACCCGATCAAGAAAAGAGAAAAAGAAAAGTCAAAATGAAATAGTTCAATTATACAATACCTATGAAAATTACAAAAGAAAAATTGCACAATTAGAAAAAGATAAACAAACAGCCCTTGATTTAAAAGAGCAATACCAATATACTTTAGGTATTTACAAACGAAATATGGGTTACAAATGGGCTAAATTTGAAGAGAAAGATGGCTTGTATACATTTGAAGATTCTTCTACATTTGATTTATACACACAAGAATTTATTTTCCCTCCGAAAAAAGAAAAAGAAGGATTCGAAATTAGATTAATTTCAATTCCCAACCATTCTTTATCTAAAGAAGCAGATGAAGTTATGTTGCATATCAGCCTAATTGATGCAAAACCACATTATTCGTCTAAAATTCAATTGCAATTAAATGATGTCTTCGAATCGGATAAATATAATTTAAACAGCTCCTTATTTAGTTTAAAAGATAGTCTTGCATTAGTTCAAGTTTTTGAAGGACTGAAAAATAAAAAAATTCCTTTTCAACTTCATGTTCGTGGACAAGGCGAAGGAATTTGGAATGGCATTCAGACATTAAAAAATAAGCACGCTATTTCTTTAAATAATTATCCTGGAGAAACTTTAGAAGCAAGGCAAAAAGCAAAAATGGATAGTACATTTATGCGATTGCGAACTTCAGAATTATTTATTCATTTAGACAGAGAGTTAACCATTGAAATTAATTCATATACCGATCCTGTTCAGTCAAATCTAGCGATTAATTCAGCTGAAATGATTCAGCTTATGAAACTTAATAATTGGACCAAAAATGATGTTTTGAGTGCGTTGAGATCACTTTCATTACTTGAGCATTTAAAAGAAGAAATAAATATTTATGCTGGAATTTACTTAAGTAGAGAAGACGCGAAAATTGTTATTGATCGCTTCAATCGGGTGTATTCTTCTACCAAAATACTAATTGGTTTGACAGCTATTAAAAAACAAGATTTAAAGATTTAATCAAAATTTTCGTCAGGAAAATTAATCAAAAACACTTTTTCAGTTGCTCGAGTAACAGCCGTGTAGAGCCAGCGATAATATTCAGCGTTTATCATTTCAGGTTCAATATAACCTTGATCAATGAAAATAGTTGCCCATTGTCCACCTTGTGATTTGTGACACGTAATTGCGTAAGCATATTTCACTTGCAAGGCGTTAAAATAAGGGTTTTTCAGAATTAAATCGTACCTTTTTTGTTTATTTCTTTCGTCTAGATGTTCCGCTTCAATGGCGAAAAACAATTCTTTTAAGCGTGTTCTACTGATTGATGGTGCTTCTACTTGAAGTGATTCTGAGAATACCAACACTTCCATTTCCGGCATTTCATCGTAATCTATAAATTTCACAATTAAGCGATAAAACTGAAAGCCATAGTTTTCTTCCACTTTTTTAACTCGAATTACTTTTAACGATTCACCATTGGCAATAAACCCCATTTTTGACGATTCATCAATCCAATAATAATTATTTTTCACAACCATTAAACAATCTCCTGCACAGATAGCTTCTTCAAACCAAAGAATACGCGCTCTGATTTGATTGTTGTAAGCATTTGCTCGTTTATTTGACCGAGTAATAACTAAGGTTTCTTCCACCCCATAATTTGACAACGAAGTTTCTAATATATCCTGAAATTCTTCTCCTGGCAATTGAATGAAATCTGAAAATCCTTTTGTTTGAAATTTAAATTCTTTCTCAAAAGAACCTCTCAACAGTGTAGCATTTTTTAAGATTCCTGATGCTTCGTCTTGACGGAGAACTTCTGTTAAAGAGAAAGATGAAACGCCGATTAACGGAAAATTACTTTTAAGAAAATCAAGTGATAAGGCCGGAGAAAAATTTGAACCTACAGGCGGTAACTGACCTTCGTCACCCAAAAAGATTAATCGGCAATTTTTACCAGAAAAAACATATTCTATTAAATCTTCTAATAAATTACGCGCTGAAAAAGCTGTCTCATTTTGAATAGCATGATTTCCGAATCCAGGTTCACCAATTATCATTGAAGCTTCATCAACTATAAATACCGTATTGGTGTGCAAATTTTGCGCTAGTATCATTTTTGATGATTCATCAACTTTTGAACTGCGCCAATAAATTTGTTTATGGATGGTAAATGCTTCTTTCGTTGACTTCAAACTAAATACCTTTGCTGCTCTTCCTGTCGGAGCAAGTAATTTAGTTTTTACCTTGAAATGTGACAATGTTTTTACAAATGCGCCTAAAATGGATGTTTTACCAGTTCCAGCATATCCTTTTAAAACAAACAATTGATGATTCTCCTTGATTTTTAAAAAAGCTTCTAAATGCGTAACTAATATCGCTTGATCATTCGTTAAATCATGCTCAAAAAAATGTGCGAATTGTTGTTTAAAAATCGATGATGAAACGTCATTTTCCATTGATTTAAAATTAGTCAGAAAAAACGGATACGCAAGTATGGGGAAAAAAAAGTCTCGTTTTACCGAGACTTAATAGTTATTTTTTAATTACCTTAATTATTTCTGTGGAATGCTCTGTTTGTATTTTCAAAAAGTAAACGCCCGGTTTTAAGTCCTCCGAATTTATTTTACACGTTGAAGTAGCACAAGAATCATGCTTTATTTGTTCACCATTTAAAGCCGTCAATTCATACATGAAATTATTTTCAGTCACTTCTACTAATAGCTCATTATTAAAAGGATTTGGGTAAACTTTAGAAAGTGAATTTTCTACCGTTTCAATTCCTAATTGATCGTTTGAGAAAAATAAATTATCGATATAAACAATCCCAGATCCGCTTGGAATAGAAGAAAAGATTAATTGTGCAAAATGACTTTTAGTTGTTAAACCAATGAAATCAGACAATAAAATTGAATAGCTGTTCCATGATTCTAATTGAGGAGAAAGTGTGATTTCGTGTTCAACATCGTCACCACCTTGGTAAATAGCATTCAATCCAAAATCAACTAATTTTACTTTAAGGGTTGAACAATTTGGAGTCCATGCGTTAAAATTAATTTTTAACATCCCTGATAAATCAATTAGATTTGAACCAGTAGTTTCAATACCAACAAAATTTAATCCAGTAATTTTTTTAGTGTCATTTCCAGCAATTTGAATATCTGCAACATTTCCTTGAGACCAAGGTGCTTGCCAAGTGTCAACAGTTTCATTCGTATAAGTGTTACTAAACATTGAAATCACATTTGCAGCAGGAACAGTAGGATTTGGAGCAGCAACCATCGGTTCATTAAATCCAGCACCAACCTGACCGAATCGAATGTTATCAAAATAACAGATGTTTGTTGTTGTTCGAGCTTGAAAATCAGGAAAAATAATTAGTTGATCAATATTTGTTGATGATGCTGCTCCAACATAATTGGTAAAATCAAATGTTAATTCTTCCCATTGGTTAATTAAGGTATTCGGCACTTTTAATTCACCCAAAGAAGCACCACTTGCTGTTGCAAATTTAATTCCAACATCACTGATTACTGGTTTATATACCAATAATTTAACTTGACAATTCGAAGCATTCAATGTAAATGATCCAATATCTGATCCATGTAAAGATTCACAACCTGCCCAAGGTTGACCCGTTTGAAGCGCTGTAAATTTAGCGATTTTTGAACTTGTATTTAATCCGGATAAAAATGGATTTGTAACAATTTCTAAGGTTGTTTGAGTACTATTTTCAAAAACTGACCATGTCCAGTTTGAACCTTGTCCACCCGCTTCAAATGTAATTGGAGCATTTTGTGCCATTAAAGTTGAAGTTCCAAATAGAAACGTAAAGAGTATTTTTCTTTTCATAATAAATATATTAGTTCATGTAAATATAACTAAATAATCACTTATTGTATATTTTACAAAAAGAATTATTCTATTAATTTTTTGAAAAAGATGTCCTTACTATTAAATATCATTAAATTTGGCAAAAAAATTAAACCATTATGAAAAAATTTAAAGTACTTTTCATTGCCCTGTTTGTAGTAAGTTCAGCACTTTCACAACGAATCAAAACGGACGACATCGAATACCGATACATCAAGTTACCAACAAATCCGATTGCTTCTTCAATTAAAAACTTTCAATCTTCTATATTTGCTTCATACGAGGCTGAAAATGCAAATTTGATGGCTAAATATGAACAAGAAAAACAATCAGCGGAACAGGAATACCAACAAGCTATGGCAGATCATCCTGCAAAAGTTAAGGCTGCAGAAGATAAATATACGCAAGAGATGGCTGCTTGGAAAGAAAAATCAATGGCAGAGAAAATTTTAGAAAAGCAGTTGTTGAATGAAAACAATAAACCAGTAAAAAGCATTCCTTATCCTCCATACAAAAGAAATGTATCGATGCCAAAATTAAAAGGAACGTACGATTATGCAGCGCTTGCAAGTACTTATATCAAATTAGATGGGTTTGAGAACAATCAAGATAATGCAGTAAAAATTATTGTTACGTTGAATGGTTTCGAATATTCTACGCCTCGACAAGTTACAGAACAAAAAAGTGTTGTTTCTTCAGCAAACGGAACAACAACTACAAGTCAAGTAAATTATTACCATGTTGAATTCACTTACCGTCACACAATGTCTGTAAAAGCAATTGGAGCAGATGGTAAAGAATTGTTTTATTTAACGCCGCAAGAATTAAATTCATACAAAACATACAAATCTGCTGAATCTAAAACAGCTGTTAGTTATAATGAAGAAGCATTAGCAAAAACATACGAAGAAAAGATTTTACAAGAAAATTTGACTTTAATTTCAAACTTAGTAAATGATCGCATTGGTTTCAAAAGAGAACCTAGAAAAACAGGAATCGATTACATCAAATCTAAAGATGAAACTTATGCAGATTTATTAATGGCCTACAACGAAGCGTCAAGTGGTTTAAATTCATTAGCAGATGACGAAGCTGGTGCAAAAGTTAAATTAACACATGCAATTGAAATTTGGAATACAGCATTGCAAGAATCAGATATCACAAACAGAAAAGCAAGAATTGATAAAGACGTTACAATCTCAATCTATTTCAACTTACTTGAAGGATATTTTGCGACACGTGATTTAGAAGGATTTGAAAAAATTATGGGCAATTTAAACACGATGTCAATTTCAAATGGTGAACGAAGAAAGAAAGAACAATATGATTTATTGTTTATTGACTTGAAAAAAAGAATGCAAGCAAATAAATAAGATTTTATAACAAAAAAAAATGCCGTGTATATCACGGCATTTTTTTTTGTTATGTATTTTCAATATCGTCGTGTTGCTCTTGCTCTTTATCTTTTTTACGCTGACGTTGAAAGTGCATTAAATTTGCAAATGCAATCCCAATAATAAAAGCAAAGAGTAAAACAACTGTTAACGGCAATTTCATTTTAGTAAAAATCAAATGTACTTCCAAAGAATTCCAATTTAACGTTGAAAAAATAACGCCAAAAATCAATCCTATCAAACTGAAAACAAACTTTACTTTATTCCAAAAATTTAAGGTATTCCAAAATTCTACCATGATTTGTTGTTTTTTTTACGAATCTAAGCATTTCTATTGAAACTAGTTGAATCATATGTTGATTTGGCTAAAATTGAAAAAGTACTATCTTTGCAACGAATAAAAAAAATTCATAATGGCAACTACAGCAGAAATTAAAAATGGATTGTGTATAAAACACAACGAAAAACTTTTTCAAATAATTGAATTCCAACATGTAAAGCCAGGGAAAGGTCCTGCATTTGTTAGAACAAAAATGCGACAAATTGAAAGTGGTAAAGTAATAGACAATACTTTTTCTGCAGGACATAAAATCGATATCGTACGCATTGAAAATAGAGATTATCAATACTTATACCAAGAAGGAACTGACTATATCTTCATGAACAACGAATCGTTTGAACAGGTTAATATTCCTGGTAAAATGATTGAAAAACCATTGTTCTTGCAAGAAGGAATGATGTGTAATATCTTATTCCATGCTGAAGAAGAAATGCCATTAGTTGTTGATTTACCGATGTACATTATTTCTGAAGTTACCTATACAGAACCTGGCGTAAAAGGAGATACTGCAACAAACTCAATGAAACCAGCAACCATTGCAACTGGAGCTGAAGTTAAAGTTCCTTTGTTTATTGACAATGGAGAAGTCATTAAAATTGATACTCGAACTGGCGTATACGTTGAGCGTGTGAAAAAATAATATTAAAGTAATTTTAGAAAGGAGGATCAGTGATTCTCCTTTTTTTTGCTGTAGCGTGAACATTTTATCTTTACATTCGTTTTAAACAAAAGATATTTATGATGAAAAAAGCGTTTGTTAATCCAATTGATCCTGAAAAAATCACCGAAAATCCACATTCGCTTGAATATGCACATCATGCTGGAAGCGCTTTAATAAAACCTGAAGATCAAGGAAAGATTAAAGGAAGAGCTTTATCAGCTATGGAGCATCAAACAGATATTCAATTAGACCAGATTTATGAACAAATGCAATTGTTAGCCGCTCAAGCCAAAAAATTGCATGATCGTAAGTTAATTTCTGAGTTTATTTATTTAGCAGAAATTCGATTCGAACCTTTAATTAACCATACGTATCATTTGTATAAAAATGACAACGGTTCTTTTTCTTTGTCATTAATCGCACCGAATCAATGGAATAATCCAAAAAAACAGGATGAATTTCAAGCTACTGTGAAATTGTTAGCAGATCACACGTGGGACATTTTAGAAAAATCTGAATCTTTTGATTTAAAATAGGTCATTCTCTAATTTAAGAACTAAATACGCACTATCTTTGCGCCATGTTTGGAGAAAACACCAAAAACTTCTGGATATTATCTTGTGCCATGTTTTTATTCATGACAAGTTTCAATTTAATCCTTCCAGAATTAAACACGTTTATTACAGATTTAGGTGGCGGTAATCAAAAAGGGCTTATCATTACGTTATTCACGATTTCTGCAGCAATTTCTCGTCCTTTTTCAGGGAAATTATCTGATACTATTGGGCGTAAAAAAGTAATGATTATTGGTATTGTCATTTGTTTCATTGTTTCACTCCTCTACCCGCTTTCATTTTCAATTTGGTTCTTTTTATTGCTACGTTTTTTACATGGTTTCAGTGCTGGATTCCTTCCAACAGGCGCGACAGCTTTGGTGACAGACATTTTACCAAAAGAATCAAGAGGACGCGGAATGGGAATTTGGGGAACCTTTATTTCATTAGGAATTGGCGTTGGTCAATCATTGGGAGATTGGTTATTTCGATTATTTGGAATGAACAACTTGTTTATTTTTGCTGCAATTATTTCGCTCATCGCTGCTTTATTAATAGCCTATGTGAAAGAGACGCTAGAAAAACAACAAAAATTCAAACTGCATCATTTAAGTATTACAGTTCAAGATGTTTTTGAGCCGAGTGTATTGCCAGCTGCTTTTGTTATGTTTTTAACAGCATCCTGTTCTGGAATTATTTTCGTGTTAACTCCAGATATTTCTGATTATTTAGGGATAAATAACAAGGGTTGGTTTTTTGGGATTTATGTCATTTCCACTATTGTAATTCGTTTATTTACATCATCGCTTTCAGATAAAATAGGAAGAAGAAAAACCTTGTTAATTGGCGTTGTACTATTAATTGTAAGTATGTTTTTAATTGGTACAGCTCACGATTTAACGGCCTATACAACTGCTGCTGTACTATTTGGTGTTGCAACAGGAATTACGAGTCCTACTCTTTTCGCTTGGACAGCAGACTTATCGCACAAAGATCGAAGAGGTGTTGGTTCAGGAACGATGTTTATTGCATTAGAATTAGGTATTATGCTTGGTTCTATTTCCACGATTTTCACATACAACAATCATTTTGAAACAATTTATATTGGCTTCAGTTTTGGAATTTTAATGGCGGTTTTAGCAGCGGCTTATTTAATCTGGCATCTTTCAAAAAGAAAATCGCTTACTTGATATCATCTTTTCCCAAGTATCGTTTGACTAAATAATGTCCCAAGTAAATTAATGGCGTTAGTGCAATCGCAATGATTAGTTTCAAGAAATAATTTGTTGGTGCAACTTGAAAAAATGTTTTCAAATCCATATTTCCTGGTAAAACAAATCCAATATACAAAACAATTATCGTATCAAAAAATTGAGAAATCACAGTGCTACCCGTACTTCTCAACCAAATTAATTTGTTACCTGTTTTTCGTTTAATCCAATGAAACAATGTCGCATCCATTAATTGTGACACCAAAAATGCTGCAATACTTCCTACAATGACCATCTGTGCCTGTCCAAAAACTTTTTTGAATTCAGCATCTGTTGCTAATGAAGAACCTGGAATTTCTTTAGCAGGTAAATTCAACGCAATGGAAACAATAATAAAACAATAAGCAATTAAAATAGCAGTAATCCAAGAAATTCTTCGAACAGCCTTTTCACCATAAAATTCATTTAACAAATCAGTTAAAATAAAAACTACTGGCCAAGGAATAACACCAACTATCGTAATGAAAGGTCCAAATTTTGAACCGTTTACTGAAAATGAGAAAGGAATTTCAATTAATTTGTTGCTTATTAATTCAGCCGTAATCGCATTGGTAACAAAAAGTCCAACTAAAAAAACAAACAACCACTGTCGACGCTGATTGATACCACTTGTATGATCGAGATTTTCCACCGCAATTTCTTATAAAACAATAAATATATGAAATAGTTTCTTAGTTGGATCGATTCCCATAATCCAATCGCTTTGCCTTTACAAACCGTGGAATGAAATACTTACTTGTTTTAAAATTATCAATCACAACACCGCTGGAAGTCGATGAATGAATAAATTTTATTGCTTCAGGGGTAACTTCAATAACCATCGCAACATGACCAACAGAAGAAGAATTCACACTTCTACCTTTAAAAAACATTAAATCGCCTGGCTGAATTTCAGATAAGCGAACCGTTTCACCTAATTCTGCTAATCCATAACTGGAACGAACTAAATCAAACCCAAAATTCCCCATTACATAATTGATAAAACCCGAACAATCAAATCCTGATGGTGTTGAACCAGCATACCTGTAAGGAGTTCCTAAAAATTTCTTTGCATAAGAAATCATTTCGTCAACTTGTTTACTATTCCTTCTATTAACCGTGTCTTTTACGACCGAAATAGCGCTAATAGTTTTGTTTTCAGTTATTTGACCAAAAGAACTTAAAGAGATCAAACATCCAAGTACAACTAAATATTTTGATATGAAGATTGAAGCTTGCATTGCGTTTGCAAAATTATAACTATTTTCGACATAAAAAACATTTCAATTTTGGAAAATTTCGATATTAAAACCCTTACAAAACTCTATTACTCCATAGGAGAAGTTGCTGTATTTTTTCAAGTAAACCCTTCACTAATAAGGTTTTGGGAAAAGGAATTCAATTTAATTCAGCCTAAAAAAAGTAAAAAAGGGAATCGAATGTTTACTCCAAAGGATATTGAAACATTTAACAAGATTTACCATTTGGTAAAAATTAAAGGATACACTTTAGATGGTGCTCGAAAAATTTTACACGATAAAAAGCAATTTAAAGAATTGGTGATTGATCAAACAAACGATAATCCAGCTCCAGCTATCATTACTCAACCAATTGCAACAATAAAGCCAACTGAAGTAATTGAAAAATTAGAAGGCATAAAAGAACGCCTTCTAGCTTTAAAATCAAATCGTCAGCTTAACCTTTTTTAATCTTAGTAAAAGGAATAAATCTAGGAACAGAAGCTTGGTACTTCTTATATTCAGGATATTTATTTGCTGAAATATCTTCTGAAAAATCAGAGCTTCCTTTAAATAAAATAATCAATAACACACATCCAACTACTGACCAATTCAACCATTCACCTGTTGCAATGACACTAAAGAAATAAAACACTACCCAAATTGATTGCTCAGAAGCATAGTTTGGATGCCTAACAACTGACCATAATCCTGTTGAAACAAATCCTTTTTCATATTCACCCAAAGCCTCATTATTGTTAATTCTTCGGTGTTTCTCGGTTTGAAAATCAAATTGTTGTTGATCTGCGATGTATTCGATGACAATAAATCCAATATACATTGCCGCTAACAAGTAATCTACAATACCTAATGCTGTAGCGTTTGTAGCTAATGTTGCTAAAATTGGCAATGTAAACAAGAAAATCAATACATTTTGGTAAGAGCAAATAAAGAATAAATCAAATATCATCCAAACGAAACGGTTATTGAAACCAGGACGTTTTCTTAATACTTCCCAGCGGTAATCTTCTTCTCCTGCCCAAAACTTCCATTGGTAGGCTCCTCTTCTTGCAAAATTATAGGTCAATCGAATTCCCCATAATGTAACGAGTATCGACATTAACAGCATTCGCTCATTAATTACATGTGTATGTTGATATGCCTGATAAAACATGTTCCAAACATAAATAATTGGAACAACACTCCATAATTTATCTACTTGAGAATTGTTATTGGTCAACTCACCAACAATAAACGTGTAGGCAACAACTCCAATAACGATGTAAATTGTACTCCACAACACATCGACTTGCAAGGTATTTAATGGTGTTCCGAAATAAACTGAAAAAATTGGCAATACAATAACCGTGAAAATCAATAATAAAATAGTAATCAGCATTTTAAGTAGTTTTAGTTAATTTAAATAGTTAAACTTATTTGTTAATTCTTTCTCCTCGAAAAAACAATTTATTTCACAAGAACCAATTTTATTTAACAAACTGAAATTAATTTTGTTCAACTCATTTTTTTTATCATTTCTCATGATGGCAACAATAATAGTAATTTCTTCCGTTTCAAATGCAATTTGTTTGAAATTTTTACAAATAACTGTTTTTATTTCTTTGAATTCTTCCGCTGTAATTTTATGTTCATCAAGTGACATTCCAGCTTCAACTAACATTCCAAGTGCCACTGCATAGCCATGACTTATTGGTTCACGTTCTAACAAATACCCTTCAATGGCATGACCAATTGTATGCCCAAAATTTAAGGTTTTACGCATATTTTTCTCAGTCGGATCTTGCTCAACGATAGCAAATTTAATTCCTACTGAGTCAGCAATGTCTTGTAGTGTTATTTGCTCAATTGTTTTATCTTTAATTTTCTCCCAGTGAGATTTATCAGCTATTAATCCATGTTTCAACATTTCTGCATAACCATTTCTTTTTTCATTATCAGAGAGTGTTGCAAGAAAAATTGGATCAATGAAAATGGCTTTCGGCTGGTTAAATACACCCAATTGATTTTTATACACACCTAAATCGATGCCTGTTTTACCTCCAATTGAAGCGTCAACCATTCCAAGTAAACTTGTTGGAATGTGAATAAAATCAACACCTCTTTTATAAATTGAAGCAATAAATCCCCCCATATCAGTCACAACACCACCACCTAAATTAAGAATCAAGTCATTTCGACCAATACCATATTCCGTTAATGCTTCCCAAACTTGAAAACAAACTTCCATTACTTTATTTTCTTCACCAGCAGGCAACAGGACAACTTCGGCTTCTTTCAAAAAATCAAATGAGGTCAATAAATATTCTAAACAGCAATCGTGCGTGTTTTCATCAACAATAATTACAACTTTAGATTGCTGATAGTACTTAGCAATGTATGTTTCTAATGAAGATTGGGTAATATCTCCTATTTCAATAAAATAATTTGTCCCTATTAATTGTTGCATGTGTCAAATATAAACTGAATTCAAAGAAAATTAAAGAAAGTTGAACTGAAATTAATTAAATTGTAAGAAAAGAACTTATTTTTACGGCATGATTTCATTTGACAATACAGAAATAGCTTTTAAAAGTAAATCAACGGCAGATTTAACAAGAGCATATTGGCTTTTTAAAATAATTGGTAACCCATCTTTAGTGAAGTTTGGTAAATGGGCAACGAATACTGCATTGAACCTTCATCTTCCAATTAAAGGAATTATTAAGAAAACTATTTTTAGTCAATTTTGCGGTGGTGAAACAATTTCAGACTGCACAAAAGCAATCAATACATTATCAAATTTTGGAATTGGTACAATTTTAGATTATTCTATAGAAGGAAAAACGAGTGATGAAGATTTCAATGCAACAGTTGAAGAAATTATAGCAACGATAAAAGCAGCTGCTGGAAACACTAAAATTCCTTTTGCAGTTTTCAAAGTGACGGGAATTTCTTCGTTTTCCATCTTAGAAAAAGCCAACGATAGCAATGCAATACTTACAAATGAAGAGCAAGTAAAACTAACTGCAATTATTCAACGCATCGATAAAATTTGTGCTGCAGCTCATGAGAATAATGTTCCTGTATTTATTGATGCGGAAGAAACATGGATTCAAGACACCATCGATCGTATCACATTTGACATGATGTTGAAATACAACAAGGAACGAGCAATTATATACAACACATTACAGCTTTACCGTCACGATCGCATAGCTTTTCTAAAAGAAGAAGTTACAAAAGCAAAAACACACAACATTCATTATGGTGTGAAATTAGTGCGTGGTGCTTACATGGAAAAAGAACGAGATCGCGCACTTAAAATGGGTTACCCATCTCCTATTCAACCTGATAAAACTGCATGTGACAAAGATTTCAATTTAGCATTGGAATTAATCATTGAAAATTTAGATGCAATGGCTTTGTGTTCTGGCTCACACAATGAAGAAAGCGCTCAATTATTAGCTCAATTAATGCTTCAAAAAGGAATTGCACCTGCCGACAAACGTATTTATTTTGCTCAATTATTAGGAATGAGTGATCATATATCCTACAATATGGCGCACGCAGGCTACAATGTGGCTAAATATGTTCCTTATGGTCCTGTAAAAGAAGTTATGCCTTATTTATTAAGAAGAGCAGATGAAAACACCTCTGTTGCAGGCCAAACAAGTCGTGAATTATCTTTAATTATGAAAGAAAGAAATAGAAGAAAAGGCTTGAATTAATTCAACCAATCTTTCCCTTTTTTCAATAAGTTCAACGTATTTTCTTCTGCTGAATTGGGTTCAACTTTATAATTGTATTCCCAAGAAGCATTTGCAGGCAAGCTCATTAAAATAGATTCAGTTCTACCGCCAGAAACTAAGCCGAATTTTGTGCCTCTATCGTTCACTAAATTAAATTCAACGTAACGCCCTCTTCGTAAATTCCGCCAATGTACTTGTTGTTCGTTAAATGGTTTGTTTTTCCCTTGCGCTACTTGTTGTTGATACAAAACTGAAAAATTATCCCCAAGTTCGATGCAAAATTGCAACAATTGTTCTTTTGAAATAGTTGACGATTCTTTTAAATGATCAAAAAAGATCCCACCAATTCCTCTGGTTTCATTGCGATGAGGAATGAAAAAGTAATCATCTGCCCAATTTTTAAATTTCGGATAAAAAGAGATGTCGTATTTATTACAAATCGCTGCTAAACCTTCGTGAAATTGTTTGGCTTGATTATCGATGATGAAATGTGGCGTTAAATCAATTCCACCGCCAAACCAATACACACCTGTATTTAATTCAAAATAGCGAACATTCATGTGAATAATCGGTACGTGTGGATTTTCAGGATGTAAAACAATTGAAACGCCTGTTGCAAAAAATGAAGAACCTTCGATTCCTAATTGTTTTTGCATTGCTTCTGTCACCGTTCCATGAACTTTTGAAAATGCAACACCACCTTTTTCTATAATACCACCTTGTTGGATAATTCTGGTTCTACCACCACCACCTTCATCGCGTTCCCATTTATCTTCTATGAATCGACTTTTGCCATCAATGGCTTCCAAATTGTTGCAAATACGGTCTTGTAATTGCATAAATAACGTAGCTATTTCTTCCCGATTCATGGTAACTCGTCAACATTAATTAATTGATAATCTTTGTGGTTGATGATGAAACTTGTAGAATTCTCATACCCATTCCCTTGACCTTTTCGTCGCATATTGAAACGATTCATTACCATTGTTTCAGGAGTTGTTCGCATCAACAATTGACTACAGAAATAAAATACAACGTCGTAACCTTGAACTGCAAATTTGCTCATATCAGCATTGTAATTTGAGCGGTATTTATAATGCAATCTTTCCGTTTCTTCGTAAGTGTAATTAAAGTCATTGGTATTGGCGCAATGGAAATCATATTTATTTTTGAACGTTGGCTTTATCTCTTCAAAACCCAGCCATTCTTTAGTACCAAAAACATGAATCGTTGAAGATGTTACTTTATTTTCAGCGGCATTTAAAGCATTCATAAATTTGATAGCAGGAACCTTTTCATTACTTGGTATAACAACAATTACATCTGATCCTTTTTTTATAAATGTGGTAAAATTCTCAACAGTTGCTTCTACCAATTTTGGTCGTAAACCAGTAAATTTACCCGTTAAAAATTCATTTCTAAACGCATCATACAATGGCAAATCTTTAGCTGAAGGTGGTTTAATTAATATGATTTGACTTTTGTTTCTAGTTCTCAACGTATAATTAGCTAAACCTGTCATTAACGTGGCGTCGGATGGAACTGCGGCATATACAAAAGGATTTGCTTTCAACGCACTTGTATTTAATCCAACTGGAACAACAAAACGTGTTCCGTTTAACTTACACCATTTCGCAACAATATCAATGTGATCAGCAAATAAGGGACCAATGATCAAATCTATTGTTTGGGCTTCTAATTTCTTCAGTACTTTTTTTAACGAAGTTGTATCGTTTTTACCATCTAAAACTTGAACTTCACATTTAAACCCCATTGCATCCAAAGAATCTAAGGCTAATTTTGCGCCCATGTAAAATTCTGTTGCTAAATCTGAAACATTCTCAGAATATCCTGGAGATTTTTCCAAATTAAATGGTAAAATAATGGCTACTTTGTAGTTCTTTTTGACAGGGAAATAAAGCAAGGTATCAACTGGATTTGTTGGAATTAGCTTATCCAACGCTCTGATTTTAACAGGTTCTATTTTTTCTGTTTTTACAGGAATTAAAAGGGTATCACCTGGTTTAATTTTTGATGATTTCAAATCATTGATGGCTTTCAAATCATCAATTGAAACCATGAATCGTTTAGAAACGCTATACAAGGTTTCGTGATCCAAAACAACATGTTGTATGGTGGAATCTGTAAAGGTTATTTTTAAAGGAGCTACGGGAGAAGTTTCAGTTATTTGAGGAATATTTTGTGGAGGAATCGTCGCTACTTCAGTGATTGGAATGATAATTTTTTGTCCTTTAACGATGCCATTTTCAGTTCCCGGATTTGCTGCAATTAAATCATCTGTTTTAACGCCATATTTTTTAGCTACAGCATACACTGTTTCACCAGCACTAACTTCATGGTATTTCACTTCAATTGGAACGGGAACACTGATTTTTTGTCCCACTTTAATCCCATTTTCTATTCCAGGATTGGCTGCTACAATTTCATTAACTGAAACATTGTACAACTTATGAATGCCCCATAAACTGTTTCCAGCCTGAACAATGTGAATGTAATATTTTTTTCCAGCAATTAATTCTGTTTCCAACGTGTCTTTTTGTGCAAAAACACTCATCGTGCAGAACAACAATATACTGAACATCCATTTTTTCATAGGGTAAGTTTTAATCTTAAATTATTATTCCCATTCAATCGTCGCAGGTGGTTTAGAACTAATATCGTACGTTACACGATTGATTCCTTTCACTTGGTTGATAATTTGATTGGATATTTTTGCTAAAAACTCATAAGGTAAATGACACCAATCTGCTGTCATTCCATCTGTTGAACTCACTGCTCTCAACGCTACGGCATTTTCATATGTGCGCTCATCTCCCATTACACCAACAGATTGTATAGGTAAGAAAATTGCTCCAGCTTGCCAAACATCATCGTATAAACCATCTTCTTTTAAACCATTGATAAAGATTGCATCTACTTCTTGCAAAATACGTACTTTCTCTGCTGTAACTTCACCTAGAATTCGAATTCCTAATCCTGGTCCAGGGAACGGATGACGACCCAACAACGCTTCATCAATATCCATTGAACGACCAATCCTTCTTACTTCATCTTTAAATAATAAACGCAATGGCTCAACCACTTGCAATTTCATATAATCTGGTAAACCACCAACATTGTGGTGCGATTTAATCGTTTGAGAAGGTCCACCATTAACGGATACAGATTCAATTACATCTGGGTAAATAGTACCTTGACCCAGCCATTTTGCATCTTCTACCAATTTTGACTCTTCATCAAAAACATCAATAAAAACTTTACCGATTGCTTTTCTTTTCAATTCAGGATCTGTTAAACCAGTCAACGCAGCATAAAATTTAGAAGCAGCATTCACGCCTTTTACATTTAAGCCCATGTGTTTGTATGAATCCAACACTTGTTGAAATTCATTTTTACGCAATAAACCATTATCAACAAAAATACAATGCAAATTTGCACCAATCGCTTTATGTAACAAAACTGCAGCAACCGAAGAATCAACACCTCCTGATAAACCTAGAATCACTTTATCCGTTCCTACTTTTTCTTTTAATGCTTTTACTGTTTCATCTACAAACGAATCTGGCGTCCAGCTTTGATTGCAACCACAAACGGTTACAATGAAATTTTTCAATAAAACAGCACCTTCTAAAGAATGGTAAACTTCAGGATGAAATTGAATTCCAAACGTTTGTTCCCCTTCAATTTGATATCCAGCAACTTCCACATCTTTTGTACTTGCGATAATCGTGTAATTCGATGGAACCTTTTTGATCGTATCACCATGCGACATCCAAACTTGAGATCCAGTTGTCATTCCTTTTGTTAAAACATTTTCAGTTGAAACAAAAGACAAATTAGCACGACCATATTCACGAATAGAAGAAGGCAAGACTTCACCTCCAAAATTATTTGCTAAATACTGAGCACCAAAACAAACACCTAACAAAGGTAACTTTCCTTTAAACGCAGACAAGTCTGGTTTTGGAGACGCTTCATCTCTCACTGAAAAAGGACTTCCTGAAAGAATTACTCCTTTTATATTTCCTGTAATCTCAGGACATTTATTCCATGGATGAATCTCACAATAAACATTCATCTCTCTCACTCTGCGCGCAATCAGCTGTGTGTACTGCGAACCAAAATCAAGTATTAAAATCATTTCATGCATGCTGCAAAGATACAATGAAATTCAAAATAAAATAAGAAAAGATACATTCTTACCAAACACAAAATGTTAAAAACGACTTAGACAAAATGGCATAATTCAATAGTTGGAACGATTTATGCAAAAATGATTCAAATTTTAAGTATAATTTATAACAAAGATTTCCAATATTTCACTAAATTTGGGCTTCTATAAAACGAAATTAATAAATCATGATAGCAGGAATTTTAAAGCAATTATTTGGCGATAAATCAACAAAAGACAGAAAGGAATATCAACCTATTATAGATCAAGTTACTACATTTCTTGGAACTGTTCAATCTTTAAGCGATGATGAATTACGAGGTAAAACTGCACAATTTCAATTGCAAGTAAAAGCTGCAACACAATCCTTAGAAGATGAGTTATCAGAATTAAACAGTGCTGCGAATGATGTTGCAACTGAAATTCATTTGAAAGAAGAATTGTACGAGAAAATCGATAAATTATCAAAAACAATTGACGAAAAAATTGAAGAAGAATTAAAGGCTATTCTACCGGAAGCGTTTGCAGTTATTAAAGAAACGGCTCGTCGTTGGTCGGAAAATGGACAATTAACGGTAACAGCGCAACAATTTGATCGTGATTTAGCAGCTGCTAAGGATGGAATTACAATCTCTGGAGAGCAAGCAATTTGGCACAACAAATGGACCGCTGCAGGAACGGATGTGAATTGGAACATGGTTCACTACGACGTGCAGTTAATGGGTGGCGCTGTTTTACACAATGGAAATATTGCTGAAATGCAAACAGGTGAAGGAAAAACATTGGTTGCTACTTTACCCGTTTATTTAAATGCACTTTCAGGAAAAGGTGTTCACGTTGTAACAGTTAATGATTACTTAGCGAAACGAGATTCTGAATGGATGGGACCTTTGTACCAATTCCATGGATTAAAAGTTGATTGTATCGACAAGCACCAACCGAATTCACCACAACGAAGAATGGCATATTTGGCTGATATTACGTTTGGAACGAATAATGAATTTGGATTTGATTACTTGCGTGACAATATGGCAGGAAGTATTGAGGATTTGGTACAACAAAAACACCATTTCGCAATCGTGGATGAAGTCGATTCTGTATTGATTGATGATGCGCGTACGCCTTTGATTATTTCTGGTCCTACTCCACGTGGTGAAGAACACGAATTTCACCAATTAAAACCACGTGTTGAAAATGTTGTTGCAGCACAAAGAAATTATGTCAACCAATGTTTGGCAGATGCTAAGAAAATGTTGACCGTTTTAAACGATGCTTCAGAAGCTGGAAAAGATGCGAAGCAATTATTGGAAGATGGTGGAATCGCCTTATTGAGAGCACACAGAGGTTTACCTAAAAATAAAGCGCTAATCAAATTCTTGTCTGAACCAGGTGTGAAAGCGCACTTGCAAAAAACGGAAAATTATTACATGCAAGAACAAGGCAAACACATGAAAAAAATTGATGTGGAATTGTTCTTTGTAATTGATGAAAAAAATAATACAATAGAATTAACAAGTAAAGGAATTGATTTGATTTCTGGTTCTGACGAACGCGATTTCTACATTATGCCAGATATCGGTGCTGAAATTGCAAAATTGCAAAAAGAAAACCACGAAAATGAAAGCTTCCTAGAAAAGAAAGATGCATTGATTCGTGATTACAGTATTAAATCTGAACGCATTCATTCGATTAACCAATTACTAAAAGCTTATACACTTTTTGAAAAAGAAGTTGAATATGTAATTTTAGATAGCAAGGTGAAAATTGTTGACGAACAAACAGGTCGTATCATGGAAGGTCGTCGTTATTCGGACGGTTTACATCAAGCAATTGAAGCGAAAGAAAATGTACAAGTTGAAGCAGCGACACAAACGTATGCTACAATCACCTTACAAAATTACTTCAGAATGTATCACAAATTAGCTGGTATGACTGGAACTGCAGAAACAGAAGCAAAAGAATTTTGGGACATTTATAAATTAGATGTTGTTGCTATCCCAACGAATCGTGCTCAAATTAGAAAAGATCAAAATGATTTAGTTTTTAAAACAGCGCGTGAAAAATTCAATGCAGTGATTGATGAAACAGCTAAATTAGTAGCTGAAGGTCGCCCAGTATTGGTTGGTACAACAACCGTTGAGATTTCTGAATTATTAAGCCGAATGCTTAAAATGAGAGGGGTCAAACATGAAGTATTGAATGCAAAACACCACCAACGTGAAGCAGAAATTGTTGCTGAAGCTGGTAAACCAGGAGCTGTTACCATTGCAACAAACATGGCAGGTCGTGGAACGGATATCAAATTAGGTGAAGGTGTTAAAGAAGCTGGTGGTTTGGCAATTATTGGAACTGAACGCCATGATTCACGTCGTGTTGACCGTCAGTTAAGAGGTCGTTCTGGTCGTCAAGGAGATCCAGGTTCTTCTCAATTCTTTGTTTGTTTAGAAGATGATTTGATGCGTAAATTTGGTTCAGAGCGTATTGCTAAATTAATGGACCGAATGGGTTTAAAAGAAGGTGAAGTTATTACACATAGCATGGTTTCTAAATCAATTGAACGTGCGCAGAAAAAAGTGGAAGAAAACAACTTTGGAATGCGTAAACGTTTATTGGAATACGATGATGTAATGAATGCGCAACGTAAAGCAATTTACAAAAAACGTAAAAATGCATTGTTTGGCGATCGTTTAGATTTAGACATCGACAACATGTTCTACGATGTATGCGATAACATTGTTTTAAGCCATACAAAAGCAGATTTTGAAGGTTTTGAGATGGATTTATTGCGAATGATTGGAATTGATTCTCCCGTAAATAGTGAAGAATATGCTAAAATTGACAACTTAATGTTGACGGAGAAAGTTTACCAATCATTGCGTGCAAATTACGATCGTAAAAACGATAAAATTGCACAACGTACCTTTCCTCAAATCAAGCACGTTTTTGAAACAATGTCTAATAAATACACAAACATTGTGTTTGAATTAACTGATGGAATTCGAAACGTTCAAATTGTTTTAGACTTAGAAAAAGCCTACAAATCCAACGGAACTGCAATTGCCAAATCTGTGGAAACAAATATTATTTTAGGCATGATTGACAATGAATGGAAAGAACATTTAAGAGAAATGGATGACTTACGTTCAGCTGTTAACAATGCACAATACGAGCAAAAAGATCCATTGTTAGTCTATAAATTGGAATCATTTGAATTGTTCAAAGCAATGTTGGGTCGTTTAAATAATGAAGCAGTAGAATTGTTAGCGCGTTTAGACATTCCAAATGAACAAGAAGTTCAAAGTACGAATAAAGCGGTAACGCATCAAAACAATTACGAAAAAGCTCAAATTAGCAATTCAACAAGTTCAACAACTCCTCCACGTTTTCAAGGAAGCGAAGGCTATGACGAAGCAATGAGAAATTCAATGCCTGAAGTTGAAAAAAGACAACCTGTTATTGCTGAACCAAAAGCTGGACGTAACGAACCTTGTCCTTGCGGAAGTGGTAAGAAATTCAAACAATGTCACGGTAAATAAATTTAACAAAAACCTGGAGTTCGCTTCAGGTTTTATTTTAACCAATTATATGAAAACGTTTCAATCCATCGCACTTATCGGAACTGGAAATGTAGGCTTTCATATTGGCAATCAACTACTCGCTTTAGGAATTCCAATTGAATGTTTTTATACGCGCAATCCTACACATCAACTTGAATTGTGTGAACGTTGGTCGACTAAAAATTGTACTGAAATTAGTTCCATTCAAAGCGATTTAGTGATTGTATGTGTTAATGATGATGCTGTAAAATCAGTAGTAGATCAAATTCCATTGAATTGTAACGTTGTTTTTACTGCAGGTTCGGTTGAATTATCTTCAATTATGCGAGAGAATTGTGGCGTGTTATACCCTTTGCAATCCTTTAATCGTTCTAAAAAAATAGATTTTTCAACGGTTCCGTTCTTAATTGAAGGGACGAGTGTTGAATTCACGGAGAAAATAGTTGCATTTGCGCAATTATTAAGTCCAAAAGTAACGGTTGCTTCTTCAAAAGAACGTGGCATGTACCATTTAGCTGCTGTTTGGATCAATAATTTTACCAATCACATGATTTACACTGCAAAAAATATCAGTGATGAAAACCATTTAAATTGGGATTACTTAATGCCATTGTTACACGAAACAGTAGCAAAAATCTCAACCTTAAGTCCGTATGACGCTCAAACAGGTCCTGCAAAAAGAAACGATGAAAAAATTATTCAAAAACACTTAGATCTTCAAGAAGGATTGCAACAAGAAATCTATTTGTTAATTAGCAAAAGTATTCAACAAACGTATAAAAAAGATGATAAGCTATAAAGAACGATTGAACCACATTACAACGTTTATGTTCGACGTTGACGGAGTTTTAACAGATGGGTCGATTTTACTCATCAATAACGACGTCATTCGTTCGATGGATGCAAAAGATGGTTACGCTTTGCAATATGCTTCAAAAATGGGGTATAAAATTTTCATCGTTACTGGCGGAAAATCGCACGATGTGAAAGATCGTTTGGAAGGTTTGGGTGTTACTGAAGTTCATTTGTCGTCACATACAAAATTGGCTGTTTACAATGATATCAAAGAACGACACCAATTAATAGATAAAGAAATTGCCTACATGGGTGATGATATTCCAGATTATCCAGTAATGAAAACAGTAGGATTAGCTGCTTGTCCGCAAGATGCTGTTCCTGAAATTAAAGCAATAGCACATTACCAATCGCCGAAAAATGGTGGTAAAAATTGTGTGCGCGACATCATCGAACAAACATTAAGAGTTCAAGGAAAATGGTTTACTGAGAAAGCGTTTGAATGGTAAAATTGTTATTATTGTATTTAACATATTACATTTAATCTTTTTATTTATTAATAGTCTTATTTTTACTGAAGATATTTTATAAAACTTTTACTTTAAAAATAACACAAAATTTTATAAAAAAATTATAATTAATAAAGAATGAAAAAAAATTATTTAATATTTATTTTAGTTTTAATAAAAATATGTATTAGTCTTCCATTTATCATTTCAAATCCAATTGATTTAGACGAACCATTTTCAATTTTCAATGCACAATTAGATTTAAATGAGCTTTTTCAATTGTTTAAACATGAAAATAATCCTCCTTTACATTTTTTTATACTTCATTTTTGGGAAAAATTATTTGGCATAAGTCCAGTAGCTGCTCGAAGTTTATCTTTACTCTTTTCACTTTTAACAATTCCTATTTTATTTAATATTGGTAAAAATTTCATTTCAAAAAAAGCTGGAATCTTTGCTTGCATTTTATTTATTTTTTCAGATTTTCATCAATACTTTGGATTGGAAGCTAGAACATATTCGCTTTTAGTCCTTGAATTTAGCACGTTAATTTACTTGCTACTTAGAACTTTTCATAATCCAACATTAATTAATTATATATTCCTAGGGTTGATTAATACGCTACTTTTTTACACACATTATATTTCCATAACAATATTTGTTAGTGAATTCTTATTACTTACTTTATTTATTAGATCAATTAATATTAGATTCATTTCAATTTCAATCCTAATTTTTTCGTTATTAATTTCTCCTGTTATTTTTATATTTATTAATCGTTTTAATGATTATTCTTCTACTATTTCTTGGGTAAAAACAGCTGAATATTCTGAATTATATGGTTTATTGAATAAATTTTTAAATGATAAATGGGTTTTTCTACTTTTAGGATTAAGTATCTTTTTTTTACTATTATTTAATTCGAAATACATTCAACTTACATTAAAAGAATACAAAGCCAAAATAAGTATCTTATTCATTCTAACTTTTATTCCATTTTTATTGTCATTTTTTCTGTCAAAAAGTGGAATTGCAAGTATTTTTCTAGACCGTTATTTGTTTTTCATCACGATTCCAATTTATTTTTTAATTGCTCTTTTGTTTGAGAAAAACAATACCTATGCTTATTATGCTCAATTTCTTTTTATCGCGTTAGTAATCTTACGATTTGATATTCGACCAAACAATGATAGAAATGGAAATGAATTAGCTGAATTTATTAAAAAGCAACATGTTGAAACGATTGTAATTGCGCCTCACTATTATGATTTAACTTTTCTTTATCACTACAATCAAAATTATTTTAAAAATACATCTATTAGAAAACTTGAAAATTCTTTAGGTATATATCCAATAAATGATGGTAATGATATCAAAAAAATTAATTTGAAAGGGAAAATTGCTGTTATTGATGCTGATTTCAACTTTACATCACAAGAAAAAATTCCTCAAGATTGGTTCAAAGAAAAAAACCTAAAGATTCTAAAAGTCAACTATTTTAAAACAAATTATAAGGTTACAATATTAAAGTAAGTTATTCAATTACGAATTTTCTAACAGCTTGGTTTTCGCCATCTGTCAATCGAACAAGATAAAATCCTTTTGGGAAATTGGAGCAATTAAGTTGTAAAGTTCCTGAAGTTGGTTGAACTTCAATTAATT
>CANLIL010000025.1 GCA_947491305.1 Flavobacteriales bacterium | reverse complement strand
ATCGTTACTTGCTTTCTTCTGAACAAGTTTTTAAAAATTTAGCAGACATCAAAGAGATTGAAGCATGGAGTTTTGATTCAACCGAACTAACGGAAGGTCAAAAACGCTTTATGGAATTTTGGGATCGTTTGCCAGATTATTACACCCGATTAAACAAAAAACTAAGCGATGAAAACGTTTGCTACATGGGCAAAGCTTATCGATTTGTTGCAGAAAACATAGCTACTGTTTTTCAAAAAGATAAACAACGGCACTTTTTATTTGCAGGATTCAATGCCTTGTCAAAAGCAGAATTAAAAATTATACAGCAGCTCCACACTATGGGACGAGGACATGTTCTCATTAATGCTGATACGTACTATTTCAATGACATCAACCATGAAGCGGGAAAATTTTTACGGGAATTAAAAGCAACTTTACAAATGAAAGAATTGCCTGTAGTTCAAAATTCGCTTTCAACTGCTGCAAAAAATATTCAAATTATTGAATGTGCGCAACAAACAGGACAAGTCAAAATTGCCGCAACGCTACTCAATAAATTAACGCAGGAAGAACTTTCCAATACCTTAGTTCTATTGGCGGACGAAAGCTTAATCGCCCCCCTACTTAAAAATTTACCGCAAAAAATTGAAAAAGCAAACGTCACCCTTGGTTTACCCTTAAAAAACACGGCGATTCGAACATGGGTAGATTTGTTGTTTACCATACAAGAAAATAAACAACGGTTCTCTACAGAAGCAATTTACATTCACGACTTACAAAAATTTTGGAACCATCCATTTATCAACTGTTTGTTGTCGGAAGAAGAACGTGAAAACATTACATTAATTGAACAAAAATTAATTCAAAACAACCGCATTTTTGTTGCCATAAAGAACTTAAATTTTTCGGGAATTAGTCACCAACTGTTGCAATTATTCACACAAAACTGGAGCAATAATTGGGTTATAGCAATTGAAACGATCCGTACCATCAATCAACTTATTTACAGTAATCTTCAACAAACAGATGGCTTTGAAAAAGCAGTTGTGCAAGGATTTGATCATGCATTAATAGACTTTGACAACATTGTGCAAGAAGGACTTCCAGATATGTCATTGAAGAGTTTTCGTCAATTGTTTCAACAACATTGGAGTTCAAAATCCATTGCATACCATGGAAATCCATTAGACGGATTGCAAATTATGGGATTGTTAGAAACCCGTTTATTAGATTTCAAAAATTGCATTGTTTTAGGATTAAATGAAGGGAAAATGCCGCCAACGAATCCGATTCAAACGATGATTCCAATGGATTTACGCAAGTACTTAGGGTTGCCTTCGCCAAGAGAGAAACAAGGATTGTTTGCACATCATTTTTACCGTTTGTTGCACCATTGCGAAAATATGTGGGTTACGTATACAAGCGCGCAAGAAAACATTGGAAGCAACGAGGCAAGTCGTTACATTTTACAATTAGAATTAGAGTTGGCTCGGTTAAATCCAGCATGTAAAATTGAGCGTTCATTCTACACCATTCCAAATTTATCCAACGACAATGAAATTCACCAAATCGTTGAGAAAACACCCGCTATCCTTGCCCGAATGGATGCATTTTTTGAACGGGCGATATCCGCATCAGCAATCAATACATATTTAAAATGTCCGTTGAATTATTATTATAAATACTTGCTAGATTTTGGGGAAGAAAAAACCATTGAAGAAGAAGTCGAAAACAACACGTTCGGTAGTTTTATTCACAATGTTTTGGAATTGTTGTTTGAACCTTTTGCGCGTCACGACAAGGCGGGCGTTTTGAAACCAATTCAACCGTCCAACTTAACTCCTTTGGATGTCGAACGCATGCTAACCCGATACGAAGATTTGATTCGTGCGCAATTCATGGAGCATTTCAATGAGGATGTAAAAGCATTCGAAACCGGGAAAAACTTGTTGAGTTATAAAATGGCATTAGAATTAACCAAACGAATTTTAGAGAAAGAAAAAGCATTTGTTGCGCAACAAAAAGAGCCTGTTTTCATTGAGTTTATAGAGGCTACGATGGAAGTTCCGTTAACAATTAATGTACTTGGTCAACCGAAAACAATTCGTTTAAAAGGTGTCATTGATCGCGTAGACTCGATTGGAAACAAAATTCGAATCATTGATTACAAATCGGGGAAATCCAAAGAAGAAGATGTCAAGTTTCCAAAAAAAACAGACAACGGATTAATACATGCCTTTAGTAGTAAAAAACACTTGGTTCAATTAACATGGTACAGTTATTTATACCAACAACAATTTGGTGTTTTGCCAACGGAAGCCGCTATTTATTCAATGGTAAATATTTCTGAAAGTCCACTGGTTTTAAAAAGCCAAGAAAAAACATTGCAAGAAATCGTGGATTTATTTCCAGCATTTATTGAAGAAGTTTTTGCGGATTTATACGAAGTTGAAAAACCATTTGAGCATATTGGGAATGATTTCTTTGTGTCGTTTTGTGCTTACTGCGAATAAAAATTAATTAGCTAGCAACAAAAAAAGCACCTAAATATAGGTGCTTTTTTAATTTGTATAAGTATGCAATGAATTAATATAAATCTAATTTCAATGCTGTTCTGTAATCTTTAATCTCTTCACGGTTGATTTTATGATCTGCCTTTTTCAACAAGTTCAATAAGTATAACAAATTTTCTTTCGCTTCGATTTCGATTGGGTATTCATTCCCTTCTTCATCTTCATCGTACTGAGCTGCTACTTCAAAATTTTCGTGTTCAGCTAAGTATTCATAAGTTAAACGTAAAACTTTTGTTACCAAAGGATCTTGTTCTTTCAATGCTAATTCTCTTAATTCCTTTAAGTTGGCAATTAATTTAGCTGCTGTAACTCCTTTTTTTTCAACTAAAGTGATGATTTCATCTAACTTGCTGTTTGCTGTCGCTAATTTCATATATGTTTTGTAAACTTTTAACACTCTTCCTCGTTCAATTCTTTAGTCGGCATAATCCTACAAAAAACAAAACGAATTCATTTCTTTCACAAAGTTAAACATCTTCCGAAATATTTTGCTTTTTTATTGGAAAACATCAATAATTTTTCTGATATTTGAGTAGTAAGTTAAAATATTAGCATATTATCGGGTTGAAACCTTAAATTTGTGTTACAAAAAAAGAAGCTTTGGTAGAACTAATTATAAAAGGAATTATTACTGGATTTGTCTTGAGCATCATGATAGGTCCTGTCTTTTTTATTTTGTTGGAAACAAGTATTCGTAGAGGGGCAAAAGCAGCGCTAGCTTTCAACACTGGCGTTATTTTAAGTGATATTCTTTACATTTTAATTGCCTATATTTTTTATGCAGAAGTTTCTTCATTCGCATCCGGAGAACACCAAGGCCGTGTCAAAATCGCTGCTGGGAGTTTATTTATAATTTTTGGAGTAATTACGTTTTTCAAAAAATCGAAGGAAATAAAAGTGGACGAAGTTGGTAATACAGTTGTCAATAAAGGTGATTTAGCGATGTTGGTTCTCAAAGGTTTTCTGCTCAATTTTTCTAATCCGTTGGTGATTTTTTATTGGTTTAGTGTAATCAATTTAGGGGCGAAATCATATAGCCCAGATGGTAGCCACGAACAAGAAACATTTATTTATATTGGCATTTTACTGCTTTCATTCTTCTCTTTCGACTTATTAAAAATTCTTGGCGCGAAAAAATTACGCCCCTTAGTTACAGAGAGTGTCTTGAAAAGAATGAATCAATTCATCGGTTTCGTATTTTTAGGTTTTGGGATAGTTTTGATCTTGAAAGAACTCTTAAAAATGTAACAAATCACCTTTTTTACGTTTACAGACTTAAACTATTTTATGCAAAAAATAATTACTTCACTCCTGATTTTTGTTTCGTTTTTTAGCTTAGCGCAAACAATCAATCCCGAAAATTTAACAAAAAAAGAAACCCTTTATTGGGATTTTAAGAAAACACAATTGCAAGCTAGTGGCGCTTATTTTCAAGATGAATTAAGTGTTACAACTGAAAAACATGGCCAATGGCTTTACTACAATCGTTTGGGACAATTAGAAGAAGAACGCAATTATTACCGGGATAAATTAAACGGAAAAGTTGTATTATACCACCCTTCAAAAAAATTAAAACAAGAAGGTTACTTTAAACTTGACCAACAAGACAGTAGTTATAGAGAATGGAATGAAATGGGGAAATTAACCCTGCAAGGCGCGTATAAATTAGACCAAAAAATTGGTGAATGGAAGGAGTTTTATTCAACAGGTAAAGAAAAATCTGTAAGCTATTATTCCGAAAAAGAACCTGAAATGCGGTCGTTTTGGTTAGCAGATGCTGCACATACACAAACAATCATCAATGGCAATGGCGAACTGAAAAGTTTCTATACAACTGGACAATTAAAAGAATGGTACCGCTACAAAAATGGGCTGAAAAATGGCGCTTTTGAAGAACGAAGCGTTTATGGTTATCCAACATTAACTGGTTTTTTCAAAAATGGTGAAAAAGATAGTACGTGGACATTCGCCTATTACACGGGTAAAACAGAAAAAATTAGCACCTACAAAAATGGCGTTTTAAATGGTCCATATTTTTACTATTATGACAATGCCCAACTCAATGTACAAGGTCACTACAAAAACGGCTTAAAAACAGACAAATGGTCTTGGTTTACTAACAAAGGAACGCCCGATATGGAAGGTTCGTTTGTAGAAGATTTACAAGATGGAAGTTGGAAATATTGGCATCCAACAGGTGAATTGTCTTATGAAGCGAATTACAAAGCAGGAAAAAAAGACGGACTTTGGGTGTATTGGTATAAAAACGGCGAAAAATTTAAAGAAGGAACGTTTAAATCGGACGAAAAAGACGGACAATGGACAACCTGGTATGAAAACGGCGATCTTTTGATGAGTGGCGTTTATGTTGCAGGAAAAGAAGAAGGTGAATGGATCAATTATTGGGAAAACAATATCGTGAAAAATAAAACCACCTTCAAAAAAGGGGAAATGGATGGGCAATGGCTTTCTAATTACCCAACTGGAAAAATAAAATTGACAGGATTTTATGATAAAAACTTCAAAGTAAAAACGTGGGTGGATTATTATGAAAATGGAAAGCCCAAAGAAATTACAACGTTTAAATTGGTAAAAATCAAATCACAAATTGATTATGGCTTTGCGAAAGACCGTGTGTTATATGAAAGTATAAAAGATGGATACGCCGCTTCATTTTCTGCAAAAGATTACCAATTAACAGAAACGGGTACTTACAAAGACGGAGAAAAAGATGGAGAATGGACCGCTTATTACCCAGGTGGAAGAATTCCGGCTGTTGTATCGAATTACAAAAATGGCAAGCTCAATGGTGCCATGAAACAATACGATAAGCGTGGCAAACTTCTACAAGAAATGGAATTTAAAAACGGCGTGAAAGATGGACGCTTTGTGATCTATGATAAAAAAGGCGGCGTTTTGAAAGAAAAATTCTTCAAAGAGGGCAATGAAGACATCAATGGGAAAACATTTTCTCCGCGGTAAATTCAATAAAAAAAGGGACTAAACTGTCCCTTTTTTATTTAGTTTCTAATATTCAATCCTCCAAAATTGCCTTAATTCCTGGCAACTCAATTCCTTCCAAATATTCTAGCATTGCGCCACCGCCTGTTGAAACATAGGAAACTTTATCCGCTAAATGAAATTTGTTGATTGCAGCTACAGAATCGCCGCCGCCGATTAATGAAAAAGCGCCTTTTTCTGTCGCCTCAACAATGGCATAAGCAATGTCTTTTGTTCCTTGTTGAAAGTTTTCCATTTCAAAAACACCCATTGGTCCATTCCACAAGATCAACTTTGAAGCAGCGATAATCTGTTGACACGCCAATGAAGACGCTGGACCACAATCTAAGCCCATCCAACCTGCTGGAATTTCTCCAATGTTACACACTTTTCGGTTGGCTTCATTGTCAAATTTGTCAGCAATAACCGCATCCGTTGGAATGTATAAATTCACCCCTTTGACTTTTGCTTCTTGAATGATCGTTTTTGCCATAGATAAAAAATCATCTTCAATCAACGAGTTCCCAACTTCGCCCCCCATTGCTTTCACAAAGGTAAACGCCATACCACCGCCGACAATAAGGTTGTCAACTTTGTTTAACAATTGTTGTATTATAGCAATTTTTGAAGATACTTTTGCCCCACCAACGATTGCTGTCAATGGTTTTTCCGTGCTATTTAATACTTTGTCAACACTTTTGATTTCTGCTTCAATTAAAAAACCAAAAAGTTTATCGTTTGGAAAAAATTGAGCAATCACGGCGGTACTTGCGTGCGCTCTGTGTGCCGTTCCAAAAGCATCATTGATATAAACATTCCCGTTTTGTGCCAAGGCTTTCGCAAAGTTGATGTCTCCAGCTGTCTCTTCCGGATAAAAACGCACATTTTCCAATAGCAATACTTCTCCAGCTTTCAAGTTTTGACTTGCTGTTAAGGCTTTTTCACCGATACAATCAGCTACAAAATGAACGGTTGTGCCTAAAACTTCTGCCGTATGCGCAACAATTTGTTGCAATGAAAAAGCAGCTTCTGGGCCGTTTTTTGGTCGTCCAAAATGCGACATAAGCACTACACTTCCTCCATTTTTTAACACGTGTAAAATTGTTGGCGCTGCAGCACGAATGCGTGTATCGTCCGAAATTTTACCTGTTTCTTTATCTAGTGGAACATTGAAATCAACACGGATTAATGCGCGTTTTCCTTCAAAATTATAGGTGTGTATGTTTTCCATTTTCAACTTTTTTAGACAAAGATACGGAGCATTTCGTTTTAAGTAGGATTCGCTTCTAAATTTTTATTAACTTCATCCTCCGTGTCAGAAGATCGCCAAATATTTACCTTGAAGCAAGTCGTTTCCTCCATTCGAAAAACCTTAGAGGATCGATACCAGCAAGCCTATTGGGTAAAAGCTGAAATGCATAAATTAAATTTATATCCCAGCGGTCACGCCTTTCCGGAGTTGGTTCAAAAAGAAGCGGGTAAAATTGTTGCACAGATTACGGGATCTATTTGGAAACAACAATTGCACCGGATCAATCACCAATTTATGACGGTTGTAAAAGAACCGTTAAAAGAAGGCACAACACTTTTATTGCAAGTCCGCATTTCATTCCACGAAACATTTGGCTTGAGTTTACAAATAACAGATATTGATCCAAATTACGCTTTAGGCGAATTGCAACGAGAGCGGGAAGAAACCTTAAAAAAATTACACCAAGAAGGCGTTTTAAATAAAAATCAAGCACTTGCATTTCCATTGTTGCCGCAAAGAATTGCGATTATTTCGGCAGATACCAGCAAAGGTCTTTCTGATTTTATGAAAGTTCTCAATAATAATGCCTGGAATTACGCATTTTACACACACTTATTTCCCGCTTATTTGCAAGGAGATGTTGCAGTATCGTCGATTATTCAACAATTGAATAACATCGAGAAGGTGAAAGATCATTTTGATGTGATTGTTATTGTGCGCGGTGGTGGCGGAGAAGTTGGACTATCGTGTTACAATAATTATGAGCTTTGTAAAGCGATTACAAACAGCAGTTTGCCAATTTTAACAGGGATTGGTCATTCAACCAACATGACCGTAGCAGAATTAGTTGCCTTTCGAAATGCGATTACGCCAACAGAATTAGCAGATTTTTTACTCCAAGCATTCCACGAATTTTCTGTGCCCGTTCAAGAAGCAAAAAAGTTGCTATTCACGTACTCAAAAAATTTATTGGACGCTACCAAACACGCTTTTAAAACAGAAATTAAACATTTCAAAAACAGTGCAACAATTTTTTTAAATCACGAAAAAAACAAGGTTTCAACTGCTCAAATAGCGCTTAAAAATAATTATAACAATACTTTTAATTTACAGCAAGAACACTTTATCTATTTACAAAAAACACTACAAAATGTAAGTTTACGCAACCTGAAATTGAACCGTGAAAAAATAAGTGACCTTGCGGCTTCATTGCCAAAAAAAATAACGCGCATAACAGAACAAGCAGCACAACGTATTCAAGTTGTAGAAAAACACGTGTCAATTTTAGATCCGAAAAACATTTTAAAACGCGGATACAGTATTACGCGATTTGAAGGCAACGTGATTTCAAATAAAGAAGCATTAAAAAATGGCATGAATATAGAAACTGAGCTATTTGATTTTAATATCAATTCAACCATTGAAAATGTTGAATGAAAACGTATTTTTGTGAAAATATTCTTAATTTTAGTATTTAATTATAATTGTTTGATTATGAAAAAATTTGTTTTATTATTTTTAATTACAGCCGTAAGTTTGTCTGTATTTAGCCAAGAGGATTTCGATGAAGAAGATCGAAAAGGAAATTTTATTTTTGAGCCTTATATTGGAATTACTAACGCAGCAGCGACAATTTTTGAGCAAGAAAATAAAAACGATTATTCTAATTTAATATATACCAATAAAAGTATGCCTGTTGAATTAGGTTTCAAAATGGAATACATGCTTACATACAATATCGGAATTGGTATTGATTATAATTACGAACAAGCTGGTTTTAGTTTAGAAGACACTATGAATAATTCAATCACGACTTATTCGCAAACAAAAACACGTTATTTAGGGCGTTTTTATTACCATCCAATTCAACGTGAAAAATTTGACATGTATTTAGGAGCTGGACTTGGAATCACAAATATTTCAAGAGTTAATCCACAAAATGAGCCAGATGAATTAAATTCTGTTTTCTTTCCTATCCGTTTTTTAGACAAAATAACGGATCCGTTCGCAGGAAGAATTTTTGTTGGTTTTAGAGCTGTATTTACTAAAAACATCGGGGCATTTGGAGAATTCGGAATTGGCAGTGGTTCTGTATTAAATTTAGGGATAAGCGCTCGATTCTAATGGCAGAAACAAGTTATACTATCGCTTTTGAAGAGTTACAAGCAATTGTGCGTGAAATGGAAGATGGTGAAATTTCCGTTGACCTATTAGCTGCAAAAGTAAAACGCGCATCCGAACTGATTCAAATTTGCAAAAACAAATTGCACAATACAGAAGAAGACGTTCAAAAAATTCTAAAAGAATTAGAGTGATCAACCCAGAACACTCTAAAAAAAATAACTCCTTTTATTTGTTATTAATAACAATGATAGGATTTTTTCTTTACTTATTTTATCCGATTCTTCTCCATCCAAATTCCTATTTATTTGGCAATTCTGGCGATGGACTGAAAAACTACTTTACATTCACATATTACATTCAAAACAATCATTCTTGGACAAATTTTGAAGGGATGAATTACCCATTTGGAGAAAGTATTTTCTATACTGATGGTCACCCACTTTTAGCCGTTATCATTAAATCCATCGGCTATATTTTCCCTTCTATAAATTTTTATGGCGTTGGAATTTTAAACATTCTTTTACTAGGTTCATTGGTAGTAACAGTTCTATTTCTTTATAAGATTATCCGGCACTTTTCCATTCATCCTACAATTGCCTTGTTCGGTGCTTTTGCCATTACTTTATTGAGCCCACAAAATGGTCGATTAGCTGGCCATTATGCCTTAGCTTATAGTTGTGCAATTCCTATGATCATTTATTTTGTAATCCTATATTCTGAAAAAATAAATTGCTTGAAAAATGGATTGATTATTGGATTAATTTGCCTCGTTTTTTTTATGACACATGCTTATTTAGGAATCATTTGTTCGGGACTTGTCCTACTAATGGCATTGACTTTATTTCTAAAACAACTTATAAAAAAAGGAACGTATCAGCATTCAATGTGGCTTTTTTTAAGCGGTATTTTGCCACTTTTACTTTTTTATAGTTGTGTCAAACTAACAGATATACATGTTGGTCGCACAACAAATCCGTGGGGTATTTACGAAAATCATGCTGAACTAAGCACCGTTTTTATTCCTTACATAACAGAAAACATGATCCGTGTTTTTCCCTTTTTGGAAGGGATCGATCAACCATGGGAGGGCAGAGCTTACATTGGTTTAGGAACAACCATTTTACTTATAAGCCTCTTGATTCGTTTTATATATATAAAACTGACTCCCAAAAAATCACACCAAAAGTTCATTCCAAATAGCTTCAGTTTTTTATTGGTAAGTTCAGTAGTGTTATTACTTTTTGCGCTCTTTATTCCATTTAGATTTGGGTACGATGATTTATTAGAGAAATTAGCAATTGTAAAACAATTTAGAGCAATCGGAAGATTCACATGGCCGTTCTATTTTGTTGCTACACTTCTGTTTATTATTGTTGGTGGAAAATTATACACACATTTTGTCGGGATTCAAAAATTAAAAACTGCATATTTTATAGGATTTATTTTCCCTTTTTTACTCTTCTTTGAAGGGCATGATCCGTTTGTAGAAAAAGCTATGATGTTATCCAAAAAAGAGAATGTGTTTTCTACGGATAATGAAATAAGACTTTTTTCAACGATTCAAAAACAACAGTATCAAGCAATATTGACCTTGCCTTTCTATAGTTTTGGTTCAGATAATTTAGGAATTAATGGCACAGATAAACTCTACAAATGGTCGTTTATTGCAGCGCAACAATTACAATTGCCCCTTTTTGAAAGTTATTTAACGCGCATCTCCATTGGTGAAAGCAAAAAAAGCATGCAATTGTTAGCTTCCGATTTTTATGAAAAGGAAATTCAAAAACACTTACCATCAAAAAAATCATTTTTAGTGCTTTATACCCATGATCATTTATCCGAAAAAGCATATAAAATCTATAAAAAATGTCGTTTACTCGTTAAAGGAAAAGCATTCGCCCTTTTAACACTTGATTACGATGATTTAATTGAAAACTCGGCGAAAAAAGAATGGAAACGCTTCCAACAACTTAAAGATAATTTCGTTGAAAAAAATGGGTTTTTAGTTTCAGACACTAGCGCATACTTTAAATTCATTGGGTTTTCTGACCCAAATACTCCCTTTTTAAATGCAAAAAGAAACTATTTTAGAGCCAAACCAAATGATTACAATGTTCTTGCGAAAATTAATGGTGCGCATTTAACACCTCATCATTCATATACCATTTCGTGTTGGATGTATAACGCTGGCCCCAATCAAGGACAAGATTGCACACAGGGCGATTTTTACATTGAATCAATTGATAAAAATGGAACACGCACTTGGTTACCGCAACATGTATTTCCATCAGAAAGTCATGAAATAAATGGAAAATGGACGTATATTTCGATTGAATTACAGCATGAGGACCCAACATTATCTTACGAAATCATGTTGTTAACATCTAAAAAATACGGGCGACATATAAGAATAGATGATGTATTCATTCAAGATGCTAACTTGAACGTATATAAAGAAATTGGCTCAAAATTATTATTTAAAAATAACCACCGTATTCACCTTAACTGAAATTAATTATATTTGAGCTTAAAAATTAAGCTATGAAAAAATTTATACTCTCTTTATTGTTTGCAGTTGTTGCAACAATTTCATTTGCACAATGTATCCCGGGTGCAAACTTTGCTGATTCGAGCTTTGGTGCTTGGCCAGATACAACTCAAAATTTACCTGGCGCTGCGGCAAATGTGCCTTACACGGCAACTCTAAATTTTAAAGTGCCATTAAACGCATCTGACGTTAACCCATTGCTTACAACGGGAACAATTCAAAACTTTGTTGTAAACAATGTAACTGGTTTGCCAGCTGGCTTATCATACGCATGTAACAATTCAAACTGTACATTTAATGGTGGCTCAACAGGTTGTGCTCAAATATCTGGAACACCAACAATACTTGGGATTTATCCTGTAACAATTGAAGTAACTGGAAACATTAATATTGGATTTGGTGTAATTATTCCTACTCCTTATGTGTTTTCAGGTTATCGAATTGTAGTTGGAACAGCTGGAATTGAAGATAATTCTGAAGGATACCTAACACTTGTTCCAAATCCTGTTCAAGAAAATCTAACCGTTAATGGCTTAAATTCAACCGATGAAATTGCAATTTATTCAATTGCTGGTGAGTTGTTAATGTCACAAAAAGGAAATGGAGCTTCAACAATGGACATTAATTGTGCTGAATTAACAAAAGGAATATATTTGTTAAAATGCTCACGTGATACTACTTCAACAGCTATTCGCTTTTTAAAGGACTAATTTTTCGTTAAAATAAGCAACCAGATTTTTTTCATTTGCTTCTGAAAGGGTGTATTCTACTGAATAGCCCTTTTCTTTTAGTGCTTTTTCTGTCGTGGAGCCCCAAGCAATAATTTTGCTTTCGTTTAGCGTGTTAAGTGAAAAATAACTTTCAACATTTGATGGACTTGTAAAAACCAGCCAATCAGACTCTTCAATGATTAGTGGCAATGCACGCGTTTCATAAATGATAACTTCGCAACGTTGATGTGGTGGAATTTGTTCAACAATCGTTCTTTTCGAAACGTTGGAAAGCGGAAACAAAACGCGTCTTTCTCCTAACCACATTTTAAATATTTCTGCGACATGTAATGGATTTCCCGCGTTTTCACCAATAAAAGAAACCCCAAATCCTAATGCATTTATTTTTTTAGCCGTCGTTTCACCGATACAAGCAATCTGACAATTTTCTGGCAGTTGATGCAGTTCTAAAAAAAAGGATGCAGCGCGAATACTGCTAAAAAAAACAACATCAAAAGTGGATGAAATAGTCGCTTTAATTGGGAAAAATTGAATTAATGATTGCGCAAAAAGTGAACAATTATTAGCGGCACAGAAAGCTGAAAGCACTGGTAAATCAGTTAAAGATTTCGATATAAAAATCGACTTTTTCACCGTCTTATTCTTGTTCAAGAAGATCTTCGGCAATGATTTCCGCTAAGTCAGTTAAATCATCTGCGCTGTATTCATACCATGCTGCGCCATTTTCCCAATCTGCGGTATATGAAACGTACACTGTTTCTGCTTCGTTGCAATAAACACCTAAAGGCAATTGACAGCCGCCTTGCATTAAGTTCAATACTTTGCGTTCTACAGCAATGCGCTTTTGAACTTCAGGATGATTTATTTTTTGCAATACATCAAATAAAGTTGTGTCCGCTTCGCGAATTTGCAAGGCCAAAACTCCTTGTGCGGGAGCAGGAACAAACTCTGTTGGATCCAACACCACTTCTTCAAATTCAGATAAATCAATTTTCAAGCGATCGACACCTGCTTTTGCTAATAAAATAGCGTCGTAATGTCCGTCTCTTAATTTTTGGATGCGTGTTGGAACATTTCCTCTTAAATCTTTGATTGCAACATCGTCTCTGTAAGCAATCACTTGCGATTTTCTTCGTGCTGAAGAAGTGCCAACGATAGCCGATTCTTTCAAATTCCATTTTTGAGAAGCATCCACAGCATGTTTCGCAATTAATAGCATATCTGCTGGATTTTCACGCTCTGAAACACATGCAATTTGTAAACCAACTGGTTGATTTGTCTCCAAATCTTTATGTGAATGAACAGCTAAATCAATCGTATTATTTAATAAAGCTTGTTCTATTTCTTTGGTAAAAAATCCTTTCCCTTCTAATTTATCGAAGCTTAAATCTTGAATTGCATCTCCTTGGGTAATAATAATTGTAATAGCAACAGTACATCCTAACGTTTCCAATTGATTTTTAACATGATTGGCTTGCCATAGTGCCAAATCACTTCCTCTAGATCCAATTCGAATGTGTTGCATACTTATTTTTTTAATAAAATTTCTTTTGCCATTAACATTGGAACACTCATGTATTTCTTTTCCATGTAATCGATTACTTTATCTAACACTTCTTTTGAATGTTCATCCAACTCAGCTAATTCATGTTTAAAAACTTCGTTAATTGCTATGGCTTTAATTTCCTTGACTTTTTTGGGAACTTCGCGCATCGCTAATTCAACATTTCGAACTTTTTGAATATGATTAAATTCAAATAATGCTTCAGCAATGATCTCTTCAACATGTTGAATTTCCTTCGAGCGTTCTTTTAAATTAGCTGTTGAAATTTTTTGTAATACATCAATAGAAATATGCGTTACCGGATGATCAATCACAATTTGGGGATGTAAATCTTGTGGTAAAGCAATATCAATTACTACTTTTCGACTGTTTTCACCTTGCAATAATTGCTGGTATAACTCAGGTGAAATAACGTGTGTATCAGCGCCTGTACAAGCAATAATAACATCAAAACCTTCGGAATAATTACTTAATTCATTTAATCCAAATGCACGCCCATTCAAATCCTTTGCTAACGCATCCGCTTTTTCAAGTGTGCGATTAAAAACGACAAAGTTTTTAAATTTATGTTTCCGCAAAAAGCGACTCATGTTTGTATTCGTAACGCCCGCACCAATGATTAAGAAACGAGCATCCAACGGGATATTCATGTCGCGTAATTTGTGGTAAGCAAGCGAAACAACTGAAACTGGTTTTGTTGCAATACTTGTTTCAGTATAAACGCGTTTGGCCGTTTCTATGGTGTGTCGAATCACTAATCGAATAAAATCACCTGTTAATTTGAGCTTTTTAGAATTATCAAATGCTTGGCGAACTTGTGTAATAATTTCTCTTTCACCAATTACCATCGAATCAATCGAAGAAGCTACAGAAAGAATGTGCTCAACCGCGTCAATTCCTTTGAAAAAAGATCCTTTTTCAGCATAATTTAAATGCTTCTCAGTTGTAAAATCTGGATAAAGTGTTTTGAAAAAACGTAAAACAGTTGTAAAATCAAACTTATTTTTACTGCAGAAATGAAATTCAACCCGGTTACACGTCGATAAGAAAAGCAACTCATCTAATTGCAATTCTTTTTTCAATAACATTAAACGCTCTGCTTGGTTTTCTTCTTCAATATGCAATAAACCAACTTCATTGATTTCAATGTTTCGGTGCGTAAATGCAATAATGTGAAAAGAGTCTAACACGTTTTTATTAATTGACTGCAAATTTGCAAACTTCTAGAGGAAGAATTGTCATATAAATGTCAAAAAAGCTTATTTAGATTTCATATAAATAAGGCTATTTTACTGGTAAACATCTAGTTACAGTTATAGCCTATTTTATTGCCATTAAAAATTTCTCCATATCATCAAATTGGTAGTCGGCAAGGATCAATTTTGGCTCTGGATGATGTGTTTTTTCAGGGATGCAAACCACCTTCATTTTTGCCGCTTTACCAGAAATAATTCCATTCAATGAATCTTCAATCACCAAGCATTTTGTTGGTTCAATTTTAAAATGATTTGCAACGGATAAATAAACCGCTGGGTGAGGTTTACCAAACGCTTCGTTTTCTGCAGAATGGGTAAAATCGAAATAGGAATGTATGTTCAATTGCGTTAAAACCGTTTCAATGAGAATTCGGTAGGATGAAGTTGCTAAGCCAATTTTTACTCCTTGAGATTTTATGTATTCTAATGTTGCTAAAACGCCGGGCAATGGGCAACCAGTTTCTGAAATTAAGTCACACATTTTAGTTACAATTGCCGCTTCAATTTCTTGAGGCGTACAATTTTTCCAACCTTCGTGGTGAAACCAAAAATGAATCACCTCATCCAGACGCAAACCAACCGTTTTTTGAAAATCTTGCTTCGTTAATTTAGACCCAATAGCATGAAAAACCTCCTCCATTGCAATTTTCCACAAGGGCTCAGAATCAATTAGAACGCCGTCCATGTCAAAAATAACCGCTTGAAAATCCGAAAGCTTTAATTCAGGTGCTGCCATTATTTCTTGTAAAAATTCATTTCATTGATGTAGCGATGAACAGGTTCGGTTAATAAATAACGCACATCTTTTCCTTCTTTTATTGCATTTCGAACAAAACTTGCGGACACTTTCATGACTGGCGCATCCTCACAAATGATAACGTTGCCTTCATTGGAAAAATCATTTGAAATATGGCTATTGATCGTTCCCACTTCTTGTTCTTCTTGTATCGTCAGCAAACGCGGGTAAACATACAAGGTATGATTTTTTAAAATTTGCTCGTAATTATGCCATTTGTGAAGGGTTCTCAAATTATCTTCCCCCATAATTATTGCAAATTCATGTTGCGGATACTGTTCTTTTAAATAGGCTAATGTTGTAGCAGTATAACTTGGTTTTGGTAAGGTAAATTCAATATCTGAAGCTCTCAATTTTGGATTATCATCAATAGCAACTTTCACCAAGGCTAAACGGTGTAAATCACTCAATAAACTCGCTTTATCTTTTAAAGGGTTTTGCGGTGAAACAACTAACCATACTTGATCTAATTCAGTGAAATCTGCCATGTAATTAGCAATCACCAAATGTCCCACATGAATGGGGTTAAATGTCCCGAAGTAAAGTCCTATTTTCATTGTTTTATAAACGAAATAACCATGTCTTTCGCTTTTGCTATAGCTTGATCTAATTGATCGTTCACTAAAATAATATCAAATTCTTTGGCACTTGCTAATTCTTGATGCGCCTTTTTCATGCGTTGTTGAATTTTATCTTCTGTTTCTGTGCTTCGATAACGCAAACGGTTTTCCAATTCTTCGTAACTCGGTGGCTGCACAAAAATCGCCAATGCTTGATCGCCTAACATCCGCTTTAAATTTAATCCGCCAATAACATCAACATCAAAAATAACAGTTTTATTGTGCGACCAAATACGTTCAATTTCTGATTTTAGTGTTCCATAAAAGTTATCTGTATAAACTTCTTGCCATTCGAAAAAAGCGTCTTCATCAAGTTTTTGTTTAAATCCTTCAAGCCCTAAAAAATAATAGTCTTTTCCATCCGTTTCATTTGATCTAGGAGCTCTGCTACATGCTGAAATAGAAAATTCTAAGCCAATATTTGCGTCTAACAATGCATGAACAATAGTTGTTTTCCCTGCTCCAGAAGGCGCTGAAAAAATAATGCATTTTCCTGATTCATTCATGACGGAACTAATTTATAGCGTGTTAAGAATTTGTTCCTTGATTTTTTCAAGGTTATCTTTCATGTCCACAACTAATTTTTGCATTTCAGCGTGGTTACTTTTACTTCCTAATGTGTTAATTTCTCGACCGATTTCTTGTGAAATAAATCCTAATTTTTTACCCGACATCGGCACCTTCATTGTTTGTATATAATAATCAAGGTGGTTCATCAAACGCATTTTTTCTTCCGAAACATCTAATTTCTCGATGTAAAAAATCATTTCTTGCTCCAAACGATTTTGATCGTGTTGACCGTTTTCCAATTCTTCTAATCCTTTGCGCATTCTGTCTCTTACAACTTCTAAACGCTCTGCTTCATACTTAGGAACCTCCAATAATAAACGACGAATGTCTTCGATTCGCAACGTAAATTCTTGCACCAAAGCATCGCCTTCTTGGCGTCTAAATTCATTCAGCTTTCCACAGGCTTCGCGCATCAGTGCCAATAACCACGTTTTCTCTTCCGTTGAAAGCTCTTCACGTTCATTATTATAAATGTCTGGCATGCGCAAAATCAGCGATAAATAATCTTCTGTTTTGCCATTGATTAAAGCGTTTACTTCTTTCAAATCTTCGAAATAAGCTTTAGCTAAATCTTTATTTAAGGTGAAATTTTTTGTGTCGCCTGTGCTGTCTAAATTAATGTAAACATCGATTTTACCGCGGTCTAATTCTTCGCCAACAATTTTTCGAATTTCAGACTCTAATTCTCTGTAATTCGATGCAATTCGGACATTTAAATCCAATGACTTACTGTTCAATGAACGAATTTCAATCGATACTTTTTTACTTTCAAAACTCCCAGTAATTTTACCGAAGCCTGTCATGGACATTAACATAGCGAATATTTTTTGCAAAAATAGGAATTTTTAACTGAAGAATCCTTGAATTCGTTGAATTCGCGTAATTTCAAAGCGATTCTGAACGAAATTACTCTACTATTTCCTATCTTTATACCATGATTTTATACAATGTTACAGTTAGTATCGACCCGCATATTGCGGAAGATTGGTTGGCCTGGATGCGAACAAATCATATTCCTGATGTAATGGCAACAGGCTGTTTTATCGAAAGTAGAATTTCAAGAGTGCATGGTGAAGAAGAAGGCGGAATGACGTATGCTGTAATGTATTTATCGCCTAGTCAAGATAAAATGGATGAATACCAAAAAATTCACGCACCTTTGTTGCAAAAGGATCATGCAGCGCGTTATCAAGGTAAATTTGCCGCATTTCGCACAACCCTTTCATTAATCGAAGAATTTAAATAATGGCAGTTAAAGCTAAAAAACACTTAGGTCAACATTTCTTAACGGATAAAAATATTTGTCAGAAAATCGCCGCACAATACCGCAATCACAACGGCTGCTCAAAAGTGCTGGAAATTGGTCCTGGAATGGGTGCATTGACTGACTTTTTATTGCAACGAGAAGAACTCGATTTGTATGTAATGGACATTGACCGCGATTCAATTGCATACCTAAACAACCATTACCCTAAATTAAAAGATAAAATCATTGAGGCCGATTTTTTAAAAATGGACCTGAAGAAAATTATGGGCGACGAGCCATTTGGAGTCGTTGGAAATTTCCCGTACAATATTTCGACGCAAATACTTTTTAAATGCTTGGATCATAGAAATCAAATTCCTGAAATAATGGGAATGTTTCAAAAAGAAGTGGCGGAACGCGTTGCAGAAAAACCCGGCACAAAAACGTATGGTATTATGAGTGTTTTATTGCAAGCATTTTATGATATTGAATACTGTTTCACGGTTGATGAGCATGTTTTTAATCCGCCTCCAAAAGTTAAATCAGGTGTGATTCGTTGCACAAGAAATTCACGCGAAACTTTTCCTTGTAATGAGAAATTATTCATACAAGTGGTTAAAATGAGTTTCAACCAACGCAGAAAAACAATTCGGAATTCAATCAAACAATTAATTGGAGGCACCAACTTTGACCATCCATTTTTAACCTTGCGTCCAGAGCGATTGTCTGTTGAAGATTTTATCGAACTAACACAAGCTGTCGAAAAAATTGACAGAACAGCTGTTTCTGAATGAAATTAACTGCAGATACTCAAAAAGCGATAAAAGCAACCTATTTCAGTATCATCGGAAATACGGTTTTGGCAATCTTAAAATGGTTTGCTGGTTTTTTTGGAAATTCTTATGCGCTAATTGCAGATGCGATTGAGTCTACAGCTGATATTTTCGCCTCGTTTTTAGTTTTATTTGGCTTAAATTATGCAAAACGCCCAGCGGATGAAAATCATCCATATGGACATGGACGCATAGAACCACTGATCACCTTTTTAGTCGTAGGTTTTTTAATTTTTTCAGCCGTTTATATTGCACACGAAAGCATTATCAATATACAAACACCGCATCAATTACCACGACCTTTTACCTTATATGTATTGGGAGGAATTATCATTTGGAAAGAGATTTCCTATCGAATCGTTATCCAGCAAAGTAAAATCACCAACAGTTCTTCTTTAAAAGCAGATGCTTGGCACCATAGAAGTGACGCCATTACTTCCATTGCCGCATTTATTGGAATTTCAATTGCGTTATTCCTAGGTAAGGGCTACGAATCAGCTGATGATTGGGCGGCATTGTTTGCATCAGGATTTATTTTGTATAACAGTTATTTGATTTTTAGACCCGCTTTGGGAGAAATTATGGATGAACATGTGTACGATGATGTCATTGAATCCATTCGATCAGTCGCGTTGGATGTTGATGGAATCATTGCAACAGAAAAATGCTTTATTCGCAAAGCGGGAATGCAGTATCATGTTGATTTACATGCGATTGTTGACGGAACGATTTCAGTGAAACAAGGACACGATTTGTCCCACGCATTGAAAGATGCATTGAAAGAAAAAATACCTCAAATTGGGCATGTTTTAATTCATATTGAACCAGCCGACTGATTTTTTCAGCGTAAAATTGATTTTTTATAAAATTTTTTAGTTCCTTTGTACCATTAAAATTAATGACGATGAGCTCAACAAAGGTATTTTACGCAATAAGTGATTTTTTAAATTGGACATTTGGTTTTTATGAAAATGTAGGTAATATTTTCAATTATTCACTAATTGTTCTTGGTTTTGTTGGTTTATTTTACTGGTTAAACTGGCAAAAGAAATTCAACGAAAATGCAAAAAATGATCCAAATCAATTAAAATAATTGACCTAATTATATTCGAAAGGCTGTTCAAATTGAACGGCCTTTTTTTATATCAATTGGTATTTTTTTCCCGGCAACGCTTGAATCACGCCTTTCATTTCTAAATGAAACAACAAGACATTCATTTTTGAAATAGGTGTTTTTGTGTGGATCGCTAAGACATCGATGTGTTCACCCTGTGTGCGACTTAATAAATTACAAACTACTTGTTCTTCTTCCGATAAATCGACAAAACAACTGCGCTGAAATGTAGTTGCTTGTTGACTTTCTAACCAATTCATTTCTTTGAGAAATTGCTCGCCACTCACCAATAAATGTGCTTTCTGTTGTTGAATCAACCGATTGCAGCCTTCCGAATATACTTGGTCAACATTGCCCGGAAATGCAAATACATCTTTGTTGTAATCATTCGCTAAATCTGCTGTTATCAATGAACCTCCCGACTTTTTGCTTTCAATAACGACAACCGCATCCACCATGCCTGCAACTATGCGATTGCGCATTGGAAAATTCTCCCGATCTGGATTTGTCCCCGGTAAATATTCTGAAATTAATCCGCCATGTTCCACCATTTTTTCTGCAACTTTTCGATGAACACTTGGATACAAACGATCCAAACCATGCCCTAAAACACCAACTGTTTCCAATTGATTACGAACGGAAGCTGTGTGCGCACAAATATCAATTCCATAAGCCATTCCACTTACAATTTGTAACTTGCACCCTGCTAAATGCTGAATAAAATCTTCACAGATTTTTTTACCGTAATTGGTCGCGTTTCGCGTTCCTACAACTGCAATAACACGTGTTGGATTGGGGTTAAAATTTCCCTTGCTAAACAACAATAAGGGCGCATCATCACATTGTTTTAAGCGACGTGGATAATTAATTTCAGTATAAAAATGCGTCGTTAATTCTTCTTTCAAAATAAAATCTACTTCACCAGACGCACGATCCAATGCCGCCTTACGATTCATGTTTTTAAGAACAGTTTTACTGATACCTGTTTCATGATGCAGCGTACTAAGCGACGCGTAGAATAAAGCTTCCAAAGAACCAATTTTTGCGACTAATAACTTGGCTTTTACTGGCCCTATTCCATGCAATAATGTTAAAGCAATTTGATTTTTTAACGTTGAAGTTTCCACTTTTTTTGAGTTGGTATACCTTGAATTTATGAAATAAGTTTGGATTTACAATCTCTATTCTTTCTTTTTTTTCATTAAAATAAATACTATTTTAGCCGAATAAGTTTTTTTAAACACATATACTGCTACGCATGAAATTTATCAGTTTATTGAGCTTCATTTTACCTTTTTTAACTTTTGGGCAACTACAAGGAAAAGTAACGATTGCTGAATTTCCAGACGCGGTATTTCCAATTACATTAAAATTATCGAATGGATTGGTGACATCGCCAGATAAAACGGGGCAATTTTTCATTACTACTTCCTTAGAAAAAGGTACGATAACGTGGAGTCACCGTTCTATTGAAACAGATTCAATGGTGTTTAATTCCAACAAAGAACCCTTAAACATTGTGGTAAAATTGAAAATAAATCAATTATCTGGCATCGTTGTGAGCGCAGGAAAAAGAGCGCAAAAAATAGAAGAAATTCCCATTTCAATGGAAATTATTAAACCTCAGTTAATTGACAATAAAGGAATCACAGATTTAGAACAAGCGGTCGACCAAAGTCCAGGCGTTTATGCCATGGATGGGCAAGTGAGTATTCGCGGAGGAAGTGGATTTGCCTACGGCGCTGGAAGTCGCGTGTTGCTAGTTTGGAACGGATTGCCACTTTTAAGCGGCGATGCTGGAGACTCAAAGTGGAATGCAATTCCACTAGAACAAGCGGCGCAAATTGAAATTTTGAAAGGCGCATCATCTGTTTTATATGGAAGTGGCGCATTGAACGGCATCATTTCGTTAACGGAAAAAGAACCAACTAAAAAAGGGGAAACTTCCATAAAAGTGATGAGCGGTTTTTACGATAATCCACAACGCTCTTCTTTAAAATGGTGGAAGTCCAACCCACAATTTCAACAGATCGATGCGTATTATGGAAAAATGTACGCAAAAACTGGATTTACCATTTCGGCAAACGGCTTCCGAAACGATGGGTACCGACAAGGAGAAACGGAAGCGCGGGCAAGAATTAGTGGCACATTTTTTTACCTTCCTGAAAAAATTAAAAAACTAAAAGTTGGGCTCGGCTATAATTTTCAAGCACAAAAAACAGGTAATTTTATCATTTGGCAAAGTGACACCTTCGCTTATACGCCAAGTGGTGGTGCTGATACAAGCATTGCAGCTTCTACTTTAACTTACAACACAGGCTGGCGTTTGAGCATTGATCCTTACGTAAAATATACCGATCGTTTTTCGAATAAGCATGCATTAAAAACACGGATTTATGCTGTTGATAATACCAATTTAAGCAATGCTTCACAAAGTACACGATCAATTGTAAACATGGCAGATTATCAATTTCAAAAATCATGGCAAGAAAAAGGTGTATTAACAACTGGTATTAGTTACATTCAATCCGATGTTTTATCGAATTTATTTGGAAATCATGTGTCAAAAAATGGGTCGTTTTATGCCCAATACGACCGAAAAATTAAAAAACTGGATCTTACAGCAGGTGTGCGGGTGGAATACTTTGAAATGGATGGAAAACAAGGCGATTCAGATTTTAAATTGGGGAAAAATACCGTTTCTCCCGTATATCCAATTTTTAGAATTGGCGCACATTATGCACTTACAAAATTAACTCATCTTCGCGCTTCTTTAGGACAAGGAGTGCGCTATCCTTCTGTAGCGGAACGTTTTACATTTACTTCTGTTGGCGCATTGAATGTGTTTCCAAATCCAACTTTAAAACGTGAAACAGGTTGGGCTGCTGAAATTGGAATCAAACAACTATTCCCAATTGGAACGTGGAAAGCGATGGTTGATGTTGCTGCCTTTATCAATGAATACGATAACATGATGGAATTTACGTTTGGAAATTATTTACCAGCAGGCGCAACACCTAGTACAGATCCTAACAACCCCTATTACATTATGAAATGGCTCGGATTTAGAGCAGAAAATGCGGAGAAAGCTCGGATTTCTGGCTTTGAATTCTCCATGAATAGCCAAGGAAAAATCAAGGAAGTGGAATTGGTTGCTTTAATCGGTTATACTTACATGAATCCCATCAGCTTAAACAACGATTCCATTTACCGCTTAAGTTTTTCGGATGAAAACAGTCAACTCTTAAAATACCGCTTCAATCATTTAGCAAAAGCGGATGTGGAAGCGACCTGGAAAAAAATTAGTTTCGGTTTTTCAATGCGCTATGCGAGCTACATGTCAAATATTGACGCTATTTTTGAGGACGGAGTAGCTGGAACACAGATTTTACCAGGATTAAAAAAATACAGAACTGAAAATAACAAAGGTGCGTTGGTCTTTGATGCTCGTTTCGGTTGGAAAATAACGTCTTCCATCCGATTGGGATTCATCGCCAACAATTTGTTGAACGCAGAATATGTGACGCGTCCTGGTGATGTGCAGGCACCCCGAAATTTTATGGTTCAATTACAAGTTAAGTTCTAAATGAAAGTACTAGGCATTATTCCCGCACGATACGCTTCCAGTCGTTTTCCTGGAAAACCTTTAATTGATTTAAAAGGAAAATCAATGATTCAACGGGTGTATGAAGGAGCGTTGAAATCTTCAAAATTTAGTACAATAATCGTTGCAACCGACGATCAACGAATTGTGGAAGCAGTAGAAGCATTTGGAGGAAACGTAGTTTTAACAAATCCAAACCATCCAAGTGGAACAGATCGTTGCGCGGAAGTTGCGCGTCACTTTCCAAACATTGATGTTGTTGTCAACATACAAGGCGACGAACCTTTGGTGGATTACCGCCAACTTGATGCCTTGATCGCTGCATTCGAAGATGAAAAAATCAACATTGCAACATTAGGAAATCACGCGGTTTCGCTCGATGACATTCAAAATACAAACCGCATTAAAATTGTGGTGAATCACCAAAATGATGCACTCTATTTTAGCAGAAGTCCGCTTCCAAATTTTGCGAATTGCGCAGGAAATCCTTTGGAAAATTATCCTTATTTTCGACACATCGGATTGTATGCTTACCGAGCGCAAACCTTACAAGAATTAACGCAATTAAAGCCGTGTGCGTTAGAAAAAATCGAATCCTTGGAACAGCTCAGATGGTTGTATTATGGCTACACGATTAAAGTAGTAGAAACAACGATTGAAACACCCAATATTGATGTGCCAGAAGACCTTGAAAAAGTACTTCCATTTTTGTAACTTTTCTCTTTAAAATTTCGTAAGTTGCAGACATTGAGCATTTTTATTACATTTGTATTCTATGGTTACGATTGAACAACTTATTGGAGAACTTTTATTGCGCCACAATTGCGTGATAATTCCTTCATTTGGTGGATTTGTAGCCAAACAAACGGCTGCTACAATTGATTATGTCAATGGTTTTATGTCGCCGCCCAAAAAAGCCCTTTTGTTCAATCGTCAATTAATGAACAACGATGGTTTGTTGCAATCTGAATTGGCCTTATCAAACACTATTTCATTCGATCAATCGTCACAATTAGTGGCTGAAAAAGTGGCTTTTTGGAATGAAACTTTAAGAAAAGGAGAACGCATCACGATTGATAACGTTGGCTTTTTGTTTTTTGATCAAGAAAAAAATATTTGCTTTGAACAAGACCGTTTTTTCAACCTTTTGTTGGAATCTTACGGTTTAGGAAAAGTTCATTTCTTAACGGAAGAAGATGTTCAAATTGTTGCACATGCTGCAATCGACGTTGCATCAACCATTCATGCTCCTGAACAAGCAATTGTTGCGGAAGAATTAAAAATTGAACCGAATACAGCAAAAGTAATTGAACATCCTGCATTAAAAGAACGATCAAAAGCGTGGAAATATGTTGCCGCTGCAGCGTGTATTTTACCAATTGGATTTTATTCGTATTGGTTGCCAATGAAAACACCGGCTTTGCAATCAGGGATTTTATCAATTCGCGATTTCAACCCGTTTCAAGCAAAAATTAAAGCCAATTATACCCAACAAAAATTAAAATTAGCAGGAATTCCTGTTGAACAAAATACCTTGGCAGATCAATTGGCTGCGCTTCCAGAAAACGAAACAATTTTAAATTACACCTACGACGCATCGTTTAGTTTTCCAATAAAGGTGAAAGAAGCAGTTGTCGTTCCAACAGAAACAATTCCAACTTCCGTTGCGCCTGTTAATGCAAGCAATCAACTGAATTACATCGTCGGTTGTTTCAGCAGCGAAAGCAATGCGAAAAAAGTGATTTCAGCTTTAAAAGCACACGATATGAATGCGTTCCAATTGGATGTTAAAAATGGCTTACACCGCATCAGTGCTGGATCAGGAAATTCTATCTCAGATTTGGATGCGATTATTACAAAAGCAAAAGCAGCTGGATTCGAAGGCTGGATTTTGAAATAAACATTCCTTTTTATTTCTTCGTTTTTTTTCAGAATACTGCTATCTTTACGCACCATAAATTATAAAACTATAACGAATTATTTTCCCATGAAAAAAATCTATATTTCATTCCTGTTTCTAGGATTTTCTGCTGTTGCTTCTGCGCAATTTGGCTACACGGAACCTGTTAAAAATTCAGAAGGAAGTGAATACCAATTTACTAAATTAGCTTTATTAGATGCAACACCTGTTCAAGAACAAGGTCAAACAGGAACGTGTTGGAGTTTTTCAGCCTTGTCTTTCTTTGAATCTGAATTGATTCGAATGGGAACAAAAAATCCAGATTTATTGGCTGAAATGTTCGTAGTGAGAAAAGCATACGAAAGTAAAGCAGAAAAATTCATCCGCATGGATGGGAAAATTAACTTTTCAGAAGGTGGCGCATTTCATGATATTCCTTTCGTAATTAGAAATTACGGAATTGTTCCGTTGGATGTTTATTCAGGATTGAATTATGGAACAACGTCGCATGATCATAGTGAATTATTTGAAGTATTAAACGGTGGTTTACAAGGTGTTTTGACAACAACTAAAAACGGAAAAACATTGACAACGTCTTGGATGACAGCCTTGAATGGAATTTTAGATGCTTACTTAGGAAAAGACATCAAAGAATTTGACTACAAAGGAAAAAAATACACGCCAAAATCGTATGCAAAAGCAATTGGTTTAAACATGGACGAGTATGTTTCGTTGACATCGTTTACCAATCATGGAATGTATGAAAAATGTTCGTTAGCAATTCCAGACAACTGGGCATGGGGTGAAAGTTACAACGTTGGTTTAAACGATTTGTTCGATGCGTGTGAATACGCTGTAAAAAATGGCTATTCTGTTGCTTGGGGAGCAGATGTTTCTGAAAAAGGATTCAGTTTTAGAAATGGTTTGGGAATTGTTCCAGAAGACCCATCTACGATTGAAGTTTCTGGTAAAGACAACAAAAACTTCTCAAATGGTGGTGCAGATCGCGCTTCAAATGCCTTCCAAACACCCGTGAAAGAATTAACGATTACGCCTGAATTGCGTCAAAAAGGGTACGACCAAAAAACCACAACTGATGACCATGGAATGCACATCGTTGGTTTATACAAAGACCAAAAAGGTACCCGTTATTTCTTAGTGAAAAACTCATGGGGAACAAGCAATTATCCAAAAGGATTCTTGTATGTTTCTGAAAACTATTTCAAGTACAAAACCATCAATATTTATTTGCACAAAGACGGTGTAATGCCATCCTTGAAAAAGAAAATAAATTTATAATTTATTGTATTTTAGGCAATAAGGTTTTAAGTTCCGAAAATTTACTATTTTTGGAACTTAAAACTACTACTAATGGAACGATTGACGCCAGCTGAAGAGCTTGTTATGTTAAAATTGTGGAAACTTGAGAAAGCTGCCGTAAAAGACATTCAAGAATTATTTGTAAATCCTAAACCTGCTTACAACACAACCTCTACAATCGTTCGAATATTAGAACGCAAAAAATTCATTAAACACCAATCTATTGGGCGGGGTTATCTTTACTCTCCAAAAATTACACGCGAATCCTACCGCCAATACCTTTTAAAACATTTGATGGACAACTATTTTGATGGGGTGAAAAATGATTTAGTGGCGCTAATAAAATAATTACGCATCACATTAAACATTTAAAATTTCTTAAAAAACACAAATACTTTTGTTAATAGTAAACTAATTAGTTAACTTCGAATCGGCCGGATAAGAAAAAAAGGCACGAATGAACACGAAGAAATTAGTGGTAAAAAAAAATAGCCACAAAATCACGAATGAACACGAAGAAATTAGTGGTCATTTGTGCATTCGTGGCAAAGAAATGACAAAGAAATGACAAAAAGAAATTCGTGTAAATTCGTGCATTCGTGGCAAAGAAATAACAAAAAGAAATTCGTGTAAATTCGTGCATTCGTAGCAAAGAAATGACAAAGAAATGACAAAAAGAGATGCATGAAAACAAGTAAAACTTTTGAATTTCAAGAATTAAACGTGGGTTAAGTGACATTCAATTATCCACTTTTCACAAATTAATAGAAATTGGTTTAGGAAAACAACTAACAATTTCCATTGGATAATATCCACAAATTTTACAACAACCCTTCCGCAAAAACGCGCGCCAAAGCATCACTTTGAACGTAATCTGAATAGCCTGGCTGTTGAATCATTGGAACACCTAGCATGGTTGCTTCGTTGATACGAGCGATGTCTAAAAACTGAATTTTTTCGTGGAGAAATGCATCAACTGCTACTTCATTTGCAGCGTTTAAAATACATGCTGCTGTCCCTTCTAGATCCATGGCTTTGTAGGCCAAATCTAAATTTTTAAAGACCGAACGATCGGGTTGTTCGAAGGTCAATTGTGGATAATCCATAAAATTGAAACGCGGGAAATCTGTTTTCAATCGTGCTGGAAAAGTTAAGGCAAATTGTATCGGTAATTTCATATCCGGTAAACCCATTTGGGCTTTCATGCTGCCGTCTTCAAATTGGACCAATGAATGTACAATCGATTGCGGATGCACAATCACATCAATTTGATCTGGTCGCAAATGAAACAACCATTTCGCTTCAATTACTTCTAATCCTTTGTTCATCAACGATGCAGAATCAATGGTGATTTTTGCGCCCATCGACCAATTAGGATGTTTTAATGCTTGTGCCAACGTAACTTGTTCCAATTGTTGCGTGCTCCATCCTCTGAAAGGTCCGCCAGAAGCGGTCAAGTATATTTTTTCAATCGGATTCATGAATTCACCCACCAAACATTGAAAAATGGCGGAATGTTCTGAATCAACGGGGTAAATATTGACTCCGTTTTCACGGGCCATTTTTGTGACCAATTCTCCGGCTACAACCAAGGTTTCTTTATTCGCTAATGCGATGGTTTTTTTCGCTTCGATGGCACGCAACGTTGGTTTCAAACCGGCGTAACCAACTAAGGCTGTTAATACGGTATGCACTTGCGACGACTCCACCACTTGACACAAAGCCTCTTCACCTGCATAAACATGAATGGGTTCGTGTGCCAAAGCATCTTTCACTTTTAGGTACTGACTTTCATCAACAATCACAACAGAATTAGGTTGAAATTTAAGCGCTTGTTCGATCAATAAATCGGCATTTTTACCTGCCGTAATTACTTCCAACTCAAAATATTCTGGGTAGGCTTCAATCACTTCTAATGCTTGTGTTCCGATGGATCCAGTAGATCCTAAAATGGCAATTCCTTTTTTTTCTGTCATGTGTTGTTGTTACAAATAATGTAAGAATGGTAGCGTTAATTAGCTTCCACAATACAAACACCCATCGTCGTCATCTTCCGCTGGATTGTCTACAATTGCAGGATTTAATTGTTTTTTTAACTCGTAAATTTCTTGCATTAATTCACCATCTTGAAACAAATCTCCTGTTAATTGTTGTTTCAACTCAGCGATTTTAGCATTAATAGTTTCTTCCATAGCGTAATTTTTTTCTAAAATTAAGGAAACCTTTGAAGCTACAAAAAGAAAATCAAAATAGTTTCTTACATTTTGTTGACAATCGTTAGAAGTTGTCAATTTTCCTCTAATTTTGTGGCATGAAGTACCGCATTTTAACCAACGAAGAATTACAGCATTTAGAAGAAGATCTCAAACAATTTCTCATTGTAAATGGCATTCATGCGGAGGAATGGGCGAAAATGAACCAACAAACGCCCGAAAAAGCCGTGCAACTCGTTGAAGTTTTCAGCGATACTGTTTTACAAAAAGTCTACGAAAAATTAAACTATTTAGAATTCAGAAGTGCCGATTCGTGTATCCTTTTTCACTGCCTACCTGAAAAAATGGAACTAATTTCCTTGCAACGAAAAGACCAAAACTGCGATTTATCTTCTGTAGAAAGCATCCACGAAGCCTTGCAAAACCACGTTTCTAATTTGAACTTTTTCAAAAGTGAAAAACCCTACACTGCTAATCGTGAAACCGCTATTCATGAATTAATTGAAAGTGGCTGCGTAGTTTCTTCCAGCGAATTTTGGAATGTGTTGAAACACGTGTTGGAAGGGAAGTGAATTTTATCAATTTCTCAATCTAAAAATTTCAAACTTTTTATCGTACTTTTATACAAAATAAAAAACGATGAAAAAACACCTATTAGTTGCTGCGTTGATCGCACTAGGAACGGGAATAAATGCACAAATTGCTGCTCCGAAAGCGAGTCCTCAAGGGAAAATTGAACAAAAAATTGGCGTAACCGACGTGAAAGTGGAATACTACCGGCCAATGAAAAATAACCGTGCTGTTTTCGGTGACGTTGTTCCCATGAATGAAATTTGGCGAACAGGAGCGAATGAAAATACAAAATTCACCTGTTCGGATGCACTTGTTTTTGGTACAGATACCTTGCGTGCTGGAACATATGCCGTATTTACAAAGCCAACTGCAACAGCTTGGGAAATTTATTTTTACACAGAAACGAGCAATTGGGGTTTACCAGAAACGTGGGACGCTTCCAAAGTTGCATTAAAAACATCCGCTCCAACTATTGCATTAAACGATGTTGTAGAAGTATTTACGATCCAATTAGACCCAATCAATAGCAAAATGGGGCAATTGTCTTTTTCTTGGGACAAAACACGTGTAACGGTTCCTTTTGCGGTTCCAACGGCACAAAAAGTATTGGCTTCGATTGAAAAAACAATGGCAGGACCAAGCGCGAATGATTATCATGCAGCAGCTGAATTCTATTACAAAGAGAAAAAAGACCTGCAAAAAGCTCGCGAATGGGCAACAAAAGCGGTTGAAATGCGTGGAGAAGATGCGTATTGGATGTTGCGCGTGAAAGCATTGATTGAAGCTGAATTAGGCGATTACAAAGCAGCAATTGAAACAGCAAAGAAAAGCTTATTAGCCGCTGAAAAAGGTGAAAACAAAGCGTATGTTGCAATGAACAAAGCTTCTATTGAAGAGTGGTCTAAAAAGAAAAAATAAACAATGTCTGCATTTTACGAAGCATTAACGCAGCGCTTTGGAAGCGAACACTGCCAGCTAATCACGCCAAAAATTGGCGCGGTGGAATTGGCCTTGGTTCACGTACCAAAAAAACACTGTACTTTGCTCGTAACAACTGGTTTGAGTAACTACAAAATGCCGGTTCACGAAAAAGAAGCGGGCAACGAACACAACGAACTATACTTTTGCTTACCCAGCTATTGGGATATTAACGCTACAGAATTAGCACCCATGAATTGGGTTTTTGAATGGATCAATCGGTTAGCTCATTTTGTTGTAGAAAAAAATACGTGGTTTGGTCATGGTCACACCATGCCGTGTGGGAAGGACAAAAAAGAATTGTCACCCACAATGAAACAAAATCACTTTTTCTTATCGCGCCCCATTTACCTAAGAGACGAACTGACGCCTCTTCAACTTCCAGATTATACAGTTCGCTTTTTAGCCATTATTCCCGTTTTTGAAAAAGAAGTGGAATACAAATTGCACCGCGGCACACTCAAATTCATGGATAAGCTCAATACGCAAGGCGTAAGTGAGAAATTGGATGATTATCGGGGAAGTGTGATGAAGAGCAAGTGGAGGATGATAAGAAGATAGTTGGTTGTTCGTTTTTACGCAAGCGTAAAAACTAAAAGAAAAAAATAAATTTCTTATCTTTTGTCTTGATACAAAAGAAACAAAAAATCAAGAAGCAACAAGCCGTTCGGGAAAAAAGCGCAATTGCTTCGTTGCTACGATAGTGGTGCAAAGCCTCCTGCGTCATTTTCAACTATGAAAAATAGTTGAAAAACTTTGGCAGAAGTTTTACAGACGCAAGCGCCTATCGTGCAACGATACACAATTGCTTTTTTTCTATTCCTCACTTCTCTGTTGCTTCAAAGATCTCGCGTTGATTCTTTAAAACTCACTTCGTGCGAAGAAAGATTTTTCTTCGGTTAGAAAATGTTTTTAGAGCTATTAAAACGTTCTTCGACCGAAGTGGGTTCTTCGTTACATACCAACTTTTTCAACCCGCCAACGCGGGAACCTCTAAATTTTCCAAGATTTAGCCGTTGCGCTTGCGGAATTGCGCCCAAGCCCATGCGTGAGCATTGGCTGATCAGGGGAAAGCATGCAGCAAAGCGGAATCGGTGGTTTTCATGTAACGCAGTGTAATGAAAAAAATCCTTGGAAAATTTAAAAAAAGCACTTTTGCTTACTTTTTTGCTTTGGAAAAAGTAAGAAGAGATTGCTGATCAGGGGAAAGCATGCAGCAAAGTGCAATCGGTGGTTTTCATGCAACGCAGTGAAATGAAAAAAATCCTCGGAAAATTTGAAAAAAGCTTTTTACAAATGAGTGTTTATTTTTTAAAGGAATTTGTGAGGTCACTTCGTTTAGTTGCTTATTTTTTGCTTTGGACCGCGAAGCAGCACCGAAGGTAAAAAGTCAAGCAAAACCCTTACCTTTACCAAAAAAAATTATGATCAAATACAATCCAAAAAGCTGGGCCAAACTAATTTTTGCATTTCACAAAAGTGACACCTTTCATATGTTGCGCAAAGAAATCCTATACATGGGGATTTTAACGCTTGTCATTGCATTTATCGTTTTACAATTGTTTCCAGATGCAACGGGCTTGAAAGATTTATTTGCAGTCTATTCATTAATCGGTTTTGTGATTTCTTTGTTGTTAGTTTTTAGAACCAATACAGCCTATGATCGCTGGTGGGAAGGCAGGAATAAATGGGGCAGTTTAGTCAATGACACGCGTAATTTTGCTATAAAATTATCGAGTTTATTACCATTAGAAAAAGACCGCGAGTTCTTCAAGCGCATGATTCCCAATTTTGCGCTTGCGGCAAAAGAGCATTTACGCAAAGGAGTGCAACTAGACCAATTAAACCTCAACGAAGCTGAACACGAATATTTAAGTGGAAAAGAACACATTCCACTTGCAATAAGCGGTTTACTATACGATCAATTGCAATTCATTAAACAAAAAGGTCAATTAACATCTACCGATGTGCTTTTGATGGATCAAAACTTAAACCAATTCATGGAATGCGTTGGCGCGTGTGAGCGCATCAAAAACACGCCCATTCCCTTATCGTATAGTTTATTTATCAAAAAATTCATTTTGATCTACGTAACCACCTTGCCCCTAGCTTTTGTGATGCAATTTGGTTATTTCTCCGCTTTGATTGCCACCTTTGTTTTCTACATTTTGGTAAGCATGGAAGTCTTGGCAGAAGAAATTGAAGATCCGTTTGGCGCTGACGACAACGACCTTCCTACCGACCAATTGTGCGAAACAATTACGAAAAACATGGAGGAAGTATTAGGGTAAATGTAAAACCCCAAGACTAGCTTGGGGTGGTAGGTGGTGATGGGTTTGGTTATTATAAATTTTATTATTTATTTCTTAATAATTCACACAACGCTAATGTTCTATAATAAAGAATGTCATTTTGTAGTTGTGTTAAATTATTAATCGCTTGAATTAAAGTAGAACTTGCGAATAATCTAAATTCCCACGAATTCTCATCATATTTGTTTGATGATGAATTACTCATTTGATTTATTTTATCATTCAAAACCAAAACGATAGGATTTTCCTTGTTCAATAATTCAGTGTCAAAATGATTAATTAAAGATTCAAGATAAGAAATGGCTTTATTCTTAATCATATTTCCTTTTCTATTATTTATCATGTGATGATAAGAGATGAAAAAATCAAACTTATTATTAATCTCTAATAAGTCAAGTTTAATTAGGTTGATAGAATCAACATTTTTGTTTTTTGTAGGAACTTGATTATTATATACATATAACTTCAAACCGTTTAAGTCAGCTTCACCTAATTTGAGTAACTCAAATTTCAAATTTTCTATTTCAGCTAGAATTTTTGCAGTTTCTAAGTCTATCTTTTTTGATTGTGAATTATTCAATGATTTCGCATAGTAATCACCAGTTCTTTTTTCCAAATCGTTTTCCTCTTGTAATAATGCAATAGCTTCAATTTGATTAGCAACTACGGATTTTGGAACACTGAATTGAAATTTTGCAATTAATACTAACACTAAAACCAGTAAAATAGTTATACTTTTTTTGGTGTTTAATTCAAGAATTATTTTCCCTGTTTTATTATAAAAACGAAAAGCAATAATTGTAGCAATTGTTAAGCCCAAATATCCTACAATCAACATGCTGTTAGTTGTTAAAACATAATTTATACTTAACATTTGATATACAATAAAAGGCAGGAAGAATAGACTGAAATAAATCTGATGTTTGTTTTGTTTGTAAGAAACGATGCCTTTCGTAATAAAATAAGCAGTTAAAAATAAAATACTACCGTAAAAAAATAAATCTGAAGGCCAATAGAGTAATTTAAAAATAGTTGCTTCTAAAAAGAAAAATACGGATAAAAAATAAAAGATAGCAACTAATTTATGTTCCTTATTTTTCCAACTTTCTATTAATTCTACTAAGTAATTTAATGGAAGTAAAATTCCCAATGAAATTAAAAATAAATAATCACTAAATGGCCAAGACAAAGTCTTGAATAAAAAGGCGATTATTAAGGATGAAATACTTAAAATGTTAATTGTTTTTTTCATAGTTTATAGATTTAATTTAAACACTCCAGATATTGTTTTCAATTCTTCATTGATAGAATAATTACATGTGATAGTAATCACAGTGTCTATTTTCAAATTAGTTAATTTTGATATTGCATCCTCAAACAAAAAATCTCCATTTCCAGAAATTAATTCCTCTCCTTCAATTTCTATTTTCCAGTTATTGATTTTTGTTTCGGGTTGAATCATACATTGAAATGGCATCTTTACCATTAATTTTCGTTCTTGAAAATTTGTGATTTTTTCACCAGATTCAAATCTACCGATGTATAATGTTAATTTAGGAAGTGATCTGATTGTAAACACGGTTTTATTTAAGGTGTCTCCGGATTTATTGAGCGCAAATAAAGTAGCCCTTTTGTATCCTTGAACTGGCTTAACTATCCAATGATTGAATTTTTTTTCAATTATCACATCTTCACCCGCTAGTCTTAATGTAGAGTCACCATTAACAGAACCTAATTCTACTTTATTTTCAAAACCTCTATATAAAATGCTTAACTGATTCTGAACAATTCCTTGAGCAAACAATACTTTTGCAGAAGTAATTAATAATAGTGTTGTAATAACTTTTATCATAATTTAAATATTGACGATGTTTTATTTAATTTCCCTTTATATGAATAGGTACAGCGAATTATTATATCTGATCCAACCGGTGCGTTTTTTATAAAAGATGTTGCTGAGTCGTTCAATTGAAATCCATTACCTTTTATTATTGTAGGGCTCTCAGGAATACTAATTTCCCAATCAATAATGTCAAATTTTGCGATAAGTGGGATGCTTTCGTTATAATTAACTCTTAAATTAACTGAATAACTATAATTGATTTTTTCACCATTTCTTCTAAAATCATAATATAACTCAGGGAGAGGCATTGGCTCAAAACGATAGGTTATTATATCAAATGTGTCTTTCGTAGCTTTATCGATAAAATAAAGTTGTTGATTTCCTTCGATTTCGCACTCCAAAAGATATGAATTAACTGTTCCTTTAACTTTTGTTATTTTAATATTATCAGAACTGATTTTATAATCTTTATAACCTCCATTATTTCCTATTATAACTTCATTGGGATATAAAGTATATAACATGTTTTGATCACTAAGTGAGATAACTGCCATATCTGTTTGGCTGAAACCAAGTGAACTTGTAATAAAAAACAATATTATAAGTGTAAACTTTATTTTTCTCATCATTTTATTTTTGATTAATAATTAAATATTCTTTTTTGAGATGTGATTCTTAAGTATATTAAAAAGTAATTTAATATCTGAAACTCCGCCAGTTAAAAATGAAAGTCCTGCGCTAAACGTTCCTTCACCTGCCTTTTGCGCTACTCCTTCAAGGAACGCTTTTGTTATACTTTTGAAAGTGATTTGGTCTTCATCTTTATTTAATAACTCTTTTAAGTGTTTTAATATGTTATCATCTAAAACCTCATTAATTTTACAGTCATTATAATAATAACTCATTAATTCAGAAAAAGCATCAAAATCAAGGCTAATAATTTCAGAATTAAAAGAACTATCGGAAAAATGATTGAGTTTCTTCATTTTTGCCTTAATTGCTTCTCTAATGTATGAATCCTCGATAGATAAGAGTATAAATTTAGATGATTTATTGATTTTAATATTTGACTTTCTTAATCCTTCGATGAATGCTTTTTTAATTTGTTCATCTGTTAACTGACTGTACCTTAATCTCCTTTCAAATCTATAATTCTTAACTTTAGTTGGGGTAATTTTCAATGTTAATGCTAGTTCATAGTTAGACTTTGAATCAAGCTCTGCCAAATCAGACAGTAAATGAAAAACAAGTAATTCGGTTTCTCTTTTGCTTAAAACTCCAAAACCATTGTCAACAAATTCTTTTAAAAATTTGTCAGCAAAATCAATTTTTTTGTCCTTATTCTTAATCATATTTTATTCTTTAATACAACGCACAGACATCCCGCACCCTTTTTGTTCATCCCATATAAACATTTCTGCTTCATAAAAATAAACACTAAAATAATATGCTTGAAGATGTAATTTGTCTTTGATTTCTGAATCAACAACGACATTTTTAAATTCAGCAGGATCTTTTATTATTTCATCTAACAACCAATAATCTCCTCTAGGATTTTGCATAGACCAATACGAACCAATTCCTCCTCTATGCCCATTACCATTTACATTAAAACCAACTGTTGAATCTCCAAAACCATTAGGATACATCTCATATGGCTCTTGATATTGTAGAAACAAACCTGCTTTATCAAGACCACCAAGTTTATTTGTTAATATTTCAACATCTTTTTTAGTTGGAATTCGATAACCTTTAGGCGCTAAGCCTCTCTTATCAGAAACGGCATAATGATTATAGAAAAAACCACCATATTCAATACACAAAGCAGGTTTCTCAATGGCTGTAGCGTTTAACCAATCTTCATTTGATTTAGCAATATATATTGAATCTCCATTTTGAAAAGTGAAAACTTTTAAATCATATTTCATCCATGTTTGACCAGCTACATTAATATATGGTTGTGCATTTAATACTCCGCTAAATGCTACTATTAAAACCACTAATAATTTTTTCATTTATTATAACTTTAAAATAATTATGCTTTACTTTTCTAATTTAGAGAACACTATTTCTATTTCATCTAACAAAACACCTTTTAAAAAAGCTGATTCAATATTATTCAGTGTTGTGTAAAAAGAATTATTTCTTGCTGTTTGATCAAAATTTTCAGGTCTAAATGCTTCATTATTTAATACTGCAACACTTACGACACCATTATCAATATAATATACGCTGATACTATATTTAGAATTTAAAGCTGGCTCATATTTAATATCAATTAATGAATCAACAAATAATTCACTATCATCTGTAATTAAACTATCATAACTTAAAGCAATGTTATTTTTTGATGCAATTGTTAATGTATTAAACTGTTCATTTAATATAAAATTATTTACGATATCTTGTGCATTTAATACTCCGCTAAATGCTATTATTAAAACCACTAATAATTTTTTCATTTATTATAACTTTAAAATAATTATGCTTTACTTTTCTAATTTAGAGAACACTATTTCTTAACACACCTAACAGCATAGCCAGCACCTAAACTTGAAAAATCTGTACCTAAAATTGAATCATCTGACCAAATTAAATACACTGATGTCATTTCTGAAATGTAAGAGGCATCATCTGAAT
>CANLIL010000024.1 GCA_947491305.1 Flavobacteriales bacterium | reverse complement strand
GGAGAACAACATTACGATATAATTTCAGCGTTTATAAAATCAATTCGTGGTAGTGATCCAAATGCAGCAATTTATTGGTTAGCGCGCATGGTTGAAGGTGGAGAAGATGCTAAATTCATTGCCAGAAGATTAATCATTTCAGCAGCTGAAGATATCGGACTTGCAAACCCAAACGCCTTGTTAATTGCTAACAATTGTTTTCAAGCCATTAATACGATTGGTTGGCCAGAAGCACGAATTATACTGGCTGAATGCACGATTTATTTAGCGACTTCACCGAAAGGAAATGGTGCGTATATGGCTATTAATAATGCGCAAGAATTGGTTCGGAAAACTGGAAGTCTCTCTGTACCTTTATCCTTGAGAAATGCTCCAACTAAATTAATGAAGGAATTGAATTATGGGAAAGAATACTTGTATTCGCATGATTTTCCAGGCAATTTTGTTCAACAAGATTTTTTACCTGAAGAAATAGAAGGAATGCAATTTTTCAATGCTGGAAGCAGTAAAAAAGAACAGGAAATTGAAACGATTATCAATACTCTCTGGGGAGATAAATATACGAAGAAATAATGCAAAAAATCCTGTATTATCTTATACTATTGCCCTTTTCGTTGCTTCCATTAAGCATAATCTACGTGTTTACAGATATCGCATTTATTATTTTTTGCACGATTTTCCCGTATCGTAAAAAAGTCATTGTCGAAAACATATCGAAATCATTTCCAACGAAATCAAAAAAAGAAATAAGGATCTTACAACGTAAGTTTTACCGTCATTTTTGTGATTTATTAGCAGAAGGAATCAAAAACTTAAGCATTTCTGAAAAAGAATTATTGAAACGCATAAAAGTAGCGAATCCATTGATTATGGATCAATTATTCAACGAAAATAAAAGCGTTATTTTAGTCGCTGGCCACTACAATAACTGGGAGTTTTTAATCAGTGCGCAACACGTATTATTCAAACACGCTGCATTTGGAATTGGAAAAAAAATGACCAATGCTTTTATGGATAATAAAATTAACGAACGAAGAATGCGCTTTGGTATGCGTGTTGTACATAGTGGGAATTTTAAAGAAGAAATTGAAAAAGCATTACCTTCTCCAATTGCCATTCTTACGCTTTCAGATCAATCTCCTGGTGATACACATAAAAGTTATTGGATGGAATTTTTGAACCAACAAACGCCTGTTTTATTTGGTGCTGAACAACTAGCGCACACGCATGACTTTGCTGTAGTATATTTTGAAACAAAAAAATTAAAACGAGGCCATTATTCAATTGATTTAGAATTGATTACAGACGAACCAAAATCATTGGAGTGGGGTAAAATTACGGAAGCACATACAAAATTACTTGAAGCAACAATTATTAAACAACCTGAATTCTGGCTTTGGTCACACAAGCGCTGGAAACGAACCTTACCAGAAGACATGAACCACTTAAAAGAAATACAACATGAAAAATTCAATGAACGCTTTAAACGTTAGTCTAACTTTTTGTTTTATCTCAACTTTTTTGTTAGGACAAGAAAGTAATAAATACACACGAAAAAACACACCCGCTCCTGTCATAAACTATTCAACTGAAAAATGTTACGCTAGAACTATAATAGTCGAAAACAACACTGTTTTTACTGGGAATTCAGATGGTAGTTTATGGAAAACAGACATTTCAACGAAACAATCAACTAATTTATTGGAGAACAAGAATTTTGGAGAGATGAGAGATCTTGCATCTGTTAATGGGAGTTTCATTGGTATGCAAAGTGGAACAAATGGTTTACTCGTTAAAACAACTCCCATTGAGTTTAAAAATTTCGTTTCTCCTACTTCAGGAATCTGGCACGGAGTATTTCTTGATGGAATGGATTTTTACACTACTACAGGTTTTTTAATGGGGGATCCTAAAAATGGAAAATTTTCATTATTCGTTTCTACAGACAATGGCGATACATGGGAATCGTGTAAAGGAAGCATTGATGCCATTGAAGGAGAAGCGGCTTTCGCTGCAAGTGGAAAAAATGTCCAGCTGTTAAATGACTCAACATTTATGTTTGTATCTGGTGGTATGAAAAGTCGTTTTTTTAAATCAACTAATAAAGGCCTGAGCTGGGAATATTCTTCGCTTCCTTTTTTCGCAAGTGAATCCAGTGGCGCATTTAGTGTTTGTTTTCAAAATAATCAAATGGGCGTTGTTGTTGGCGGGGATTATGCAAACCCACAATTGAATAAAAATTGCAGTTATTACACAAATGATGGCGGGAAATTTTGGACGAACTCTTCAATTCAACCTAGAGGCTATCGTTCTTGTGTGATTGAGAAGAATGGAATTTATTACTGTTGTGGTACATCAGGAATTGATGTTTCATTTGACAATGGAAAAACTTGGAAAGCTTTTGCAAATGGAAATTATTTCTCCATGACAACCGATCAAAAACACTTATATGCAACAACTGTCAATGGTTCGTTTCAAGTATTTACATTAATAAACGAAGAATGATCGTTAAAACAATATTAGAACACGTGAAAAATCAATTTGAATCGGATACAACAGGTCATGATTGGTTTCACATTGAGCGTGTTTATAAAATCGCTTGTCATTTGCACACAAAAGAAGGTGGTGATCTAGAGATCATTCAATTATCAGCTTTATTACACGACATTTCTGACCATAAAATGAATGGAGGAAAATTAAATGATGGTGGAAATGTAGCGCTTCAATTGTTGATTCAAAACGGTTACAATGAAGAAAAGGCAATAATTGTTGCGAATATTGTAGATGGTGTTTCTTTTAAAGGAGCGCTAGTTAAGGACCAACAAATTTCTATTGAAGGTAAAATTGTTCAAGACGCTGATCGCTTGGATGCACTTGGTGCAATGGGAATTGCAAGAGCTTTTACTTATGGAGGAAGTAAAAACAGACCGATTTATGAACCAGCTGTTTTACCAGAACTGCACGATGATTTTAAAAAATATGCAACAGCAAAAAGTCATACAATCAATCATTTCTATGAAAAATTATTACTTTTAAAAGATCGATTACACACCAAAACAGCGCAAGTTATTGGCTTAAAACGTCACCAATTAATGGAAGAGTTTTTAGAGCAATTTTACGATGAATGGAATTTAACAAATTTAGATTAAGATATGATGAATCAATACGCATTAGGAATTGATATTGGTGGTACATCGATAGAGTATGGAATTGTAAATAAAAAAGGAGATGTAATTAAAAGTAAAGATTTCCCCACAAAAAAATTCCCCACTCCAGAATCATTAGTTAATGAAATTTACAATGATCTAATCAATATCAATGAATTTAGTTCAATAATTGGAATTGGAATCGGCGCACCTAATGGAAATTATTTTACGGGACATATTGAATATGCCCCTAACCTATCTTGGAAAGGAATCGTTCCGCTAAAACAATTGTTCGAAGCGAAATTTGGCATTCCAACTTTACTCACAAACGATGCGAATGCTGCTGCTATGGGGGAAATGGTTTTTGGAAATGCAAAAGACTTAAAAGATTTTGTTACCATTACTTTAGGAACAGGTGTTGGAAGTGGCGTGGTTGTAAATGGACATTTAGTTTATGGTCACGACGGTTTTGCTGGGGAATACGGACACATTCGAGTGATTCCAAACGGAAGAAAATGTGGCTGTCAACGGTTAGGATGCTTAGAAACGTATTGTTCATCTACTGGAGTTGTTAGAAGTATTCAAGAATTAGATTCTGAAAACAAACCATTTTCAGCACTTAGTTCGTTAGAAAATCCTTCTGCAAAAGACGTATTTGAATTGGCTGAAGAAGGTGATTTATTTGCCGAAGAAATTGTTGAATATACTGCTCAAATATTAGGTTCTTCACTAGCTGATTACGCTTGTTTTTCAAGTCCAAAAGCATATGTATTGTTTGGTGGAATTGCACAACATAAAGGTGATTTTGCACACAGAGTTAAAAAGCATTTAGAGGAAAATATATTAATTGTATATAAAAACAAAATTGACATCCGAATTTCTTCTTTACACGATAAAAACGCAGCTGTTTTAGGAACTGCAGCACATGTTTTTTGGGATTTATTACAATTAAAAATCAATTAATAATGAACTATTTAATATTAATTTTATTCGTTGTTTTTAACTTTTCTAATGTTAATTCTCAGGCTATTGGAGTGGATGTTTTAAAACAAAGTCACGACAAAATTGACCGTGTTGTTTCTTCAAAAACAACGAAGCAAAAAACATCAAAATCGTTGTATGTTAATCCTTTTATTGGAACGGGTGGTCACGGCCATACGTTTCCAGGAGCTACAGCGCCATTTGGTATGATGCAATTAAGCCCTGATACACGTTATGATGGCTGGGACGGTTGTTCGGGTTATCATTATTCTGATTCTGTAATTTATGGTTTTAGTCATACGCATTTAAGTGGCACAGGTGTTCCTGATTATGGTGATTTATTGATTGTACCTCAATCTGGAAAATTAAAAACAACTCCTGGCTATTTATCAAAAAAAGGCTATGGAGATCAATTTAATCACGATAATGAAAAAGCCTCTCCCGGTTTTTACAGTGTTAAGTTGTTAAATCAAGCTATCAATGTTCGCTTAACAACGACAGAACGAGCTGGAATGCACGAATATACGTTTCAAAAAAAGAAAGGTAAAAAATACCTTTTAATTGATTTAGATCATCGCGACAAACTAATCAATCAATCCATAAAAACACTTGACAATCAAACAATTTCAGGATACCGTATTTCATCAGCTTGGGCAAATGAACAACATTTTTATTTCTATATTCAATTAAATACACCTTTTGAAAATCAACAATACATTACAAAAAATGGACAACATAAGTTAGTACTATCCTTCCCTTCTACTACTGAAAAAATTCTATTAAAAGTTGGAATGTCAGCAGTTGATGAAAAGGGTGCAGAACTAAACCTTAAAACTGAAATGCCAAATTGGGATTTTAACGAAATTAGAGCAAAAACAGTTAAAAAATGGGACGAAGAATTGAATAAAATTGATATAAAAACAACTTCACCTTCAATTTTAATTAATTTTTACACTGCACTATACCACACATTTATTCAACCAAATATTTTCAATGATTGTGATAGGAAATACCGCGGAAGAGACAATCAAATTCATACGATTGAAAACAATTATTCGCAATACACTGTGTTTTCTATTTGGGATACCTACAGAGCTGCGAATCCTTTATACACAATTATTCAACCAAAACGAACAACAGATTTCATCCATACTTTTTTAAGACAATTTGATCAAGGTGGAGATTTACCAGTTTGGGAGCTTGCTGGTAACGAGACGGATTGCATGATAGGATACCATAGTGCTTCTATCATTGCTGATGCATATGCTAAAGGAATAAAAGATTTTGATGCTCAAAAAGCATTGAACGCAATGGTTTACACTTCTAAAATCAATGAATTAGGAAAAAAACAATATGGACAAAAAGGATTTATTAGTTCCGGAGATGAACCAGAATCTGTTTCTAAAACCTTAGAATATGCTTACGATGATTTTTGTATTGCTGAAATGGCCAAAAATCTAGGTAAAATGGATATCTATCAACCTTATTACAAACGATCGATGAATTTCATAAATTTATATGATCCTCAAACTAAATTCATGCGTGCGAGAAGAGATGGTGCCTGGTATACTCCGTTCGACCCAACTGAAGTGAATTTCAATTATACAGAAGCAAATAGCTGGCAATACTCACTTTATGCACCGCATGCCATTGATTTATTAAGTCAATTGATGGGTGGAAAAGATTCATTAGAACATTGGTTAGATCGTTTATTTACGACGAATGCGTCTTTAAGTGGTCGTGATCAAGCTGATATTACAGGTTTAATTGGTCAATATGCCCATGGAAACGAGCCATCTCATCACATGGCATACTTATACAATTACACCAATGCGCCTCACAAAACAAGCTATTACGTTGATAAAATTGAACGTGAATTGTATGCTACAAAGCCAGATGGATTATCCGGAAATGAAGATTGTGGTCAAATGTCAGCTTGGTATGTTTTAAGTTCGTTGGGAATTTATCAAATTGCACCAGGAAATCCATGGTATGATTTTGGACGACCTTTAATAGATCAAGCTGAACTTCAATTAGAAAATGGTAAAACGCTAAAAATAAATGTTTTAAACAATTCAAAAGAAAACAAATACATCCAAAAAATTGTATTAAATGGTAGTGAAATATTAATTAACGGCATTACTCACCAACAATTAGTTGGTGGCGGTGAACTCATACTTGAAATGGGATCTGCGCCATCAAAATCAATTCGATCATCAGTTGGAAGTCCAATTACAAAAGAAATGGCATTAAATATGCGATTCACTCCTACTCCATTTTTCAGAGTTGATAATCGTGTATTTGAAAATCAATTAACCGTAAAAATTGAACATCAACAACCTTTAAACTGGGAAAATATTCGAGTTCAATATCGATTTGCAGATGACACAACTAAACTAATTGATTATACCAATCCATTTACCATTGAAAAATCATGTGAAATTGAAGCGCGTCAACTAACCTCGATCTCTCCTCGCATAGATTTTAATTCAATGCCATCAACTGAAACAAATTACAGTCCTTGGGTAAAAGCCACTTTCATCAAACGAGACAAAGAAATCTCGCTTTTATTAAAAAGTGAATATGCCCACCAATACGAATCTGCTGGGCCTAATACACTTATTGATGGTGTAAAAGGAACCAAAGAATTTAGGACGGGTGATTGGCAAGGGTTTTATGCAAAAGATTTAGTAACTGAAGTTAAATTCGAGAAACCAAGGGTGTTAAAAGAAATAGGAATCTCCTGTTTGCAAGATATGAAATCATGGATTTTTTACCCTAATTCCATTGAAATTGAAATTTCGTATGACGGAAAAACATTTGAAAAATTAGTTCCAATTGCAACAATACAAGCGAGTGCATCGTCAGCGAACTCCCCTACAATTATCCCTTCTTTCTCAACATATGTCGGACCAACGATTGCTGAATTCTATCGAAATATATCAACTGACAAACCTATTTCGGCATTCAAAGTTACGGCCAAAAACTCCGGAAAATGTCCTAGTTGGCATTTAGGTGCTGGAAATGATACGTGGTTATTTACAGATGAATTAATTTTCAGGTAAAGAAGTGAGTTTTTAGCTTAATTTTTAACAAAATGTTCTTATTTTTGGACACAAATAAATAAAAACTAGAAAATGAAACAATTTAAAATTACTTTAATTGCATTCTTCTTGTTAGTAGGCACTTTTGCTAAAGCTGACGAAGGAATGTGGTTCTTAATGTTCATTGATCGCTTGAATCATAGAGACATGCAGAAAATGGGACTTCAATTGACAACAGAAGAGATTTACAGCATCAACAATCACTCTTTAAAAGATGCAGTCGTTCAATTCAATGGTGGTTGTACTGCTGAATTAATTTCAAAAGAAGCATTGGTACTAACAAATCACCACTGTGGATACGATGCGATTGCTGAATTATCAACACCAGAAGCAAACTATTTAAAAAATGGTTTTTGGGCTACAGATCGTAAAAACGAATTAAAACCTAAAAGTTTATTCGTTCGTTTCTTCGTCAGAATGGATGATGTGTCAAAACGAATTTTGGCAAAAGTTACACCTGTAATGACTGAAGCTGAGCGTGAAAAAGCAATTGCACAAGAAATTGCAGTTATCGAAAAAGAAAACAACGAAGGTGGAAAATATACCGTTTCTGTTCGTTCATTCTTTCAAGGAAATGAATTTTACTACTTTGTATACCAAGATTTCAAAGACGTTCGTTTAGTTGGAACTCCTCCAGAAAGCATTGGTAAATTCGGTGGAGACACAGACAACTGGGAATGGCCTCGTCATACAGGTGACTTCTCAATGTTTAGAATTTACGCTGATAAAGACGGTAATCCAGCAGAATACTCTCCAAACAATGTTCCGTTAAAACCAAAACACCATTTACCAGTTAATATTGGTGGTGTAAAAGAAAATGATTTCGCAATGATTCTTGGTTACCCGGGAAGAACAAATCGTTGGATGCCAGCAGGTGGAATTGAACAAAATGTGAAATTTGCATATCCTGCTTGGGTTGAAGGTGCAAAAACTGGAATGGACCAAATGAAAAAGTACATGGATAAAAGCGAAGCCGTTAATTTAATTTACGCTTCTAAATATGCATCTACTGCTAACTATTGGAAAAACCGTCAAGGTATGATTGATGCTTTAACAAAATTCCAAACTGCTAAATCTAAAGCTGCTCAAGAAGCAAAATTCAATAAATGGGCAAACAAAGCTGAAAACAAAGAAAAATACGGTAAAGTTATTGAAACGATTAATAATTATTACAGCATTACAAATGAAAAACAGCGTCACGACAACTATTTACAACAATTGTTGCGTACTTCTTCATTTGGAATCGTATCTCGTTCATTAGGCAAACAATTAAGTATGTATGCGCAAGCAGATGCTGCAAAACAAGCTGAAATGAAAGCTGATCTTGCGAATGAAATTCACGCATTCTATTCTGAATTACACATGCCAGCTGAAATTGATATCATGGCAGCACAATTAAAAGTTTACAGTGAAAAATCAACTGGTTACGCTTTAGCGCCAGCTGTTGTAAAAATCGGCAAAAACAGTGATGCTTATACAAAAGCAATTTTTGCAATGAGTATATTTGGTTCAGAAGAAAAAGTAATGGCTTTCTTAGATGCTCCATCTGATGCTATGCTTACAAATGACCCAATCTTCGCGTTATCAGCTGATTTGATTAGTCATATAAATACACGTTCGCCAGAAATTACAAAAGCGCAAAATGATTTTAGCGCTTCATTTAGACTATTAGTCGATGGTTTAAGAGTTGCTAAATTAGCTCCTATTCAATACCCAGATGCTAACTCAACATTGCGTTTAACATATGGAAAAGTAAGAGCTTTACCTGCTGACAAACGAAATGATGCTAAAATCAACAACTATACCACAATGGAGGGAATGGTTAAAAAATACAAAGCTGGTGATTCAGAATTTGATTTACCAACACGTTTAATTGATATGAACAAAAGCAAAGACTTTGGTCGCTATGCTGATGCTAAAGGATACATGCCAGTGTGTTTCTTAACAGATAATGATATTACAGGTGGTAACTCAGGTTCTCCGGTATTAAACGGAAAAGGTGAGTTAATTGGATTAGCATTTGATGGTAACATTGAAGCAATGGCAGGAGATGTAATCTTTGATGCGAATTTACAGCGTACAATCAATGTTGATATTCGTTATGTATTATGGGTTATTGAAAAATTCTCAAATGCAAAAGTAATTGTTGATGAAATGGATATTGTAAAATAAACTTTCACTTTAAAGAAAAAAAATCCTGTCAGAAATGGCAGGATTTTTTTTATACTTAATAATTTGTTCCCTTCTAATTAACATTAGAATAATATACAATGTGTTAATTTGTATTGTAAAAAAACTAAACTTCAGAAGTATGGAAACAGCAATTGTAGATTTTCAAAATCATCAACAATCAGCCTTTAATCAAACAGATTCTGAATCTGCGTTATTATTGACTTACTTAGAATTAGGTAATACAGCTGGAAAAAATGGTCAAACAGATGAAGCTATTGATCATTATGTCAATGGTTTACAAATTGCTAAACGTATCCAAAACAAACCAAGAATTCAACAATTTTCAAATTTAATACTAACGTATATTTGATTTCTACAGAAATTTATAGTTAATAAAAAAGCACCTCAATTAAGGTGCTTTTTTTTGTTCTTCTTATTTTTAGAAGTTTTAGTTGGAGAATCCGAAGTTCATTTTTCCCCAAAGAAAGCTTTCGCTTGTTTATCTGCAGGATCTAAATCTTTCACAATTTGCCAATTGATTTTTGCTTTAGCTAAATCCTTCGCTTTGGATGTAACATAGTAATCACCTAAGTATTTTGCAGATTCAATAATCATAGCTTTATTGTTTCCAACTGTACGTTCCTCAACTTTCACCATTTCAATCACTTTTTCATAGTATGGTTGCGCCATCCAATTTGCATTTTTAAGATCTTGTTGGAAGTTTGAACGCGCTCTCCATAACATTGCTGGTGCATACGTTGGAGAAATCACCAATAAACGTGCAAATGAAGTATCTGCGTTTACAAAATCTTTCGGTCCAAAATAATACGAACGACCCAATTCAAAAAATTCTTGAGGCGATAATTTTGAAGCACTTGCTTTTAAATTATAATAAAAAATTACTTTGTCGTATTTTTTCATTTTCAAGTACATTTTACCAATGTCGCCAGCTAATTCTTTTGCTGCTTCTTCATTAATAGAAGATGCTTTTTCTAACTCAATAATCGACAAAGAATCACTTCCAGATTTAGACAATAATAATCCTTTGTATTTGTAATCTAAAAACAATACTTTATCAGCAGGAGCAATTTCAAAGAATTTTTGACTTGCAGCTAATCCTTTTTTAGTTGATTCAGTATCTTTCCAACATTCAAAATTTGAATACGTCAACATTCGTTCCATGTAGAAATTATCAAATCCTTTTGCTTGTAAACTCTCAATCTCAGTAATGGCATCGCAGTATTGTTTTCCTGAGAATAAAGCGGTACAAAAACGGTATCTTGCTTCGTCGCTATTGTTCAACTCTAAGTATTTTTTCCAGTTTTCAATCGCTTTTTTAGATTGATTGAAACGCATGTTTAATTCTGCATTTTCTCTGTAAGCTGGAGCATATGTAGGATCAATTGTTTGTGCTTCTTTGTATTTCTCATTCGCTAATTCAAAATTTTGAGCACGTTGGTATACTTTTGCAACACGAACAATACCACGAGGAGATTTAGAATTTATATCCAAAACTTGATTGTAACTGATAATTGCTTCACTTCCATTTGTTGGATTTTTTTCAATTAGAGCATCTCCTAACATTAAAAAACCATCTTCATTTTTTGAATCTAATTTTGTTGCAATTTGTAAAAGCGCAATAGCTTCTTCTAAATTCTTCTTTTTAGAATAAATGTATGTACCAGCAATTGCTCGAATTACTTCAGCGTTTTTATTCTTAGTTAATTTTAATGCAGTTGCAAATTGAGCTTTTGCTCCAATCTCATCACCAGAAATCCATTGAGATTTACCAAGACTTACTATTGCTAGTGGAGAAATTGCTTGAACATCATATGCTTTTTTCCATAAAATCAATGCAGAATCTAATTCACCTTGAAATTGATAATTTTCTCCTGCATAAAAATAAATTGAACCATTTGCAGGTTCTGCAGCGACTAATTTTCTAAAATCATTGTTTGCTTCAGCAAAACGTTCGTTATCCGTTTTACGAATTGCATCTTTTAATGTTTGACCAAAAGTAACACTTGAAACAACCGTTGTAAGTGCTAAAATAATGTGCATTTTCATCTTGAAAAATTTTGTTTTTAATTTTTGTAATTAACTTAACTGTTACACCGTCAAAATTATAAAAATAGAACGGATTGAAAACTAATTTTAGTTAATTGATTGTTAATTATTATTCTTCACGCAACTGAATTAACCGAACAGGCGCATTTGCAGGAACTAAAGCTGATTTCTGAACGATCAATTGGCCTTTTTCTCCTTTCATAAATAGAACAAAACCTGAATTCAACGTTTGTCTCCCAGCTTTATTTATCATCCAGATTTCACGTTTCAATGGGTATTCTCTTGTGAATATAAATCCAGCATACGGTTTAAAATGTCCAGATTTATTGTCTTTTGCAACACTCATAACCTTTATTCCATTTACAAAATCCAAAACATCAAAATCGTCTTGATCGCTGATCCAATTTAAACCAATAACGCCTAAGGCACTCGGATTATTTTTAACGTAGTTAATTACTTCAACATTTGAATGAACGGCAAAAACATTAATTGGTAATTGTTTTATTTTACACAAGTCAATTAAGTAAGCAAAATTTGCTGAGTTTTTTTGATCAAAAACAACATTTATTTTAGCTTGAGAAGATTTCCATGTAGTTTGTTTTCCAGAAATTATTGCTTTCAATTCATCAATCGATATCAATGAGTCGTTGTTTGATGGGTGGATAATTAAAGCCAATGCATCTTCAGCAATTTTTTCACTTCTGACTTCTACACTATTTTTCTTTAGTTTATATTTTTCAGCTTTAGTAAAATCTCTTGAGATAGAAATAGTTTTAGTTTTATTCGCAAAAAACGAGTTAATAATTTCACCTTCAGAACGATAAACAGCTGTAATATTCGCTTTGGGAAAGAAGCTTTCAAAAGTGTAAATTGAAGTGTCAAATAAAGGCTTAAACGATTCTTCAATGTAAATTTTTACAGCACCTCTTCCATGTGTGTTTTTCGCGTAAGCCAATGGATTATCTGAAGAATTACAACCTGTCAATAAACTTGTTGAAATTATAATCGCACAAATTTTAATATTTTTGAACATGCTAGTTTTTCTTTAAAGTTACATATAATCGATAGATTCTGTAAAGTGCATAGCAACATAAAACAATAATTAATGCTGTTCGTTTCGTCCCGAATAATCGGTCACTCATTATATCCGTTAACGCAAAGTAACAAGCCATTACAATGCACATGATTACAATCGCAGCAGTTAATCCAATCGTGATAATTTTTCCCATAATTGTGTAAAAAAAATCCCCGTTTAAAAGCTCAAACGGGGATTCAATAAAAAGTTAAATTTATTCTAATCTAAAATCAATTGGCATTCTAAAGTAAGCTGTTACGCTTCTACCTTTGATTTTTGCAGGTTTGAATCCTCGCATCATTCTTACAACGCGCATTGCTTCTTTGTCACATTCAGGACAACCGCTGATTCCACGAACCAATTGTACTTTACTTACATCTCCTTGTTTATCAACTACGAACTGCAAGTAACATTTTCCTTGAATGTTGTTTTCAATTGCTTCTTGAGGGTAATTCAAATTCTTTTGAATAAACGCCATCATTGCAGCAAATCCACCTGGAAACTCTGCTTCTTCTTCAACAATCATCTCTGGTTCTTCTTCTTTTTGTTGAACAACCGGAGGTGTGTCATCTCCTACAACTGGAGGAGCAAAGTTTTCATTTTCTGTGTCGTTGTTTTTAGTATCTGCTTTCGTGTCTTCCATCGCTTCTTGAGGTGGAATTTCATCTTCAACAGGAATATCTACAACAACTGGAGGCATAAACGCCACTGTTTTTTCCATTGGTGGAGGTAACTCTTCTTTTGGTGGCGGTGGCACATCCTCTTCAGGTGGAGCCGCTACCGTAAATTGAGTTGTATCAACCGGAGGCAAAACTTCTTTTTCTTCTGGTAAATTTTTGATAAACATATATGTTCCAAAAGATAAACCAATTGCAAGAACTAATCCCAACATAATGAACATTAATCTTTTGTCATATTCATTTCTCAAGACATATGCACCATATTCTTTGTTTCGGTGTTCAAATACAATTTCATTACGAACTGAAGAGGTAACTTGTTGCCAACTTCTTGCTGCGAAATAATCATAAAATGTGATCAATGCAACAATAACGATTAAACTGATAATTACTTCCATACCTATTTCGCGTTTTGTTTCAATAATTCCAATTCACTAGCTAAGATATCAACAGGAGCGATAACCCCTACTTCTGCAATTTTTAATTCATCTACTAAATCGATGAAGTTTTTACAAGTAGCTTTATCATCCGTTTTGATCAATACTTTTAACGATTCTCTTTTAGATTTAAAATCAATCAATAAACGTGTGTAAGTAGTGTCAGCTATTTCTTTGCTTTTCAATTTTTTATCCAAACCTTCTTTGCCTTCTAAAACAAATTTGTTTTTGTCAGCTAAAAGTTTGCGTAATCCACTTGGGCCAAAATTCGTTTCAACTAATTTAGTTGGGCCTTCTGGACCTGGAGCGCTAACAGGGTAATATTGACCTTCGTAGTAAAAAACTTTGTCTTCAGTTACCAAGAAGGTAATTGCGTTGTTAATTTTTGGTGCATCAACCTTTTCCGATTCATCAGGTTTAGCAGGATATACTAAACTCATCACTTTCGGTTTGCTAAACGTTGATGTCAATACGAAAAACGTTAACAACAAGAACGCTAAATCCACCATAGGTGTCATATCGACTCTTGTAGAACTTTTCTTGGCTCTTTTCTTTCCTTTATCGTGGCCACCGCCACCGCCTTCTGCAATTTCTGCCATGTTTTTAAAGTTTTATAATGGAGCTGCTTCCATTGAAGTTACAAAATTCAAGTTATTCAAATGTAAATCTCTGAATGTACTAATTACATTTTGAGCGTGTACATAAGCTGCTTTCCCATCTACTTTCAAAATGAACTTAGGCTTAAAGTCGTTTACTTCAGGTGATTCACCTTTCATTTTCGCTTCTTCGTATGCAGTTTTACCAGTATTCAACGCTGCAATATTTCCGTAGAAAATCCAATCTTTCAATTGATTTTTAGTTGAATCTGAAGGAATACCTACAGTATTGAATAGTTTTCTCTTTTCAGATTCCAAACTCAAATACGTTGGTAATTCTTGCATTGAACAGCCAAAAGTTGACATGTAAACAAACTCATCTATTTGCTTTTGACTAAGTGCTGTTTTATATTTCCCACTCATGTTTTGTAAAAGCTCTCTTCTCGCTTCAGGATCTGACATGTTAAAAAACACACGTCCACCTTTATCAATCGTTACCATTACAATATTTTCAGGAATGATTCGATCACTGATACTTGAAGGGACATCAACTTCTACAGGTTCGTTTGAACGAAACGAAGCAGACAACATAAAGAAAGTAACAAGCAAGAAAGCCAAGTCGACCATAGGCGTCATGTCTATGGACGGGGTGCTTTTGGGCATTTTAATTTTAGGCATTTCTTTGAAATTAAATGTTAGTTACTTCTCGAATTATTTTGTTGAAGCAGAAAAATCCTGAACAACTGTAAAACTTGCCTCATCAATACTATATGTCATAGCATCAATTTTAGTTGAGAAGAAGTTGTACATAATAATTGCGATAGTAGAACCAGCAATTCCTAAGAATGTATTAATTAAGGCTTCAGATATACCTGTTGCTAATGCAGCAGTATCAGGTGAACCTTGAGACATTGCAGCAAATGAACGAATCATCCCTAATACTGTACCAACCAATCCAACTAGCGTTGCAATAGTTGCACATGTCGATAAAACAACTAAGTTTTTAGACAACATAGGTAATTCTAATGCAGTTGCTTCTTCTAATTCTTTTTTCAAAGATTCAACTTTTTGCTCTTTATTCATTTCTGAATCGCTCGCCATGTGATTGTATTTTTCTAATCCAGCTCGAACTACATTCGCTAAAGAACCTTTTTGATTATCACATTCTTCAATTGCAGAAGAAATATCTTTTGTACCTAAAAATTCTTTGATTTTAGAAACAAATTTATCAACGCCACCTTTTCCTTTTGCTTTTGCTAAAGTAATGAAACGCTCAATTGAGAAAATAATAATGATTAAGTTAATTGCAACAAGGATTGGCACGATAAATCCACCTTTGTAAATAATCCCCATTAAATTGCCTTCTAACGGCTCTCCTGCTGGATCACGATCAACAAAATTTCCTGGATCTCCAAAAATGTATTTGTAAATCAATACCCCAATAACCAATGCAATGACAATAGCAATCGATGCCATTAACGATGAAAAACCACCTGATGTCTTTTTTGAGTTGCTCATAATTTTACTTTTTTATTTTTTAACTTTTAGATTTAGGCGTCAAACATAGTAAAAAACTTTTAAAAGAAAAAAATAATCTACTTTACCATAGTGTTAAATTTACAATTATCTTGATAAAGTGTGTCTTTCTTTTAGTTAAGTGTTTAAACTAGAGGCTAAACATTTTTAATAACTTAATGAAAAGTTTATTGGCAAATCGAAATAAGAGCTAACACTCACCCCTCCTACTTTACCCGGTTCCCATTCTGGCATGCTTTTCAATACCCGAATTGCTTCTCGATCACACTCGGGACAACCTTGAATTCCTCTAAGCACTTTCACAGAACTTATTCTTCCTTCAAAATCTACAATGAATCGCAAATAACATTTTCCTTGTGCATTGATTTCAATTCCTTCTGTTGGATACACCAAATTAGCTTGTATAAAACTCATTAACGCTGGATAACCACCTGGGAAAAACGCTTCCTTTTCTACAGAAGTATGAACTTCACGTTTTGGCGTCGTAACAATTGTTTGAACGTTTTTCGTTTCACCAACCAATTTGAAATCGTTTGGAATGATTTTGCGCACTGTAATTGTTCCAATCTGTTGATCGTTTAGTTTTTCTTGTGCTAAAACAGAATCATTTACTCTACTATCAACCACTTTCATTTCGACAAATTGCGCTTGATTTGTTTCAGGTTTAACTTCTGTTTTTTCTGGTACTTCTGGTTTTGGTGGTTCAATTTCATCCAAAATTAAAACAGTTGTGTCTTCAATTCTTGGAGGATAAGTTATCACCTTTGTTGCTTGAACGGGTTTTTTTAATCCATTATAAGCAGCAAATAACAATCCTGTGCCACAAACTAAAGACAACATAATTAAAACCAAATTTCGGTCGTAGTCTCTTCGAATGACATAAGCTCCATAAGCTTTGTTGCGTTTTTCAAACACAGTTTCATTTCGAATTTCAGAGGTAACGCGTTGCCAACTTCTAGAACTAAAATAATCTACTAAAGAAAAAAGGGCAACGATGACGATGATACTTACAATTACTAACATAACTTCTCGTATTAAAAGGTTAAACAAAACGAAACAACTTATTTTGTTATTTCAACTTTAAAGCTGTACACGTTTACCAACGTTTGGTTCAATAAATTTATTCGAAAAGAAGAATTGTTTTACAGAAAAGTGATAATCTGTACTTTCAATTGACGGAATGTCATTTTGATTGAGTAAAAGGTTTAGAAAAGGATTGAATTATTCATGCAAATAACATCTTCCACTACTGTTTTTTGTTCGATTTTTACAACGTAAGCCTTTTTTAGTCGTTCCTGAGCATTTAATAGCATCACTATTGCCGGTAGAATTCGATGACTTTTTTGCTGATGAATGGGTTGATACAATCTTCCAATCCCACGAATTGACTGAACTGTTTTTTTCTAATCGTGCTTCCAAATCATCTTGCAATTCTGGGAAAAAATCCAAGTTGGTTAGTTTTTCTAGTTCATCAATTGACAGAACATAAGAACTTAATGGTTTAAATCCTTTAACATTGGGAAGAATCAATGCAATCGCTTTGGATTGATTGTTTTTAAAATCTAAAATTACTTTGTAATAAAAACTTGGAACAGAAACACCATTCAATCCTATTTTAGGTAAATTAGCTGTTAACACTGGACCTGTAACGACCAAAACCGAATCGTACAGAACTGCCCAACTTCGAACTTGTTCTTCTAATTTCTTCCAAATCCCGCGGTTAAAAGAAGGATTTTGGGGCGACATATTGCTGTAATAAAAAGACTCAATCATAGAAACGCTCGAAAATCCCATATCACCAGCTGGCGCTAAATGTCCGCGGTCATACCCACTTCCTTTGTAATCGTTATTTGAAGCAGAACCTGTTTTTACTGCTGGATCGGTATTAAAATCATTCGTTCGTTCATACCGTGAAATAGTTTCATTTGCAGTTAGCACATACGCCACCCATTTTGCTTGTTCGTGTTTTTCATCATAACATAATGAATATGCTTTATGTTGAATAAGTTGTTCATCTTTTGAAACAAATGGCCATTCCAAATGAATATATTTAGATGCTACAGAATTTGATTCAACAGTAGCATCAGTTAATATCCCAGCACTTACTACTTTTCTGCTAGAAGGTGTTCTTACTTTGTTTGAACTTTCTTCTTGTTTACAAGAAATTAAAATTAGCAAGAATAAGAAGTAGAGTTTTCCTTTCATTTTATGATAAAGAATTTAAAAATGCCATTGTATCTATTCCGTCAGCATAATCATTTAACATAGGACATTGTGCTTTTCCGAAGGGAATATAACCATGCCCAACAATTGCTTGTATCGAATCCTTATTGGTTTCAATAAAATCATGCACATCTGAAAGTGACGCGTAACGCTGGTAATGAATCATAGCGAGCGGACTAAACAAGCTTTCATTTTCTCTGAATAAAACGAAATTATTATCTAATAGCGGAATTTTATTTAATAAATAAACTGCTTTATTGTAATCGTAATTGTTGGCATATTTGTGATGGTTGACGATATCGGAATACCCAACAATTGCTTCAAAAATCCGATTGATCTCAAAATCTTCTGGAAGAAAAACATGTGACACATTTCTGCACCCTAATCCAAAATAATCAAAGAAATCGTGTCCCAATTCGATTAATTCTTCTTTCGATTCCTTACCCGTTAAAACAGCTATTGAACTTCGATTTCTTCTAAAAACATGTGGGTATTTACCGAAATATTCCTCAAAAAATTTCAACGAATTATCGCTACCGGTTGCAATTACTGCATCGACTTTACCGATTTGGCCTAATGTAAAGATGATTCTTTCTGCTAAACCAGGGCATTTTTTTATTAATTGAGCGGCTAAAGCTGGTAACAAGGTTTTATCATCAGAGCTTAACTTACAAACAGCTATATTTCCTGACAAAAGCACACATAAAAAATCGTGAAAACCGACAAGTGGAATGTTTCCTGCCATTATAAGTGCAACTTTTTTGGGATTTGTTTCAAAAGCATACGCATTTGTCCAGTTGGTTACATTTTCAAAAGTCAATTGACTCCCCAATGCTTTTAAAGAGTTACAAACATTTTCTTTTACAAACCAACCATTTAAACCTTTTTGTTTATTTATAGTGTTAATCAGTTCATTGTATTCATTTACTTCAATTTTTGATTGAATTGATTCAACTGACTTCATATCACCCAATTCGCTCATTAATTCACCTAAAAAAACGAATCCTTCAATAATTTCTTCTCTTTTCACAGGGTAAAAATAAGGTCAATCTATCAAAAAAATAAAAAAAAGGCTATTTTTTAAGTAAATACCTTAAAATATTACATATTACCTTGTTATATTTGCACTCTTAAAAACGATGAAATGGCAATAATGATTACAGATGAATGCATTAATTGTGGTGCATGCGAACCAGAATGTCCAAATAATGCTATTTATGAAGGTGGTGCTGAGTGGAAATATTCTGACGGAACTACTCTTAAAGGTATGATTACAACATTAGATGGTGATTCAATTGATGCTTCTAATGCATTTGAACCTAAGGATATGGATGTTTATTACATTACACATGATAAATGTACGGAATGTGTTGGTTTTCATGACGAACCACAATGTGCTGCAGTTTGCCCTGTTGATTGCTGTGTAGACGATCCAGATTACAGAGAATCAGAGGATGAATTGCTTGCTAAGAAAGACTTCATGCACTTATAATTTTTAACAATAAATAAAGCAAATAAATGAATAACACATCACTTGGAAATCATATTCTAGTTGAATTTATGAACTGTGATCCACACATCATGAATGATGTTGCTGGAATTGAACGTGACATGGTGGCAGCAGCGGAAAAGGCTAATGCAACTGTCATTAATTCTACTTTTCACCATTTCTCTCCTTGGGGAGTTTCGGGTGTTGTTGTGATTCAAGAAAGTCATTTAGCAATTCATACTTGGCCAGAATATGGTTATGCTGCAGTAGATTTGTTTACATGTGGTGATATGGATGCTTGGATTTCTTTTGACTTTTTAAAAGAAGCATTCAAATCTCAGTCCTACTCTGCTATCGAAATGAAGCGTGGTTCAGTTAATTTATTGACGCGCAATGATTTTGACATGACGACTATGCGTCAAAAAGCAGGTGAATGGAGAAATCCTGAGTTTTTCACACGTAATGTATGGTTCACTGATAAAGATGATTTTCAAGCCTTGTCGCTACGTTTCACTGGAGAAGTTTTCTTTGATGTTCAGTCACCTTTTCAACGAGTACGTATTATTGAATCTTACAAATACGGAAAAATGTTGGCCTTAGACGATATGGTCATGACAACAATTGAAGATGAGTTTCATTACCATGAAATGATTTCACATCCTGCGCTTTTCACACATGGTAATGCCAAAAACATTTTGGTTATCGGAGGTGGCGATGGCGGAACTGTTCGTGAAATTTTACGTCACGAAGGCGTTGAAAAAGTTACGATGGTTGAAATTGATGGAGAAGTTATTACAGCTTGTAAAGAACATTTACCACAAATTGCAGCTGCTTTTGATGATCCACGTTTAGAATTAATCGTTGACGATGGTATTGCATTTATTAAAAATGCAGCTCCTGAATCGTATGATTTAGTAATCGTTGATGGTTCTGATCCTGTTGGACCTGCTGAAGGTTTGTTCTCGGTTGAATTTTACACCAACTGTTACAATTCTCTAACTAAAGATGGTATTTTGGTAGCACAAGGAGAATCTCCAAAATTCAATGAAAAATCATTTACTGAATTAAATCATACCTTACAGGAAATTTTTGGTACAGACAAAGCACCAGTTTCGTTGTTCTTTGTCCCAACTTATCCTACTGGAATGTGGAGTTTCCAATACGGAATCAAAGGCGCTAAGCACCCGAAACACATAACGAATGATGTTGAAATTGATTCTTTTGTTGACCAAAAAGGATTGCGTTACTATAATTCTGATGTTCACAAAGGAAGCTTTGCAACACCAAATTTTGTAAAAACATTATTAAAAAAATAAAAAAGAGGTGGTATTAACCACCTTTTTTAATTTCAACACAAAAAGCATGACATTTGACCCAAATGGTGTAGGAATAGCAAATGGAAATTTATTTGGTTTTCCAGTTACAGAAGCGAATGCTGACATCGTTATCATTCCTGTTCCTTGGGACGCAACCGCATCTTATGGAAAAGGGACTAGTGATGGTCCAGAAGCAATTTTAACTGCATCAACTCAATTGGATTTCTACCATCCAAAATTAGAAAACGCCTATCAAACAGCTGTTTTTATGACGCCTGTTTCTTCAGAATGGAAAGCAATTAATACAAAATTATGTATTGAAGCGATTTCATACATCGATTTTTTAGAAAATGGTGGTAAGTTGGAAGAAAATGTAGATTTTCAACAAACAGTAGCAGTGATATCGGAAGCACAACATGCGATGCGTGAAAACTTAAGAAATCGCTCAAAAGAATTATTAAACCAAGGTAAAATTGTTGGAGTTTTGGGAGGAGAACACTCCACTCCACTCGGATTAATGCAAGCAATTGATGATTTGGGTCAATCATTTGGTATTTTGCAAATCGATGCACATGCAGATTTAAGAGATGCATACGAAGGATTTGAACAATCGCATGCGAGTATCATGTTCAACGCTTTGAAAAACTTAAAAAACTTATCGAAATTAGTACAAGTTGGCATCCGTGATATTGCGCAATCAGAAGTAGATTTAATTAATTCTTCTAATGGAAAAGTTAGAACCTTTTTTGATTGGGAATTAAAAGAAGGAAGTTACACAGGTAAAACTTGGGCACAACAAGTTGATGAAATCATTGAACAATTGCCTCAAAAGGTCTATGTTTCATTTGATATTGATGGCTTGAGTCCGGAATTGTGTCCAAATACAGGTACACCAGTTGCTGGAGGATTTAAACTAGAAGAAATCAATTATTTATTGTTCAAATTAGCCGAGTCAGGACGAAAAATAGTTGGCTTTGACTTAAATGAGGTCGCGCCAGGTTCTGATGATGATTGGGATGCAAACGTCGGGGCAAGAGCCTTGTGGAATTTAATTTGTTCCGTTGAAAAAAATAGACGACTTTTACTAAATCTATGCTAAAAAAGATTTTTTCAAGTTATATTGTTTTGAGTGTTTTAGCACTTTGCTATGCATTGTTTTCCTATTTTACAAAAGAAGGAATTGAACAGTTATTATTTGTCATTATCGGGTTTTTATCATTTGTTGCAGCTTTATCCTTTTTATTGCTTCCACTGGAAACTCCTTCAAAGTCGTATGTAGTTTTTTACAGTTCAGCTTTGTTATTGATTCTAATTTCAATTGTTGCACTCAAGAATCCCATTGTTGTTTTAACCTATTGGAAGGGGATTATTGTATTAAGTCTGTTCCATTTTCTTGGGATTTTAACCTTAAAATTTTTGTTCAAAAAAGGAAAGTTCTGGCAATATATTTTAATTTTTAACAGCTTGTTTTTTGTAGGAATGTTAATAGCGATACTTTTCAATATTCATACGATGCTTTATTTCACAACAGTTGGTGGCTTTTTTTTAGCGGGATCACTTTGTGTGATTTTAAATTTATTGCACAAAATCAAAGTGAATATTAAACATTGATTTAATTCACAAACGTTCCAAAACCTGCTATTTTTTTTAGCCAATAATCAGATTTTTCAATTTCAGTAATAACAATGCCTTTTGAAGTTGAGGCGTGGATCATTACCAAAGGTTCATTCTTTTCAGATACGATTATTCCTACATGAGAAACACCAGCTCCACTATCAAAAAATATTAAATCTCCTTTTTGAACTTCTGATTGCTTAATTTTTTTTGCAGCTTCAAATTGTTCGGCTGCAGTTCGCGGCAAATTAATCCCATTCTTTTTCATTACATAACAGGTGTAACCACTACAATCAAAACCTTTTTCATCTGTTCCAGCAAAGACATAAGGAGTTCCAATGTAATTTTTCGCAACTGAAATTAACTGATTTCTTTCAGCATTGTACAATTCGTTTTCTTTTTTAGATGGTACTTCCTCAATCGTTTCAATTGTTTTTATCGTGTCAAAAAAAGTACCCATAGCACCTTTTAACTCATTGTACTTAAGGTCGTTTTTTTCTATTTTATAAAAATTAAGTTGTTTGTACAAACGAGATTTTAACTTTCCTAATTCGGTTAAGTTTTTAGCGATTAATGCTTTGCCTTCACTAGAAGAATTGATTGAAATTAATACAGCTTTAGTTTCAATCAAAACATTATCATGGCGCATCAACCAAAATTTATTCTTACTTAGTTCCAAAGCAGTAATAGCTTTGTAAAATTTTGGTGTTACTGAAAAATCAAATTCTGGCGCATCTAGTAATCGGTTTGCTTTTCTGAAAACCATACGAATGTGCTGTTGTTGATACAATAAATCAAGCTGATTTAGCTGCTTTTGTTGCGCAAAAGAAACTAGGCTGATAAGAGAAACAAAGAATAGTAAAAATATTTTTTTCATAAAATCTAATGTTCTTTATAAAATTGCTGATTTATTAGCTTGTAATTTGAAATCCAATAAAATTTAATAAACAGGTGAATGTTTACTTTTAAACGATAATGTTTGTTAAACAGCCGTTAAAAAAAATTCTGATTAATTATTTTTCAATTATATTTAAGATCTGAAATAATTATACATCCGAAAGAATCCTTTTGATTCAAATTGACAACAAAAAACGCATGAAGAAAATACTTTTTATCCTTTCAATCACTGCAACATTTTTCAATGTTCAAGCGCAACAAAACACAAAAAAACAGGCAGCAGTCTATAAGTTTGATGAAATCATGTCGCATATTAACGGTCGATATGTTGACACTGTGAATAATGATCAATTAGTAGAAGCAGCAATTGTTGCGATGTTAGAAAAACTGGATCCACATACAACCTATATTTCTAAAGAAGAAGTCGATGATGCTAATTCATCAATCAATGGAAGTTTTGTTGGTGTTGGAATACGTTTTCAGATTATGAAAGACACGTTAAATGTTGTGGCTACTATTCCTGGTGGGCCATCTGAAAAATTGGGCATAAAACCTGGTGACAAAATTGTTATGATTGATGGTAAAACAATTGCTGGAGTTGGGTTGAAAAACAATCAAGTTCGTGAAAAATTAATGGGTGAATTGGGAAGTAAAGTAACCGTTGAAATTTTCAGAAAAGGAATTACTAAGAATTTAGTATTTGTAATTACGCGTGATAAAATTCCAATTTTCTCAGTGGATGCTTCTTATATGATTACACCTGAAATTGGGTATGTAAAATTGAATAGTTTTTCTAGAACAACCTTAGATGAAGTTCAAAAAAGCATTGCTGAATTAAAATTAAAAGGCATGAAGCATTTAATTTTTGATTTAAAAGGAAACGGTGGTGGTTTGTTGGATCAAGCACAAAAGATTGCCGATGAATTTTTATCCGATAAAAAGTTGGTTGTTTATTCAGAAGGAAGAGCGCAACCAAGAAGTGATTTAGAAACATACAGAGTTGGACTTTGGGAAAAAGGTTCGTTGGTTGTTTTAACAGATGAATATTCAGCTTCTGCAAGTGAAATTGTTTCAGGAGCGATTCAAGATTGGGATCGTGGTTTAATCGTAGGAAGAAGAACTTTTGGAAAAGGTTTGGTTCAACGTCCGATTGATTTATCCGATGGATCGCAAATGCGCTTAACCATTGCACGCTATTACACACCAAGTGGACGTTTTATTCAAAAGCCATACGATGATGATGTAGATTCTTACCGTAAAGATTTGAAGAATCGTTATTTAAATGGTGAATTACAGCATTTAGATTCGATAAAACTTCCAGATTCATTGAAATTTCAAACCTTGCTAACAAAAAGAACTGTTTACGGTGGCGGTGGAATTTTACCCGATATTTTTGTTCCTTTGGACACGACAGAAATCACTGATTACTTCCGTTCTTTAGTTCAAACTGGATTAATGAATAATTTCACAATGGATTACATTGAAAAAAACCGTGATGGTTTGAAATCTTCGTATTCTTCATTTGAATCGTTTAACCGTGATTTCAAACTAGATGAATCTTTTATGAAAACTTTCTTTGCATATGTAGCTAAAGAAGATCCGAAATTGGTTTTCAACGAAAAAGAATATGCGACGAGTGCGAAATTAATTCAATTGCGTATTAAAGCTCAAATTGCACAGAATGCGTATGGAATTAATGAGTTTTATCAAGTTTTCAATGAATCGGATGAGATTATACAACGTGCCGTTCAAGCATTGACGACGAAAGAATATTCAAAAGCAAAATTGAAAAACTAAACACATGAAAAGAAAGGTATTTTTTATTGCAACGATTTTATTTCTTAGTGCGTGTTCTTCAGAAAGTAAAAATGGCGCTTACCAATCTGCTGTAGCTGCAACTGAAGCAACTGAAGCCGAATTAAAAGCCTCTTTAAAAGAAATAGAACAAGAAGAACAGGCTCGTTTGAAGCAAGAAATGGCAAGCAAAACAACCATGGAATTTGAATCGTTGACACATGACTTTGGTAAAATTTTCGAAGATTCAGAAAACCGTGCATCTTATGTTGTTAAAAACACGGGTAAAAATCCATTAATCATTGACAAGGTAGAAGTTAGTTGTGGATGTACAACAGCTTCAAAACCTGAAAAACCTATTTTGCCAGGTAAAACAGATAAAATAGAAATAGTTTTTCACCCTAAAGTTGGACAATTGAACCAGCAAGAAAAAACGGTAACGGTTACTGCGAATACAGAACCAAAAACGGCTGTTCTAGTATTAAAAGCGAATGTGCAAAAGAAAAGTTAATTCATTTCTTCGTAATCCACATCTTGAATAAAATCACCTTCTTTTTTAGTAGGTGATTTTTTCTTTGCGTTTAAAATAGAAGTTTTACCGAAATTCTTCAATTTTTGATTACGTTCAGCTTCTACATCGCGGTGTTTTTTATTCAACATTCGTTCTTCCTCCATGTTTCTTTTAGCAATCATTAATTGTCCTAAAAAACGAAGTAAAACAAATGCCCCTAAAATTAGGAGCACTGTTTTAAAAATTCCAACTATTGAAGCTTCAATAATCATTATTTAGATAAATGCATGTTTCTTTCTGAATAAATCTTTGTGAAGAACGGATCTTTTAAATCTTTGATGAAACGAATTGCTTCTCCTGTAGATTTCATTTCAGGACCTAATTCTTTTTTAACATCCGGGAATTTCTCGTACGAGAAAACTGGTATTTTAATCGCGTAGCCTTCTTTACGAGGATTGAAATTAAAATCTTTCACTTTTTTATCGCCCAACATTACTTTTGTTGCGTAATTCACATACGGTTCGTCGTAGGCTTTCGCAATAAATGGAACAGTTCTCGATGCTCTTGGATTTGCTTCAATCACATACACTTTGTCATCTTTAATTGCGAATTGAATATTCATTAATCCAACCGTTTTCAAAGCAACCGCAATTTTACGTGTAATGTCTTCAATTTGCTGAATCACAAAATCACCTAAATTGTAGGGTGGTAAAACAGCATACGAATCACCCGAGTGAATTCCAGCAGGCTCAATGTGTTGCATAATTCCAATAATGTAAACATCTTCCCCATCGCAAATTGCATCCGCTTCCGCTTCAATCGCACCTCCAATGAAATGATCTAATAAGATTTGATTATTTCCCATTTCATTGATAATATCAACAACGTGGTGTTCCAATTCTTCTTTATTGATTACAATTTTCATTTTTTGTCCACCCAACACATAAGAAGGTCGCACCAACAAAGGAAACCCTAATGTTTCAGACAATTCAATTGCTTGTTCTGCGCTTTCCACAACCCCATATTTAGGGAACGGAATGTTATTCGCTTCCAATACTTTAGAGAATCGACCTCTGTCTTCTGCTAAATCTAGTGCGTCGAAGCTAGTTCCTAAAATTTTAATGCCGTATCGTTCTAATTTCTCAGCTAATTTAAGCGCTGTTTGTCCACCTAATTGAACAATGACACCTTCTGGTTTCTCGTGCTTAATGATATCGTAAATGTGTTCCCAAAAAACAGGTTCAAAGTACAATTTATCCGCTGTATCAAAATCTGTAGAAACCGTTTCAGGGTTACAGTTAATCATAATTGTTTCGTACCCACATTCTTTAGCAGCTAAAACACCATGCACACACGAATAATCAAATTCAATTCCTTGACCAATTCTATTTGGTCCAGAACCTAAGACAACAACTTTTTTGCGATCAGAGACAATACTTTCATTTTCGTATTCAAACGTTGAATAATAATAAGGTGTTAGTGCTTCAAATTCTGCGGCGCACGTATCTACCAATTTGTAAACACGGTTTATTTTGAATTCTTCTCGTTTTTTATACACTTCAGATTCCAAGCATCTTAATAAATGAGCAATTTGACGATCGGCATACCCTTTTTGTTTTGCTTCAAACATTAATTCTTTTGGCATTGAATCCAAGTGGAATTTTTCAATCTTACGTTCTAATTTGATTAGTTCTTCAATTTGTTTCAAGAACCAAATATCAATTTTTGTTTTCTCAACAATTTTTTTGAAAGGAATACCTAATTTGATTGCATCATAAATATGGAATAAACGGTTCCAACTTGCGAATTCTAAACTGTGAAGAATTTCGTCTTGATTGGTTAATTCACGGCCATCTGCTCCTAAACCATTTCGATTGATCTCTAACGATTGACATGCTTTTTGCAATGCTTCTTGGAACGAACGTCCAATTCCCATTACTTCACCAACTGATTTCATTTGTAAACCAAGTCGACGATCTGTTCCTGGGAATTTATTGAAATTCCAACGCGGTATTTTTACAATTACATAATCCAACGTCGGCTCAAATAAAGCTGATGTTGTTTTTGTAATTTGATTGTTTAATTCATTTAAATGGTAACCAATTGCCAGTTTCGCTGCAATTTTAGCAATTGGATAACCCGTTGCTTTAGAAGCCAAAGCGGATGAACGCGAGACACGCGGGTTAATTTCAATGGCAATAATGTGTTCATCATCATCAGGTGAAACTGCAAATTGTACGTTACAACCTCCTGCAAAATTACCAATTGAGCGCATCATTTTTATAGCCATGTCGCGCATTCTTTGAAAAGTTGAATCGGACAAAGTCATAGCTGGTGCAACCGTAATTGAATCGCCTGTATGAATTCCCATTGGGTCAAAATTCTCAATAGAACAAATGATTACAACATTATCGTTATCATCTCTTAAAAGTTCTAATTCAAATTCTTTCCAACCTAAAAGTGCTTTGTCAATCATGACTTCGTGAATCGGCGACAATTGCAGACCACGTTCTAATAAACCGTCAAATTCTTTTGGGTCGTGAACGATAGAAGCTCCTGCTCCACCTAAAGTATATGAAGCACGAATACATAATGGGAAACCAAATTTTTGCGCTACTTCTTTTCCTTCTAAGAAAGATTTTGCAGTAGCTTGGGGCGCCATTGGAACATCAATTTTTAACATCAACTCCCTAAACGCTTCACGGTTTTCAGTAATTTCGATTGCTTTGATATCAACACCAATAATGCGAACATTGTGTTCTTCCCAGATACCCATTTCATCACATTGAATACATAAATTTAAGGCTGTTTGTCCCCCCATTGTTGGCAGAACTGCATCAATTTTATGGTTTTTCAATATTTCGATAATACTTTCAGGTTCGAGCGGTTTTAAGTAAATATTGTCAGCAACTACTTTATCAGTCATAATCGTAGCAGGATTAGAATTGATTAAAGTTACTTCAATACCTTCTTCTCTTAGAGAACGAGCTGCTTGCGATCCTGCATAATCAAATTCACAAGCTTGACCGATAACAATTGGTCCGCTACCTATGATTAAAATGGATTTAATGGATGTGTCTTTTGGCATTTTCTGCGCTTTTGGGATTCAATTATAATTAATACAAATAATTGAGTGCAAATTTAATCAAAAGTCTTGATGATGGAAAACGTTTTTCGGGATGTTTTTAACAATCAACGTGGATAACTTATTTTTCTTCAATCAGATCAGAAAATGAATGAAAAAATGTACATTCGTTCCATAATTAACAGACAACTTATTTCAATATATAATTCTATGAACAATATTCTTAATCATTTAGAAATTGAGCAAAAAATCAATCGATTAGCGCATGAACTTTTAGAAAATTGTTTTGAAGAGGAGGAGATTTTCATCGCTGGAATTAGTGGTAATGGAAGTATATTAGCTGAAAAGCTAAAATTGATTTTAACAAAAAACACACCACAATCAATCCAAGTAGTAAAAATTACTGTTAATAAAGACGAGCCTTGGAGCGAACCAATTAGTTTATCTGTGCCAGAAGAGACGCTTAAAAATGGTTTTATCATTTTAGTTGACGATGTATTAAATTCTGGTAAAACAATGCAATATGCATTAGTTAAATTATTGGAACGTCCTACAAAAGCTATTAAAACATTGGCATTGGTCGATCGTAGTCACCGCCGCTACCCTATCAAAGCTGATTTTGTAGGATTGAGTTTATCTACAACTTTGAAAGAACGTGTTGAAGTTGATTTAAGCTCAAGCAATTCTCATGCTTATTTAATTTAATCCAATGAATAGAATTACAGAATCATCTTCAAATTATGATCATTTAGAGCAAATGTCAACAATTGATTTGTTAACGAATATGAATCTCGAAGATCAAAAAGTTGCTCAAGCTGTAAACAACCAATTAACTGCAATTGAAGCATTCGTTGAAGTATGTTATTTACGCATGCAAAAAGGTGGTCGATTATTTTACATTGGAGCTGGTACAAGTGGACGATTGGGAGTTGTAGATGCAAGTGAGTGTCCACCAACCTTTGGAATTGACCACGGAATTGTTGTAGGAATAATTGCAGGAGGAGATTTAGCGATAAGAAAAGCAGTCGAATTTGCTGAAGATGATACAGAACAAGGGTGGAAAGATTTAGAAAATTACGCTATCAATTCTAATGATACCGTCGTTGGAATTGCAGCTTCTGGAACAACACCTTATGTCTTAGGAGCAATTACAAAAGCTAACGAAAATGGCTTATTAACTGGAGGAATTACATGTAATCCTGGAAGTCCATTGACACAAATCGTTCAATTCCCAATGGTTCCAGAAGTTGGACCAGAGTTTGTAACTGGAAGTACACGCATGAAATCAGGAACAGCACAAAAGTTAGTCTTAAATATGATTTCAACCAGTTTAATGATTAAATTGGGAAAAGTGAAAGGTAACAAAATGGTTGACATGCAATTAAGCAATGACAAATTAATTGACAGAGGTGTTAAAATGATTATGGGAGAAATTCCCGTTAGTTATGAAGTTGCAGCTGAATTATTAAAACAATATGGATCTGTTAGAAAAGCTGTGGAACAATTCAACGCGTAAACACCCATTCTGTTTCAGATGATAAATTAGCATCGAACCCATAACCATCTTTAGAAAACAATTTTAGATCTTCTGGGTTTTCTAATTCATTATCGACTATAAATCGAGCCATAGCTCCGCGAGCGTGTTTAGCAAACATCATAATGATTTTATATTCTCCATTTTTAAATTCTTTAAATACAGGTGTAATCAAATTGGCATTCAACGATTTTAGATCAACAGCTTTAAAATATTCAGCAGAAGCTAAATTAATGATTGGTTCATTTTCTTTAAGTTCTTCTTTAAGATAATTCGCTATTTTTTCGCCCCAGAATTGGTAAAGATTTTTAGTTTTTGGAGTAATATCCCATTTTGTCCCCATTTCCAAGCGATACGGTGCAATTAAATCAAGTGGCCTGAGAATACCATATAAACCAGACAATATTCGAACGTGTTCTTGTGAAAATAATCGTTGCTTATCATTTAATGAATCCGCATCAAAACCTTTGTAAACCTCCCCATTAAATCCATAAATCGCAGGAAAAGATGCTGTGTTCTCGATGATTTCATCCTTCCATTCGGCATATCGTTGAACATTTAAATGCGCCAATTCTGAAGAAATGTGCATTAACTTCTCCATTTTTTTGCCTGACAATTTTTGCAATTTCTTAGCCAAGGAATTTGTTTCACTTTTAAACACTATTTCCGTCGAAAATAACTTTTCATACGTTTTATCCTGATGAATTGATTTTGCTGGTGAAAGAAGAATTTTCATTTGGTTTGTTTTTACAAAAATAAACAATACTACACTTATTTTTGTTTAATATTTCACAAATCTATTTAGTTAAAATTAAAATAATATTAATTTAGCCAAACTAAAAACAAAATAACAAACTATGAGAAAAATTATATTCATTCTAACTTCCATTTCAATCCTTTACACAAGCTACACTTTCTCACAGAAAGAAAATGAAACAGGCGTAATTATTTGTGAAAGCTTTAAGGTTTCAGAACCATTAAGGGATCTTCTCAAAGAAAATCCAGTAAGCGAGAAAAAAATTGCACGTCAAAACATGCGCAAGAAAAATGGTGAGTCGAAAGATCGCAAACATAGAGAGCCACAAAAATTTCCTTTACTAAATTCTAAAACTCTAGGTGAATATGGAAATGATCCAAGTTTGTTTCAAACAGAAAATGGAACACGTCCTGCACCATTAACAAAAATAAATATTAACGGAGTAAATAATGGATCTTATCCGCACGATCCATCAGGCTCTGCAAGTTCAACACACTATATTCAAGCAGTTAATGCAACAACTTGTAGAATTGTAAATAAATCAACTGGTACGACAGTTTCTAGTTTTACAATGGGAACCTTGTGGAATCCTGATTTAGCTTCAAATGATGGTGATCCAATTGTATTGTATGATCGTTTTGCTGACCGTTGGTTCCTAGCACAATTTGGTTCAACAGGAAATAAAATCTACATCGCTGTTTCTTCAACAAATGATCCATTAGGAACATGGAATTGTTACACCTATTCTTCGCCTCAATTTCCAGATTATTTAAAATTCTCTATTTGGCAAGATGGTTATTACATGACCTCTAATCAAAACTCACAAAAAGTATTTGCTTTTGAACGTTCGGCAATGTTAGCAGGAAATGCAACAGCAAAATCTGTTTACGTTTCATTTAACCCACCAGATGGCGGAGGATTCTTCTGTCCACTTGCTGCGGATGCTGATGGAAATGGCGGATTACCGGCTGCAGGGACACCTTGTCCAATAATGTCTTATTCAGACAATGCTTGGGGTGGAGGATCAATTGATGGCATTCAAATCTATCAAATGACTGTTAACTGGACACCAACTACTCCAACAGCATCTATCTCATTCGTTTCTGCAATTGCAACAAATTCTTTTGACGGTTCTTACAATTCTGGATGGAATGATATTTCTCAACCTGGAACAACTCAAAAATTAGATGGAATTGGTGGTGTTTTAAATTACAGAGCTCAATTCAGAAAATGGTCAACTTACAACTCTGTAGTTTTAAATTGGCCTGTAAAAATAAGCACTACACAAAGAAGTATTATGTGGGCGGAGCTTCGTCAAAATCAATCTACAGGAGCATGGTCAGTTTATCAACAAAGTATTTTTACACCTGATACATATAATCGTTGGTTAGGTTCAATTGCAATGGATGATGCCGGAAACATTGGATTATGTTATGCTAAATCTGGTTCAGCAACTATTTATCCAGGATTATATTATACTGGTCGACTAGCGAGTGACCCACTAAACACAATGACTTATTCAGAAGCAACTGCAATTGCAGGTTTAGTATCACAAACAGGTGGTATAAATCGTTATGGCGATTATTCTCACACGGCTCTTGATCCAGATGGCGCTACATTTTGGCATACAGGAGAATGGCTTGGTGGAACAACATCAAATCCTAAAAGAACACGTATTTATTCATTCCTATTTGCCCTTGCTACAGATGCAAATGTTTCAATCACATCATCTGATGCTAACAATTCTATTTGCATTGGAAATTCAGTAACTTTCACTGCTACGCCTACAAATGGAGGGACAAATCCAAGTTACCAATGGAAATTAAATGGTACTAACGTTGGTACAAATAGTTCAACTTACACAACCAATACATTGACATCTGGTCAAGTAGTTTCTTGTGTAATGACTTCAAATTTGTCAGGAGTTACTAATAATCCAGCTTCATCTAACTTGATTACAACTACTGTAAATCCAATTGCTACACCGTCTGTTTCTGTTTCTGGATCACCTTCAATTTGTGCAGGAGTTAATACAACCTTTACAGCATCTTCAATTGATGGAGGAACAGCTCCAAATTATCAATGGCAAGTTAATGGTTCGAATGTTGGAACAAACAGTACTTCTTTTTCATCTAATACACTTACAAATGGTGCAACAATTAGTTGTGTTTTAACTTCAAATTATGAATGCGCTTCGCAAACAACGGTGAATTCTAATGTTATCACAATGACTGTCAATCCAATTCCTGCGACACCAATTGTTACAGCTTCTGCAGGGACATTGTATTCTAGTGCAGCATCAGGAAATCAATGGTACTTGAATGGTTCAATTATCCCTGGAGCAAATGGTCAGACATATACACCAACTTCAGTTGGAACTTTTACAGTTCAAGTAAATGTGAACAGTTGTAAATCAAGTTTCTCAAATGGTTTCACCGTAAATGGTTTAGGAGTTGATGAATTGAATGCTGCTAACCTAGCCATTTATCCAAATCCATCTTCGGGTGATTTCAATGTTTCTTTTGATGCGGTTGCTGGTCAATTATATGATTTGAAAATTTACGCTGAAGACGGAAAATTGGTTTATGAAACAACAATTGAAAACCAACAAGGAACATTTGTAAAACAAATTCAATTGGGTAAAGTTGCTGCTGGTTTGTATACTATCTCACTATCAAATGGACAAAAAGTTAGCAATCACAAATTGATTATCAAATAACTACATTAAAAATAAAAGATTAAAGGCTATCAGAAATGGTAGCCTTTTTTTATTCACAAACATTATAGCCTTCATTCAAGCAACTTACCATTTTTGGATTTATCTCAAAAAAAGTATGTTTTAAATGATCAATTCTCCATGCTTTTTTACATTTTGTAAACCTTTCTTTGTCTTTATTTACTTTGACTAACCCAACAATGTAAACATCATCTTCACCATTGAAAGAACACGTTCCATACTGAATAAAATACTTACTATTGACATCGTTTAGTTGTATTGCATCTAATAAAATGTAACGAGCATTTTTTCCATGATCAGGATTGTAGGCTTTTTCAAATAATACAATTAAGGAATCTCCGTAAGCATATAATGCAAAAGCTTCGCTGGTATCTTTTTCAAAAGAATGATTTAATAACATTCCGCCGTAATCGATGAATTTACTGAACGATTCAAATTCTGAAAAACCGCTGTAATCTTTACCAATATATTCTTTAAATGCTGGATTTTGAGCGAATAATAAAGATGAAAAACTAATAAAAGTAACGAATACTATTTTCTTCATTTCAACACTTTAAAGCAAAAACAAAGCAGCGAGAAAAATCAATCCAATCGCAATACAATTCAATACAAAGCCATATTTCACCATTTGTTTTACGTGAAGCAAACCTGAAGAAAAAACTATCGCATTGGGTGGTGTTCCAACAGGTAACATAAAGGCTAAACTAGCTCCCAATGTTAATGGAATCGCGAAATTTTGAATAGGAACTCCCATTTGAATCGCAAAGTTTGCAACAATTGGAACAAAAATACTAACCATCGCTAAATTGGATAAAACTTCAGAAGCAAAAACAGCGAGAACAATTAATACGGCAATGATTGTTAAGTAAGAATACGTGGATAAATTCGCCATTAATTTTGACAATTCTAACATGACGCCATTTTTCTCCAACATGGCTGCTAAAGCCAATCCTCCACCAAAAAGCAATAGAATTCCCCAAGGTAATTTCTCTGTATCTTTCCAAAACAACAGTGGTTTCTTCTGTTCAAAGCTTGGGAGAACAAACAATAACAAACCTCCTAACAAGGCAACGTTTTCATCCCGATAAGAAAACCCTATTAAAGGTGTTATTAGATCTTTAAAAGTCCATAAAAAAACAACAAAAAGAAAAATACTTGAAACTAAAATCTGATCTTTTGACCAAGGTGTTTTATGAATAACAAAAGCTACATTTTTTTCTTTTCGCTCTTTTCCCATTGAAAAATAAAAGAATCCAAACGTGGCCAATAACATCAAAATACTGATGGGCATTCCGATCTTCATCCACGTAAAAAAATCTACTTTAACATGGTATGTATTTTCCAATATACTTGCCATTTGTGTATTTGGCGGAGAACCAATTAGCGTACCTACTCCACCAATACTTGATGCATAAGCAACCGACAATAACAAAAACAATGCGAATTTACTTTTGTGTTCTTTCACCGGTAAAGCATGAATAATTGCCATCGCCATTGGCAGCATCATTAATGCAGTTGCAGTGTTTGAAATCCACATGCTCAATAATCCTGTACTCATTAAAAAACCAAAGAGGATTCGTGGTTTGGAATCTCCTACAAAATGAATGATTCCGCGTGCAACTTGTTCGTGAACCTTCCACTTTTCTAAACCAAGTGCCAAAATAAAACCACCAAAAAATAAATAGACATTACTATCACCGTAAGCATTTGCCAATTCGGATTTATCTAAAATTCCCAATGGAACAGCTAAAACAAGAGGAATTAATGCTGTAACATAAATTGGAATCACTTCAAAAATCCAAAAATAAATCATTAGTCCACCAATTGCGATGGTATTCCAAAACGTGCTTTTTGCTCCAGTGGAAATTAAAATAGTAAAGAAAAACAATAAGCCAATTGCAATTAATAATTTACTTTTTATAGTTTTCATGATTCATCTATTTAAGCATCTATTAAAAATGAGATTTTAACTCATAAAAAAAGCGGGTAATGTACCCGCTAAAATAACTTATTTTGAATAATATTAAACGTAAAAGTTTAAAATCAATTCATTGCATTTAATTTATTAATAAAATCAATTGCTGTATTTTCAATTTCTTCACAAACTGGTTTGAAGTCTGCTTTCGTTTTTGACGCATTGATTTTAGTCAACATTGCATCTTGGAAATTCGCTGCAGCATCAATGATAGCATCCGCTTCTTTTGTTTTTGATTCATCTAAAATTTGAATCGTAAAACACTCTTCAACGATATCAAAAACCATGTTATTTAGGTTTCTTTTTAAATCTTTTCTACTTGCCATTTTATTTAATTTTTGGTAAAGATATAAAAACTTACGCAATCAACGGTACACCTTTCCCAATACATTTTGATTGATGGAATAAATGAAGTCTTGATTTTCATCTGTTTTTATCGTTTCTCCATGTAACATTGTCTCAAATTCATTTAATACTTCAGCTACTTGAATCAACTGCATACAGCTATTGTTTCCTTTGCAGGGAGGAACTTCAAAGTCGTGTACACACGGACTACAATATACCTTTTTATACAAAATTTTAGCATTGGCACTTTTTCCGTATTGATCTGGCGAGCAAGGTCCGAACAAACATAAAATTGGCGTTTTTGTTGCAAAAGCAATGTGCATTGGACCAGTATCGTTGCTCAACATCAATTGTGCTTCAGCAATCAGAACAATCAATTCATCAATACTTGTTTTCCCAGCCAAATTAACAACAGTTGTTGCAGTTATAGATTTGTAAATTTCAGTTGTGTAGTCCACTTCTGCAGGACTTCCAATTAAATAAATGGTTGTTGTTGGATGCGCTTCACTGAATCGATTTATGAAATTGACAAAATTGGCTGTACCCCATTTTCGTTCTACTCTTAAATCAGATGCATTTGGATTGATGACGATATACGGTTTACGTTCAGAAGAATGCGGTAAGTTTTGATGAATGGGAAACAACGATTCGTTTTCAATATTGCAACCGATTAACGCAGCCGTTTGCAAATACACTTTTGAAATCGGAACACGTGGATTGAAAAACATCATGTGCGTATAAATTCCCGTTCTAAACGAACTTGAACGCAAGTAATACCCTACTCGATTCGTTGATAAAGTTGCAAGCGTAAATAACGTACTGTAATCAGAATAAACTTCTAAATCGATAAACAATTCAGGGCGCATCTTTATCAACCGAAGTAAGGCATAAATATTTGTTTTAATGAATTGTAAAAAAGAACGATCGTCCACCAAGACTAATTCATCGATGCAGGTAATTTTCTCCAATATTTGTTGATTCACTTTGGAACTTACAAATACTAATTTTGCACCAGGGTATTTTGAACTTATTGCCATCAACATGGGAGTTGCTTGAATAATACTTCCCATTCCTTTGAATTTACTCACAACGATTGTTTTATACGATCGATTTAAATCATGGTTGATGCGCAGTATTTTCCCAACTAATTGAACCAAATAATTCAATAAGAAGGCTAAAGGTTTAGCGATTCCTTTGTCAAAAAACAATTGCAGTTTAACGTTCATAGCGGATGTCTTTTAAGAAGTTTACTGTATAAATCCTATTTTCCGGTAAAATTCGAATAAAATTTGGTTGCACATTGTGCCATAAATACTGGTTACTCAAAGGTACTAAGTAGCCTTTTTCATCGTTAATTTCTGTGAATTTTACTTCTCCAACAATCAATGAATCTTTTAATAATTGAACTGTTACTTGTTGATTATCAATTGGGTGTTTTGTTTGAAGTTGAATAAAAACACCTGTTTCTTTTGTTAACGTTTTAGGGATGTGAAATAAATCAGCTGTTTGATGTACATTCTTTCCATTTTCAACAAGTTGTAAAACAGCTTGTTGGTTTTTAAAATGGTGATATTGAACGTGAGCTGCTTTTTTATAGTGGAAGACGGCACTTTTTTCAATCAAGGAATCTTGTTCCAACGTTTGTAATTTCCAATGACGAGCTTTTAATCCCCAAATACTTCTTTTACCAACAATACCCAGCGGTTTATATTTTTTAAATATGTAAGAAGCGAGCATGTATTGACGCATTTCATTAGGCACACCATCCGTTGCATCAAACCAATTTTTAGGGTAATTCGAAAAAACAACAAGTGGAACGTTTTTGATTTTCAATTGTTTCAACTGTTCCAATTGTAAATAATCATCGACTGTATTTTGTTGGTTTTGACAAAAATAACTGGGTACATTTCGATTCGTGTAATAATACAATAAAGGAGAATTTGAAAAATCTAAAAACGTTTCATTTTCAGCAAGGTGATGCGCAACAAATTGCTGAAAAGGTTGGATTTCTGTATTAAAATGTGATTCATTTTTCAAAACTCTTCCTTTGAAATTTTCTTTTTTCAGCGCTGAATCTAATTTTAACAAGCCATTTTCAGAAAAGAATTGATTGAAAAAACTATTGTTTTGATTCATTGGGAAATAACTCCACGTTAACACAATCAAAAAGCTGATGCTAAAGAAAGTAACAAAACGAGTTGCTTGGTATTTAAAATCTATGAATACCAAAACAAATAATACACACCCCAAAAAGAAGAATGTAGCAATAATACTATCATTGTCTTCCATGAATCCATGTCTTACAATTCCACGTTGAATATTAAAGAGGTAAATGAGTAAAACAAAAATACTTGCAAATCCCAATTCGGTCGATTTTACCCATTTAGAATTTTTACTTTTTAGAAGAACAATTAAAATTCCGATCATGACAACAGCCAAAAATGGAAAGATAAAATTATACAAATAAAACTGTTGGTTCATCGCTGCAGCACTTTGAGCATAACCATGCGCTTGACTTGCTCCAATGTAATGCAAGGCGCTTTTTAAATTCGTTATCAAATATTCAAAAGAATACAGTGCTGAAAAGAGCAAAAATAAGCTACCACAAACGAATGTTACAATTGCAAGAGAACGAATTAGTTTTTTAAACGAAACTTTTTTAGCACTTGTAAAAGTTACAATTAGAAAGTAAACTACTGCTGCCATACCTGATGCTATTCCAGTGTCTAAGCGCCAAAAAACGAGTGCAATCAGAAAGAAAAAGAGGTGTAAATAATTTTTAACTGATTCATTTTGTTGGATTTTACGAAACAGAAAGAAAACAACAAACGAAAGGTAGAAATGATTGATCAAGAAAGCTCCTAAGTATGGGAAAAGTGCAATCGTTAAAAAGGAGTACCAACTATTTTTGAAAACAAACTTTAAAAAATAAAACAAGGCTACAAAAGCGATGCAATTGTAGAAAAAAGCATACGTTAAAAAGGCCAAATCATTGGAGTAGCCAAAAATTGTATGGTAAATAATGCCGTAAAACTGTTCGGAGAACACATGCGAAGAAAGGAAATCTACGAATGGAATTTCATGGAATTGAAAGAGTTTCAATTGCGCATTGGCATTGTTAGCCAACTCAAACATTTCCGATGATTGCGTGAAAATTGGATGGTATTGAACAGCTGTGATAAGTCCAAGTAAAGAAGCAAGTGCAAAGCGATTTTGAAGAACTTTCATCGAAGTCATTTTTCTATTTTTATTCAAAAAGAAATACAACAGAAAAAGAAATGTCATTAAACCCGCAAAAACAATTTTATAGGCTAAAAAAACAGAAAACTTAAGTCGAAAGTAAATTCCCATTTCAACTGACACAAACACCACTAATGGAATCCAAATAAAAGGAGTGAAAACCTGAAAAACTGCTTTAAACGTACTGTTTTTATTGAATTTAAACAACGTTAACAAAAAAGATAAAACAAGGTGAAAACACAAATAAATCAACCAGGAATGTGCATGAAACGAGTTTGAATTATTGTATAAAAATTGTAACGCACTAAATCCCAAGAAACTGATGAGCCAACTCGATGGATTCCAGAAAAATTGGTTAAAAATGCGCATCAAACGATTGGGAAATAGCGTCAATCCATTTAATAATAAACCACAAAAAAAGAGTAAACCAAAGAAATGTTCCATTCCACCACCTTTTACACCTAGGAGTTCAC
>CANLIL010000023.1 GCA_947491305.1 Flavobacteriales bacterium | reverse complement strand
ATATGATAACAATAAAAAATTTACACGCCTCAATTGATGGCAAAGAAATTTTAAAAGGATTAAATTTAGAAGTAAATGCTGGAGAAATTCACGCAATTATGGGCCCAAACGGAGCTGGGAAAAGTACTTTGGCATCTGTTTTAGCTGGACGCGAAGAATATGAAATCACATCAGGTGAAGTAGATTTTGATGGCGCTGATTTGTTGGAAATGTCACCTGAAGACCGAGCACGAGAAGGATTGTTTTTAGCATTTCAATATCCAATCGAAATTCCTGGTGTATCCAACGTTAACTTTTTGCGAACTGCATTAAACGAAATCAGAGAATATAAAGGTCAAGAAGCTATTTCAGCAAAAGATTTTATGGCCTTAGTTCGTGAAAAATCTGCCATTGTAGAATTAGACGCTAAGTTAGCTTCACGTTCTGTCAATGAAGGATTTTCTGGAGGCGAGAAAAAACGCAATGAAATTTTCCAAATGGCTATGTTAGCGCCTAAACTGGCAATCTTAGATGAAACAGATTCTGGTTTAGATATTGACGCGCTTCGAATTGTTGCAAGTGGTGTAAATAAATTAAAATCACCTGAAAATGCAACCATCGTAATTACACACTACCAACGTTTATTAGACTACATCGTTCCTGATTTTGTTCATGTTTTATATGACGGAAAAATTGTGAAATCTGGATCGAAAGAACTAGCACTAGAATTGGAAGAAAAAGGATACGACTGGATTAAAGCAGAAGTTGATAATAACTAATTTAAATAAAACTGTGATCGAATGAGCACTCCATTGTCAACAACTAAATTAGCAAAATTTACAACCGCTTTAATTCCAACTTCCCTTACATTTTCTCAAGATGTAATTGAAGATGCGCTTGCTCAATTAAATTCTTCTGAATTTCCAACGACACGAAATGAACAGTGGAAATATACCCGTGTAGGAAAAATTGCAGCAATCGAACCGCAAATTAAAACAGAATATACACGTAAATTACCGAAGTATTCAATTGCTGAAAATGCTGTAACTTTCGTTTTTGAAAATGGTATTTTTAGAAGCGATTTATCGTATGGTGAAGTGATTAATGGTGTAACAATCAAACCATTAACAGCATGTACAGCAGTAGAGCTAGCGACAGTTGGTCAATTAGCAAAAAATGAAGGAAGTGTATTTAATTCAATGAATTCAGCTTATGCGTCTGATGGAATTTACGTGAACATTGCACCCAACACACACGTTCAAAAAAAGATACAAATCATTCAAATTTTAACAGGAAATCAAACGGTCGCGAATACCCGTAATTATCTTTTTTGCGATAAATTTTCGAAAGCAGATTTAATTTTCGGAGCATTTTCTTATGAAGCAACAACCAGCTTCAACAATGTTGTAACTGAAATTTTCGTTGAAGAAAATGCCAATTTAACCATTGATAAAATTCAATACGAAGAAGCAGGAAATTATACGATTGCAACAGAAAATGTTCAACAAGCAAAAGATTCAACATTTACGATCAACACGCTTACATTAAATGGCACCTTGGTTAGAAATAACTTGACAATCAATGTTGCAGGTACAAATTGTACTACAAATCTAAATGGCGCATATTTATTAAAAGAAAATCAACACGTTGATAACCATACTGTTGTTGATCACTTAGCTCCACATTGCAACTCGAATGAATTGTACAAAGGAGTTATTGATGATAAAGCTACTGCTGTTTTTAATGGGAAAGTATTTGTTCGAAAAGACGCACAAAAAATCAATGCATTTCAATCGAATGGAAACGTGCTATTATCTGACAATGCTTCAGTGAATTCAAAACCTGAATTAGAAATCTATGCAGATGACGTAAAATGTTCGCACGGATCAACTACAGGTCAATTGGATGAAGAAGCTGTTTTTTACTTGCGCGCAAGAGGTTTATCTGAGAAATCGGCCCGCCATTTAATGGTTTCAGCCTTTATTGGAGATGTATTAGAAAAAATAGCATCTGAAGATGTGCAACAATTCACACAAAGTATTTTAAAAGAACGATTTGGATGGGAATTTTAATTCATCCCTAATTCTTTATATAATTTTAAAATCTCTGCTTTGTCGATGTTTTTTGATGTTGCAACATCAAATGCGCGTTTCGCATAAATTTTAGCGTTTTTCACATCCTTCAATTTGTTGTATAACTTGGCAATTAAATAATTACTATTGTACATGTTATCAATTTCATTCGATCGTTTTGCTAAAGTAATTGCAAATAATAAATTTTCTTTTGTTGGCAGACTTCTGTAATAATTAGATGCAATTTCATTCAGCATTTTTTTGTTTTCCCATCCGAAATTTTTCACGTCGTTCTCCACTACTTTTTCATATGCTTTCCAATTTTTTGTTTTTTCGTAAAATTGAACGTCGTATAAAAACAAAATACTGTCGACAGATTTTAATTGAAGTGATTCAGCGATTGTATGATTTTTAGAATATGCCTCCGCCAAATTGAAATCAAGTGCTTGTTTCATTTCTTTTTTTACAACACTATTCACTTTGATTTCAAAACGTTTTTGAGAAGTCAATTGAATAAATTCATTTTTGTGCGCGCGTATAAATTCAAATTCTTTGGCTTGTAAATCATTTACACCTAGTGCCATTACTTTCCAATTTAAGACAGATAATAATTGGGATTCAGTTTGTGTGCTTAAATAACGTTTGGCTATTCCTACCATATTCTCTTTTTGAATACTTCGTTTTAAACTGTTCAAATACGCTAAACAAGTGATGCCATTGGTTGTGTCTTTGTCAAAAGCAGCCGCTAAATTTGTTTGGTATTTCATTGGATTCAAAGCATTACTTGCTTCTTCAATAAATTCGTTTGCAGACATTTCACCTGTAAAATTTATAACATCGGCTTCGGTTGAATCTCTAAATAAAAATGCTGGAAAAGAAGGAATCTTGTTTTTTTGAATAAATTGAATTCCTTTTTCACTTTTACTGTCCAATTTAAAGTTAACAAAGTTTTGATTTAAAAAATCATACACTTTTGCTTGTGTTAAGACATTTTTACGCATGTTTTCACAATGAGAACATTCCAAATCGTATAAGAAAATAAACAATAATTTATTGTCTTTTTTGGCATGTTGCAACGCTTCTTCATAGGTGCTATCAGAAAAATTAATTGCTCCTTGCGCCATTAAATTAGCTGAAAAAATTAATGCAATTAAAACTAAAAACTGTTTCATTTATTTGTTGTTAAAATTAATCTTCATCAATTAAATACTGAGAAATATCATCGTCATCAAGTTCTATAAAATCTTTCAATAACAAAGCAATCTCACTCATTATTTGGGCTTTTTTAGGATCTTTAGGACTTGGGTTTTCCATGTAATCTTTCAAATGCAGCTGCGCTTCTAAAATGTGTCGTTCTTCAAACGCAGACTCCATGTTTTCAATAATCGTTAAACATTCTAAGGCTTCCATAAAATCACCTTCACATGCAATCTCTACAAATTCTGGCAAATAATAACTGTAATCTAATTTACTGTTCCACAAGGTTGACAAAAGAACTGAACGAATGCCGATAAAGTGAGTGTCTTTTACTAATTCGATCATTGCATCAACAGCAGAAGAATCGTTCAAAGTAGAGAAAAACTCAATGATTTCTTGTTTGTTTTTAGGATCTAGTTCTGTACAAAGTACTTCAGCTAGTGGTTTTAAAACAGTTACATCGCCGTTTACCTGCAACGCACTAATTGCTGCAGATATTTTAGTTGCATTTCCTGAATTTAAATCTTCGACTATTTTTTTTATTTTAACTTTCATGCGTTGTTGTTGCTCGTTGAGATGTGTTTTACAAAGTTAATGAAAATCACCTATTGATGAAATGAAACATAAAATCTTGTCTATCTTTGTACTATGTTTAAAAAAATATTTTTTTATCTAGCTATTAGTTGGGTTCTTCAGAGTTGTTCTACTGAAGTCGCGAAACCTTTACCGCATCAATACATTGTTCTGGCATCTGACTTTTTGACAAAGAAAGATCTTCCAGTTTTTAAACAGTTTACTAAAAAATTCGGGATTAAAGTTTACATAATTTCGCTGAGCGAGCAACAACTAATTGAAAAATTAAACAAAGAAAAAACTGCTACTCGAATTGATGCAATCTTACTTTCTTCACTTGTTGGGATGGAAAAAGCAAACTGTTTGAATGCACTACAAATGACCTTAAAAAATCCAATTGTTGCCATCGGATACAATCCCTATATTTACACCATTGTAAACGATTCCTTGAACACAAAAGCTAGCTACAGAGGTGTCTTCGCATCTGATAATTGGTCATCCCTTTCAACTAAAACATCCTATTTTACACCAATGCTAGCCGAAGTAAAACAGTTACTTCGAAAAAAGAAATCAGATTTTCCTAATTGGGTTAAACAATTTTTTAAACATAAATCTAACCAAGACACAGCAGTAAATAATTCAGCAGTAATTAGTAAATATTCAGACTTTATGGCATTGGACTATTCAATAAGAAAAAAAATAACCTTGTTGTTTCCGAAAGAAAAAACGTACACTGACTTAGCAGTATTTGCCATTGTAAAACAAGCAAGAAATTATTCAAATGCTTTACTGTTAAGACGCGCGATACAACAAGAAAAAATGAATCGTATTATCGCTGCAAAAGGGAATTTCTTTCCACTTGAAAGCTCAACTAAAAGTCGTTATGCCTATCAAAATAGAACGTTTAATTGGGCGGTAAAAAATCCGTTGTTAACCTTGAAAAATTTCAAAAGTATAGAACAACTTCTTCAAAAGGAAGAAAAAAAATAAAGGCAAATCTATAAGCCGGGTTCTGTATTCTGACCGAAATCAAAACGTCTATCATTTATCTAGTTCCAACTTCACAATTGGAATCCATCGACCTACCCTCCGAGTTTGGGCGAGCAACCCTCATGCCTCGGTTTACATGGTCTTTCAGTCCGTAAGGTTTACCTTGCTACTGATGTCGCCAACAGCACGGTGCGCTCTTACCACACCTTTTCACCTTTTCCCGAACAAACAAGTTATTCAGGTAGTTTTCCTTTCTGCGGCACTTTCTGTTCTTAAAAAATCACTTCTTTAAGACCTTCCCGTTAGGAAGTACGGTGCTCTATACTGCCCGGACTTTCCTCTTTTCATCTTACGATGAACAGCGATAGACCGATTTGCCTTCGACACAAAGGTAAGTAAGAAATCAATGTGGGAAACGTATATTTATTGAAAGATTTACAATTTTATCAATTGTTTTGTAAGTGATTTACCATTTTTTTGGAGCACAACAGAGTATGAACCACTTTTTAAGCTTGAAAGATCTAGCTCATAAGTAACATTATTAATGTTCGGAATCGTGCTACAGACTTTACCCATTTCATCGATAACTTGAATTGATTCTATCATTGAATTGCACTCAATTAGGGCGTGTTCTTTTACAGGATTTGGGGAAATACTAAAATCAATAGTTTGTTCAGTAATGCCTAAATCTAAGCCGCGATAGATGTCTCTGTATTCAATCGCAGTGACGGTTTCATTGCTAGCCAGCGCAGTCGTAGTAATCTTTAAAATTGGCTCTTTTTGATTGTTTGTCCACCATTCATATTCATTACTTTTAGGAAGTGATAAAGGAATCCAAAGTCCACCAATAATCGGTAAAACATAAAATATAGAATCGGTTTCTTTGATTTCGTGTTTGATACGAATCGCATTAAACGTTCCATAAGGTGTTGTAATCATTCCGTAGCCATCAACCGTAGAATTTCGTTTACGGTGCTGAATCCATTTGGCATCTAATATTGGGTTAAAATCAATGAACGTATAACCTCTTGAGGTGAATGATGTTCCGTATTGAACTGGAAAATCATAGCGTTTTTCAATCGTATCCGATTTAAAAGGCAATGCAGTTCCTGAAACAGTCATGGAATAACCAATAGATGTTACTGAATCATTGGAACGGCGAGTTAATTGGTTTACATTATCAATTGAAATTGGTAAAATTTGAGTGATTTGAGCAATCGGTAATGTCGTGTTTTCTAAAAAATAACTTGCTTGGTACTTTAGAGGGGCGAATAAACCAAAATAAAACTGTAAAAATGGAGACGTGCCTAAGGTTTTAAAATCTTTTACTACTTGACTTGTTGGCGTTAAGTTTGAAAAATTCCAAGTCGTGTTAGGACCCGTTGTCGTATAATCAATTGCTATATCAAAGGCTTTGCTCATTCTCACCGTGTCGCCACCAGTTGCAAAATCTATTTTGTTTAAAACTAATTGAGCGTTTGCATTTAAAAAAACGATTGATAAAATTAGGCTGGCTAAGTTCTTCATATTGAAAATTTGAATAAATATATAATAAATCAATAGAATAACAAAATAATAGCATTGAATCTTTATCTTTATAAAAATTGAACATAAACACAATGATCATACATTTTATTCGACATGCTAAAACAGTTTATCCTAATCGAAATCAATCTGATTTTGAAAGAGATTTATTGCCAGAAGGTAAAATTCAAGTTGCAATATTAGCGCATTATTTATCTAGCAAAGAACTTAAAATTGATCAGTGTTTTTGTTCAGATGCGCAACGAACGCAACAAACATTGGAAGGACTTAAAGCGCAGTTAAATTGTAAAAAAATATCATTCGCCCATGCTTTGTACTTATGTCCCAAGGGTGAATACAAAACAATCATCGAGCAATTAACTAATGAAAAAGAAGTGCTATTTATTGGACACAACGATGGTATTTCGAATTTCATCAAATACTTGACTGAAGAAAATTGTCTACTACAAACATGCGAATATGCTAAAATTGAAGTGTTAGTAGATTCATGGCAAGCAATTGGACCTGGGACAGGTAAAATTATTGATCAGTTTTATCCTCCGGCGCAACTTTCGTTTGATTAGGCATGAAATGATACACGATTTGTTTCGGTGCAACATTTTCATTCATTGGATTTTCATTCGCTTCGAATTGCTCTTGAATAACACGTTGATTTTCAATCCAAATCGCTTCTAAATCAATCGGTTCGAGTCCCATTTCTTGTTCGATTTCATACTGGTATTTTGGTCGTTGGGGACCTTTAGATTTGTAAATATAAGCCAATGCAATCCCAACGATTAAACCTACAAAATGACCTTCCCAAGAAACATGTGCTTTCATTGGAAAAATACCCCAAATCATACTGCCGTAAATAAAAACTACAAACAAAGAAATGGCTTGCAAGGGCATGTAATGTCGAATGGCACCAGATGTAAATAAAAATCCAGCTAAAACGTAAATTACGCCACTCATTCCAACATGATATGCGCCATTATTCAAGGCATAAATCCACAAGAAAAAACCTGTAAAAAACCATCCAAAAAATAAGACTTTCAATGCAATTTCACGGTAAAAATAAAACAATGCTGCAGTCAGAAAAAAAGTTGCAAACGTATTGTTTAAGATGTGTTCAATTTCAAATTTATCATGAATCAATGGCATAAATAATATGCCTTTTAAACCAGAAAAAGTCTGAGGAAGAACACCTAATTGGTAAAAATCATAGCGAAATAAATGTTGTGCCCAAAATACCAACCACATCGATAGAACAAGTATTCCAGCATATAAAAAAGCTTCAATACCACTCCCAAAACGACTTCCTTGTTGATTCATTTGAATAATCTGTCAAAACATATGCCTAAAAAAAACACTGACAGCTTGTCTTGTTATAAAATAAGTTGAATGCTTGTTCCACCATTAATTTCAGATGAGATTTCATATGCTACTTTAGCGATTTTTGCACGTTGTTCCATGTTTCTTAAACCCAAACCTTTTTCTATTTGTGTTAAATCAAACCCACTGCCATCGTCACTAATTCGAATGATCTGTTTGTTGTTTTCAAGCTTAAATTCACAAACAATTTTTGAACAATTACTGTATTTCAAAGCATTGTTAATGGCTTCTTGAATAATTCGAAATACATTGTAAGCATCAAATTGCTGAAGGTTTTCATGTGAAAGAATGGTTTCAAGTACTAAAGAACATTTCACATGATTAAAACCATTGAGTCGATCAAATAAAGCTTTTAATGCATTTATAAATCCATTATTTAATTCAGGCGGTGTCAAATTATAGCACAATGAGCGTGTTTGTTGAATACTGACTTGAATTAAGTTTTTACATTTTTCAAGCACAGAATTATTGTATTCATCGGTTATTTCCAACTGATTAAGGTATAAATTCAAGCCAACTAAATATTGAGCAAGACCATCGTGTAATTCCATTGAAAATCGAGCTCTTTCGTAATCTAAGGTTTCATAAATTAAAGCAGATTTCTCGTTTTCGAACGCTTTTTTAGACGTGATATTTTCTAAAAATCCAAACCATTTAAATGTTCCATCATCAGAAATATAAAATTTTGAATGCATCGAAAAAAAGAGCTGTTCCCCATTTTCAGGATTTAACCTAAATTCAACATGCCATATCTCATCATTCAACAGTGCTTTTTCACAACTTTCAGAAAACAAATTTTGGTCAGCGTATTCAATCATGTTCAAAAAATATGCTGGCTGATCAATGCATTTTTTAACAGAAAAAAACGGAATAATTTTTTCGCTATTCGCACTCATTGCATTGAAATGAATTGAACGATCTAGCTCCATTTCCATTTCAAATTGAATGATGGGTAAATTAGGAAAGGTAGTGCCCAATAAATTGATGGTATTAGATGCTTCACTTAGCTTATTGGTTTTATAGAAAATGAAATTAACATTGCAGTTCAACTCAGTATGAATGGAAATGGCATAAACTTGTTTGTCTACTTGAAATGCATTTTGAATAATTTTAGATTCTTTTCGCAAAATAATATCACAAATACACCCGTAAATTGTAGGTTGTAGAAACTGCTTAAAAAAATCCAAAATATTGCCATTTATCTGAATAATCAACCCTTTTTTTGTCATCAGTTGGTGAAAAGACTCATTGTTATAAAGAATGGTCAAGTTAGGATGGGCAACCAACAATGCTGTGCTATGCGAAGCAAAATTAGAATACGGTGAAATGGATGTTATCCAATGTTTTGAAAAAAAGTGTTGGTCATCACTCACAAAATATGTGTTGGAATCTTGCGCTGTATGACTATTGTAATTATTCATTTTCTTTTTTAGAACCTAAAGCATTAAACGTTCCAAAAATATAAGCAGCTGTTTTTCAGTTGACTAAAAAATACGTGCCTACGTAGAAATGTCCAGAAATTGGAAAAATTGGGAATTTATTCTTAATCTCTAACCGAAGTAACAAACACTTTGTCGGTGTCCACTTGTGCTTCAACAGCGTTAAAAAATGTTTCTTTTTCAGAAGTTGGAAGGCAATCCAACGGAAAAGATAATTGTAAGCCTTTTATGTAATCGAAAAAAATCGACTGTTGGTGGATGGAGATTTTTCTTAAACCGTAAAAGTAAATCAAGGAAACTTCTCGATCTGCCGAAATAATTGCTTTGGAAGTCACGCCAATTCTAAATTTCTGAAAGCGTGTCCCGTAAAACAAAAAGATAAAATTATCGAGCGTTGCAAAGCAAAATGCAAGTGCCGGAAAAATAGCTTCTTCTGTAATGTTATAAAGTGTTGAACCAACAAAAAACAAAACAACTGCTTCCATTATTGTATAAACAATGACCCTTTTAATTCGTTCTTGGCTCATTCGTTGGTTCCACTTAAATTTTTGCAATTGATTCACCAAACGCATGCCCATCCATCTTCTCACAGTTCTTCGCAATAAAATGATAAAAATAAACAAACCCAATGCTAGGAAAATCTCAAAACGATACGGTAATTGTTGACCAGAAGTTCTTAAAAATTCGATGGGCATATCGAATCCAACAGCAATGGTAAAAAGCATCGTTGGAAACAAGGTAAACAATAGAAGGGCGTTAATGAATTTATTCATTTGGAATCATCTTTAATTTTCGAATTAACGAATCAATTTTATTTTTTGAATGGTTGATTTTTCCTTCTACATCTTTTCGCAATGCATCAGCTCCTTTAGATTTCGCAAAGAATCCAAGGTTATTTTCATATTGTAAAATATCGCCTTTTAATTGTTCAATTTGTTGGCGAATTTCCGCTTTTTCTTTTGCAAATAATCGGGAAGCTTCTGGACTTGAAGACAAAGTGTCAATTCGAGCTTGGAAGAAAACTTGGTCTTTTTCTTGTCCTTCTAACTTCAGCTTACTATAATGACTATCAATTGCTTTTTTAAATGCTAAATAATTGCTATCCTTATCTTTAAGAGGAACACGACCAGCAGTATTAAACGAAGTTGTAAATTCTTTCAAATCAGCTAAGGCCTGTTTTTTGTCCTCAGGAACAACATAGCTTTCAACAGCTTGAATAATCGTTTGCTTCGCTAATAAGTTTACTTCCAATTGCTTATCTTGCTCTTCAAAATGTTTTTGACGCGCATTGAAAAACGTGTCGCAAGCACCTCTAAAATCTGACCATAATTTTTGTTCCAACTTTTGACCAGCGTGTCCAATTGTTTTCCATTGTTTTTGCAGCGCAACTATTTTTTCGCCTGTTGCTTTCCAATCTGTAGAACCTTTTAATGCAATTACTTGATCAACCAATGCTTGTTTTTGATCGCCAATTTTTGTGAATTTTTCTTGAATTGTTCCAAAAAATGCTTTTTTCTTAGCAAAGAAATCATCGCACATTGCTCTGAATTCTTGCCAAACTTCTTCGTTTTCTTTACGAGGACCAAAACCAATCGTTTTCCAATTTTCTTGAATGGCTAATAAGTTTTTAGTCGCATCTTCCCACGTTTTTACAGAATCATATGATGAAATTGCATCAATGATTGCTTTCGTTGTAATTAAATGCGCTTTTTTCTTTTCTAAATTTTCAAGTAATGTTGTACGTCGTTCATCGTAAAATAAATTGATCTTTTCATAAATTTCACGAACGCTTGCCCAATAATTATCTTTCAACTTTTCCCACTCTTCATTGGCTACAGGACCAACTTCTTCCCATTCATTTTGAATTGTTTTCAATGAAGTTTCAATATCTCGAATAGATTGTTTATTTTTTAGTTGCTCTATTTGTTCGACAATAGCTAATTTTAATTGGTAATTACGTTTTAAATCGTGGTCTTTAAGTTCACGATAAATTTTCATATTGTAGAAAAACACTTCCAATAAGCGCGAATAATCTTGTTGAATTTGATCACGTTGTTCACGTGGGATATCGCCTATCGCTTTCCACTTTTCATGTATTTCTTTGTATGCGCCGTAAGCTGCCCCAATGTTTTCTTCATTTTCGATAACATCTTTTAATTGTGTCATCAAGGCTTTTTTTGCTTTTAAATTTTCAGTTTCAACTGCGTTTTTTGCATCTATAACTTCTTTTCGTTTTGCTTTGTAAACAGAATAAATTTCATAAAAAGCATCTTTAAATGGTTTGAAATCTATTGAATCGTAAGCGATGCCTTCCGCTTGAGCATTCAAAAGGGCCACTTGATCTTTTCGTTCTTCTTCCAGAATATAATCATCAAATCGAACTTTTAATTCGTTTACCTCTCTACTCGCCATTAACACATCTTCATTTTGTGCTAATTTTTCCAATTCTTCAATAAATGTATTCTTTTCCATTACGCAGATTTTTAGAAACGTATTTCTACAGTTGTTAAAAGTTAAAGTTTGCTAATGCTACAAATTGTTGCACGCGTTGTTCTATTTCTTCTTTTGTTATTTCAGTTAAGCGTTCTGTGCCAAATTTTTCAACACAAAACGAAGCCATTGCAGATCCCGTAATAATCGCACGCTTCATGTTTTCAAACGATGCGTCATCTGTAGCTGCAATGTAGCCCATAAATCCACCAGCAAATGTATCGCCTGCACCTGTCGGGTCAAAAACTTCTTCTAATGGCAATGCCGGTGCGAAGAAAATATTTTCATGGTGAAACAACAATGCTCCGTGTTCACCTTTTTTGATGATTAAATATTTCGGCCCCATTTCACGAATTACTTTCGCCGCTTTCACCAATGAATATTCATGCGATAATTGACGTGCTTCTTCGTCATTGATGATCAATACATCAACTAATTTCAAGGTTTTTTTCAATTCATCCAACGCAATATCCATCCAAAAATTCATGGTGTCCATTGCGATTAATTTTGGACGAACCGTTAAACGTTCAATCACCATGCGTTGCACTTGTGGACTTAAATTCCCCAACATCAAATAGTCAACTCCTTGGTATTTTTCAGGAATAATCGGGTCAAAATGTTCCAATACGTTCAATTCTGTAACCAAGGTATCTCTTGAGTTCATATCGTTGTGATAGCGCCCTGACCAGAAAAATGTTTTCTCCCCTTTTTTGATTTGTAAACCTTCTAAATCAACACCTTTTTCTTCTAAAAGTGTTAGCATTTCTTGTGGAAAATCATCCCCAACAACGGCAACAATTTTTTGATTTTTTGCATGAAAAGCTGCAGCTAAAGCAATGTATGTTCCCGCTCCACCAATAATTTTATCTGTTTTCCCAAAAGGGGTTTCAATTGCATCAAAGGCAACACTGCCTACTGTTAATAAACTCATTTTAAAAATTTTGAACAAAGATAATAGAATTAGAGAATTGGAAAGCGCAAAAACATGATTTGTGATAATATTTAAAAAGAAATTAATAGGTACAACAAAACCCCACAATTGCTCGTTAATAAGTTCAGAGAACGAACGAATGAACGAAAGAATTCGGTGTTAAATTTGTTGGTGATGATGAAAAAAAGAATTGTTAAAATAAGCCTTTGGTTTATCGGGATTTTAATGAGCATTTTCCTCTTAATTACAAGTGGAATTTACTTTTTTAAGGATGAGATTTGTGGCGTTGTCATTCAAGAAATCAATAAAAATTTAAAAGCTCAAGTTGCTGTTTCGGAAGTTGACCTTACATTTTGGGGAACATTCCCAAAACTTGCCGTAGATTTCAATCAAGTATTAATAAAAGATACGTACAAAACGTATACTGGGAAAGACACTTTGCTTTACAGTGATCAAATTCGTTTAAAATTCAATGTGAACGATATTTGGAATGAAAAATACGTTGTTCAGTCGATTGAAGTTGATCCTGGCACGTTGAAAATGAAAGTCAGTCCAACAGGCGCTATTAATTACGAAATCTTTAAAGAAAACAAATCAGACACTGTTTCAGCTTTTAACTTTAAATTGGAACACGTTCATTTTGAAAATTTTAGATTCTCCTACCAGAATCAGGCCATTCAACAATCCTATAAAACACACATTGATGAAATGGATTTAACCGGCGATTTCTCTGAGAAAAAATTTACCTTGCATGCGAAAACAACAGCGAAAATAAACAAAGCAAAAAGTAAAAATGTTACATTGATTTCTAATAAATCAATTCAATTTGACCTTGATTTGTTGGTGGATCAAGTGAAAAATACGGTTACGTTTCCTGTTTCAATCATTCAAATTGCGAATTTACCGTTCACATTTAAAGGAGCTGTATCATCTGAAAACTATGCATTTGAAATCCATTCAAAAGATATTGAATTAACGGATATCGCGAACAATTTCAAGAATGAAGCCGTAGATAATATCAATCATTACGAAGGAAAAGGAACAGTCTATTTCGACTTATTCATCGACGGAAAAAGAGCCACGGATGCAGCATCTGAAATAACGTGTGATTTTGGAATTCAAAATGGTTCTTTGAAAGAAAAAGAAAAAAATATTAAAATCAACGCCATTGGATTGAAAGGTTCCTATCGGTCGAATCGTGCTGCTGAAAAAGAATTTCTTCGCTTGACAAATATTCATTTCAATTCAATTGGCGGACCATTTTCAGGTGCATTGTTGATTACAAATTTTGACAATCCTACATACAAAGGCAATGCGAAAGGCTCTATTCATTTGAAAACACTGCATACCTTGTTCAATTTGCCATACATTGAGAAAATTTTTGGAGACGTGGGCATTACTACCCAATTTGACATTCAAACCGTACACCTAAAAAATGGAAAAAAAGATTTTGAAATTCGAGCATGTGAAGGACAAATTGAATTGAAACATGTTGGATTAAAATTAAAAAACGATAAACGTTATTTCAACGACATGAATGGAATTATGTATTTGAGAAATGATGAAGCTGGAATTGAAAATGTTCGTCTTACGATTGGTAAAAGTGATCTTGCAATCGATGGAATCTTTAAAAACATTGTGCCATTCTTCAAAAACAAAGGAAATTTAATAGCTGATGTCTCCATACAAGGGAATTTCATTGATGTACAAGATTTAGGAACCACCACCAAAAAAGAAAAAATCCAAGATGCCCGAAATTTTGTTTTACCCAATACCATCGACGCTACATTACAATTAAACGTTGGTGCTTTGAAATATGAAAAACATACGTTCAATCAAGTAAATGGCTCATTGATAATGCGCAACAGAAACTTATATTTCCCGACAATTTCGTTGCAAACTGCCGGTGCAACAGTCAGTGGAAATTTACGCATCGAAGAGAAAAATCCAGAAATTTTCACCATTACAACAAATTTAGCAGGAAACAATATACACTTTAAACCATTGTTTGTTGAATGGGAAAACTTTCATCAAAAAGTGATCAATGAAAATAATATTTCTGGAACAGCAGCAGCAAGTGTTTACTTTGAAGCGCCATTTGATTTAAAATCTGGTATTGTATCTTCAGCGATTAAAGCTCAGGTTCAATTAAAAATTGTGGATGGTCGCTTGAAAGGAGTTGAAGCGTTTAAAGCAATTACAGAAAGCTTGAATACAACGACGGCAAAACTCTTAATTGGGAAGGAAAACATTGAAAGTTTTGGCCAAAAATTAAATGATTTAAAATTCGAAACCTTAGAAAATACATTTATTATTCAAAATGGACAGTTAGAAATACCAGAAATGGTCATTAAATCGTCAGCATTGGAATTGAAAACGGCTGGTACGCATTCATTTTCAAACAATGTAGATTACCGCTTTGCATTTAATTTACGTGCAATAAAAGCCCGAGCTAAAATGACTGAATTTGGTGAAGAAGAAGATGATGGTACTGGAATGATTGTTTTCATGCGGATGAAAGGTCAAATTGACAATCCAACAATCACGTGGGATAAAGATGCAAAACGTGAACAAGCTCGCTTGAATAGAGAAGCTGAAAAGCAAACAGTTAAATCAATGTTAAAAACGGAGTTTGGACTATTTGGTAAAGATTCAACTGTCAAAATCTACCAACCAAAAGAAATGCCTAAAGAAGTATTGAAAGTAGAATTTGGCAACCAAAAAACGGATGATCCAGTCATTGACAACAAGCCGAAAAAAGATTCGAAAATTAAGAATAAACTGAAAAATTGGAAGACAGAGTCAACCAAAGAAAAAGAGGAAGAAATCGAACTGAATTAATGATTTAGCACAAAAAAATGGAACGACCTAGTAATGCATTAATTCACGAAACATCACCCTATTTGTTGCAACATGCACACAATCCTGTCAACTGGGTTCCATGGACTGATTCAGTTTTTGAAGAAGCCAAAGCGCAAAATAAATTAGTTTTAATCAGCGTCGGTTATTCTGCTTGCCACTGGTGTCATGTGATGGAACATGAATCATTTGAAAATGAAGAGGTAGCAGAATTAATGAATGCACATTTCATTTGTGTGAAAGTTGACCGAGAAGAGCGACCAGACGTTGACCATGTTTACATGACAGCCGTTCAATTAATGACGCAAAAAGGAGGCTGGCCGTTGAATTGTTTTACGTTACCCGATGGTCGCCCGATTTATGGAGGAACCTATTTCCCTAGAGATCAATGGAAACATATTTTAACATCGATTCAACATACGTTTAAAAACGATTTGGAAAAAGCGCTTGAATATGCCGGAAATTTACACGAAGGAATTATTCAAAGCGACCTCATAGAAAATGCCCGTCAAATTCCGCTATTCGAAGCGGAAAGATTACACGAATTAGTCGTTCGCTGGGCGCGTAATTTTGACCGAATGGAAGGAGGAGATAGTAGAGCGCCAAAATTCCCATTGCCTTCAAATTATGAATTTTTACTGCAATACGGTGTGCGATTTGACCATGAAAATGTACTAAAACACGTGGCGCTTTCATTGGATAAAATGGCTTTAGGAGGTATCTATGACCAAATCGGTGGCGGTTTTTCAAGGTACTCTGTCGACATGCTATGGAAAGTGCCTCATTTTGAAAAAATGCTCTATGACAATGGCCAATTAATTGATTTGTATTCAACGGCATATGCACATTTCAAAAAACCACTTTATAAACGAATTGTTTACCAAACAATTGCTTGGCTTGAACGGGAAATGCTGGATGAGTCAGGTGCATTCTATTCAGCGTTAGATGCAGATAGCGAAGGCGAAGAAGGGAAGTTTTATTGTTGGACGAAACAGGAACTTGAACATTTATTAAATGAAAAATTCTCGTGGGCTCTTGATTTTTATTCGGTAAACCAACGTGGGTATTGGGAAGAAGGAAAGAACATTTTGTTGCGATCAGAATCTGATGAAGTTTTTGCTAAGAAGATGAATTGGACATTGGAGGAATTGGAAACCAACATCCAACAATTGAATGCCCATCTTTTGGAGCAGCGTTCGGAAAAAATTCGACCTGGACTCGATTACAAATGTTTAACTTCTTGGAATGCTTTGACCTTAAAAGGACTTTGCAAAGCATATGCACAATTTGAGGAAACAGAATTTTTATATTTAGCCTTGAAAAACGCGCGTTGGATTCAAAAACATCAATTAACTTCAACTGGAAAATTATGGCGAAAATACCATGCAGGGAAGAGTGAAATTGCTGGATTTTTAGACGATTATGCCCATACAATTGAAGCGTTTATTGCCTTGTATCAAATTACTTTTGATGCTGTTTGGCTAAAAGAAGCAGAAAAAATGTGTGCGTATGTGTTGGAGCATTTTCAAGATGAAAGCAGTAAAATGTTCTTTTTCACTGAAAAATCATCGACATTAATCGCACGAAAAATGGAAATCAACGACAATGTGATTCCAGCTAGTAATTCAGTGATGGCACACGCTCTTTTTGATTTAGGAAAACTCAGTCATCAAGCATCTTTTGTGAAAATTTCGGAACAACAACTCGCAAATGTTTACGACGGAATGGAACATTATGGTTCAGGCTATTCCAATTGGGCCCGTTTAGCTTTTAAATTCACCGATCCGTTTTACACCTTAGATTTTTCAGGAGAAGCAGCATTGGAATTAAGTAATAAAGTTAAAAAACACTATTTACCAGGAACAATTTTCACGTTTACTAAATCTGAAAACTTAGCTACCAAATGCACTATTTGTTACGAAGGAACATGTTTAATGCCAACCGACGATGTTTCAAAAATCTTAGAATTACTTCAACAAAATTCTGATAGATGAAACAACAGAAATATCTTTTTTTAGTCGTAATCAGCCAATTAATCGTGTTTCAATCATTAGCCCAACTCTTGAATACGAAAAATGGAAGTTTATTTGCTGATCAACCTTTCTTCAACGATGAAGTTGTTCACGATGCAAAAATAAAACGCATTGTTGGTGAATATTCCTTTAAAAAAGTGGGCGAACCTATTCAAGCTACAAAAGAAATCTATGCGCTTGAATTTGACAAAACTGGGCGAATGCTGTCAAAAGTAGAAACTAGAAAAAATGACGGTACAAAAGACAGTAACTGGGTCATTTTTTCCTATACTGAAGCTGGACAAATAAAAATCATAAAAAAAGGTAAAAAAGAAAGTTTAGCAGGCAAACAATTCAATTTCAATAACCAAGGAATATGTGATGAAGAAATAACGTTTGTGGAAATAAAGAAAAAGGAAGCCATAATAAAAGAAGTACTTTATGTTGAAACAATCAAAATCAATTTAGGTCCAAATAACGTACAACGAATTTATTTTAACAATTATAAGTTACCTTATTTAACAGAAACAACCCATTTAGATTCAACTGGGAAAATGATTGAAAAAATTGAGGAATTCACTGTCAGTCAACAAACGACTACAACACGTTTCGCCTATTCTGAAAAAGGATATTTAACTTCAATCACTAAAATAACGAGTGAGCCGGCAGCTAAGAATGAAGAAATTCGATATCAATACGACGAAAAAGGAAATGTTACCGAACAATTGAACTTCGAGAATGGAAGCTTAACTACTGAAACAAGTTTTTTATACAATGCAACAACCCAATTTCTTGTCAACCTAATTCAGCGGAATGTTGCGAATAATTCACTTGTATTAATTCGCTTTAAACCGTATGAATTTTTTCTTTAGATATTCATAAATTCCAATTATTGGAAGTAACATTGAATAATTGTACCAAATATCTTCCATTGGAATAGTAATAATTCTAGGCCCCATAATGTGTAATTCACTATACCAAACAACGGGTTGCTCCGTCACCGCACCAGTTAATATTCCATTTACAATAATGAAAGGAACTAATGCTACTAAAAAAGCATTGACAAATTGGCTGTACCAACTTACACGGTAAATAAAATAAAATCCAAGAGTCAGTAACGCACTAATGATACAAGCTGTTGCAGTGTACCAATTTTCTAAGTGTGTAATCCCAAAAGTAAAACCTGAAAACGTGAAAAAGAAGGCAAAAATACTGGTTAACTTCTTATTATTAAATGTTGGAAAATATGCAATTAAAACCTCGTAAATAAACACACAAGCATAGGGAACAACTAGAAAAAAAAGGACTTCTTCCAGCGGTAAGTTCGCAATGTAGATACCTGAAATATATTCAGCGGTAAAACCCCAAACGCCATTAGTTGTGAAATAGCTATCCCATATTAAAAAAATAGTTCCGATAGCTAACAAAGCAGGAAATAACGCTTTCCAATTAGAATAAAAATGTACTTTTTTATCAAAACTCAATAAAAAAGGTCCACTAATTGTTGCGATTATTACCCACCCGTAAAGACTCATTATTTCTTAGATTTTGCTTCAAAAGCTTTTTTAGCTTCCAAAAAATATTTGCGCGGTACCCATAGCATTCCAAAACACTCACCGTCTTCCTTGCCCGTATATTTATGGTGAATTTTATGTGCTTTACGAATGGCCATGAAATAAGGTGTGTCAATATCTCTCAACCATTTAAATCTTCTGTGAATGTAAACATCGTGAATCATAAAATAGGCAAAACCATAGCAAGCAATACCATAACCAATCCAAACAGAATAATAATTGTTGTAAATCATACCCAACATTATACACAACCAAGAAGGTATGGCATAAATCAGAAAGAAGACATCATTACGCTCAAAAAAACCTGGCTCTGCGACATGGTGATCCGCGTGAAAAAACCACATTGTGCCATGCATCACATATTTATGCGTTGCCCATGCCATAAATTCCATGATACAAAAACTTGCGATTAAAACAAAAGGACCCCACCAATACATATTATAAAATATTAAGTAAACTAAAAAAAATCACCATGACGAAATACAATACATTAAAAACACGATTTGATTCAGCCAATTTGTAAATGTAACCATAAAAATACTGAAGAATCAATGAAATTGCAAACCAACACACAAAATTATACAAAGGGATTTGATCATTTTTCCAGTACCAAAAATCTAAATCATTGGCTACAGGTTCCATTAAAAAATCTAAAAAAACCATCAACACGGTAGCAAGCACTATTTTAATGAAAATAGGTAACTGAAAACGTTGAAAGAGCGAAGCTGAAATCACGACTAAAATACCCCAATTTAAGCCAATAATTAAAGGAACTTCAAAAACTTTCATTCCAAGGTTTTCTCCATAATGATAGGATCCAAATAAAAATCTCGTGTGAACGCCAATAAGCTCTGCAACAAATCCAATTATGAAGCAAAAAACTAAGAATCCTAAAAAGCGAAGAGTTTGAGTTTTACGCCCTAAAATTATTAAAGCAAACGACAATAAAAGATTTAAATACGATAGCGATGCAAAATATTCACGTTCTGCAGGTATAGACATTCCAATAATTCCTACAGTATAAAAAATCAAAATCGTAGCGATTAATATCACTTCTTTTTTTTTCCTGTATACTTTTTGAAAATCCATCTTGTTTAAAACAACTTTTTATAAAAAATGTTTAATAAATCCTTCCTTTAATTGAATTATCTAGTGTTTCATCTAATGATCGAAATTGAAAATTTAGTGCCGTTTTAATTTTCTCATTTGAATACACTTTATTTCCAAATGCAGTTTTTGCGCTGTATTTAGTGATTGCTGGAGATTTTCCAGTAAACAAAGATACAAAAGAAGCGATGCGCCACGTTATGCCCATCATCCACTTAGGTGTATCAATATGTGGCGGTTTTTTATGCAATTTTAACGCTATCATAGTCATTAATTCTTTGAATGAAATCGATTCGCCCAAACATAAAAAACGATCTTTATCACAGTCGCTTTTCATCAATTGAACCATGATTTCAGCAACATCGCGTGCATCAACAAACGCATTTGAACCATTCGTGTAAAACGGAAAGCCTGACGCAACAGTTCGTAAAATTGTTAACGAACTTTCGTCCCAATTTCCAGCACCAAATATCACCGAAGGATTGACAATAACAGCATTTAAACCTTCTTCGATTCCGCGCCAAACTTCTTTTTCAGCAGAATATTTAGAAATCGAATACGGGCTCGTATCTGGTGATTGCACCCATTTTGTTTGTTCGGTTATTATTGCTCCTTCATCGCCCCCGATTGCTGCAGTTGAACTAACATAAACTAATTTTTGCACGTTAAATTTCAAACAGAAATTGACCACATTTTTAGTTCCTTCACGATTGATTTTCATTAACTTCGTGAAATCGCGTTGTGCAAATGAAACAAATCCTGCACAATGATATACCGTTGTAATGTCTTTAAATGCATTGGTTAAATCAAACAGGTCCAATAAATCTCCTTCAACCCATTCTAATAAGTCGAAATAAGTGGCTGATTTATCTGAAAAGTAATAATCAAACACCTTTCTTACACGTTCAATTTTTTGGGTTGAACGGAATAAAACACGGACTTTTTGACCATCTTGCGCTAATCTAACCAATAAATGACTTCCTAAAAGTCCTGTTCCGCCAGTTACCAATACCATGTGTCAAAATTACAATGTTTCACCTATTAAAGTTCTTTTTAAGCGTATTATTTTATAGCAAGCGCATCCAATGGATCCCAAAAAAGCACTTTAAAATTAACCACTTGATTGTCAATCACTTCAATTCCTTCGTTTTTCAACCGTGCTTCCATTTCATCGGGACCTGAAAAATGTGCTTTTCCAGTTAACAAGCCGTTTCTATTGACAACACGATGAGCTGGTATCCCAGGAATTGAATGAGATGCATTCATTGCCCAACCAACCATTCGACTTGATTTTTTCATTCCTAAACAGTTGGCTATTGCGCCATATGATGTCACCCTTCCCGCAGGAATTAATTTAACAATTTCAAAAACCGATTGAAAAAAATCAGCATTCTTTGAAGAGATTGTATCTGTGATTTTAATTTTTTGCATGTGTAAGAATCTACTACAAATTAACTTAATTAAATTGATTTTAAAGAAAAAATACCTAACTTTGAAATGCTAATGAAGAAAAAGCTTACCATAAATTTATCCATTATCTTTTTACTAATTTATTTAGTAAGCAGTCCTTTTCAAGCTTTTTTTCACCATCACGAGCATCATGTTGTTCTGCACAGTCATGCGAATGCCTGTGAAAAATCGCTTTATTTTTCTTTAGATTCTAACCATTGTTCAGACAAAAATCACATCAATGAAGGAGATCCTAGTTGTGATATTTGTGAACACCATTTACTTAATTCACACTTACAATCAAGCTTTGAATTTCATTTAATTAGCTACAATTCATTCCCAACTTTTGTCCATTCTTATTCAGGAGAATTAATTAAAAGAAGCTGTCAAACTTCTAACAGAGGTCCACCCTACACGATTTAATTTTTAAACGAATCAATACTTTTGATTCACCAACATTTTAACATTTCATATTCAATTGAGATAGATCGTATGTTATGCATTCGAATCTGATTACATTTTCTTCTAGAGAATTTGATCTAGTTGAAGTGTTCATTACAATTATTTATTTAAAAATTAAATCATGCAAAAAAAAGATACTTTTTTGATGCTCACTTTTTTGTCCTTTTCACTTTTATGTTTCGGACAAGTAAGTTTAAACGGCACCATTCAATCAAAAGAAACAAAAGAAAAATTAAGCGCTACAATTGAAATTCATAACTTAAATAAAGTACAAGAAGTTTCAAATGATGGCCATTTCACCTATTCAAACTTACCGAAAGGTACGTATCAAATCATTTGCTTTACAGATGGTTATGAAACATTAATTCAAAAAATAACATTACAAAAGGACACAACAATCGTACTTGAATTGTCTCCAAACGTCACCGAATATAATGATATATTAATTACAGGCGTATCGAGAAGTACCGAACTAAAAAGAAGTCCGTTGAATGTGCTACAAGTAAAAAAAGCACAATTAACAGAACAAAGTTCAACCAACCTTGTTGACGCTTTAAAAAGAATTCCTGGGGTTGATCAAATTGCAACGGGAACGGCTATTTCAAAGCCAATCATTCGTGGTTTGGGTTACAATCGTGTGATTACATTAAATGATGGAATCCGTCAGGAAGGACAACAATGGGGTGACGAACACGGTATTGAAATCGATGAATATTCGGTAGATCAAGTAGAAATTATAAAAGGCCCTGGAAGTTTACTTTACGGTTCTGATGCAATTGCAGGCGTAGTAAATTTCTTAGCGCCAAAACCAATGAATGCAGATGGAATCAAAACGCAAATTTTAAGTAATTATCAATCCAATCACAACTTCTTTGGATACTCGATCTTCAATCAAGGAAGACAAAAAGACTTCTTTTGGAATGTGCGATTTAGTTCTAAAATGGCTGGAAATTACCGCAATCAATACGATGGGATTGTTTACAATTCAGGATTTAATGAGTACAATGGTAGCTTTCAATTGGGCGTGCAGAAAAAATGGGGTACTTCAAGCTTGTCTTTTAGCTCGTACAATTCTACCATCAATATGGTGGAAGGAGAACGCGATTCATTGGGAAATTTTTTAGTTGTCAATCAAAATGGAGAAGAAAACAGTGCAACTACAAGCGATTTAAATGGCTATAAAATTGGATTCCCGCATCAACAAATTCACCACATACGAGTAGCAAATGCAACACAAGTAAAGATGAAAAATGGTGTTTTCCATTCTGATATTGCATTTCAAAAAAACATTCGAAAAGAATTTGGAGATGTAACAGCACCAGAAGCAATTGATTTATTATTTGATTTATCCACTGTAAACTATGCTTTTCGCTATAATTTAAAAGAATTAAAAAAGTGGGAAACATCTTTTGGGATTAGTGGGATGTACCAACAAAATGAAAACAAAGGAATTGAATTCATCATTCCAGCATATGGTTTCTTTGATATTGGTGGATTTCTTTACACCCAAAAAACAATTGCAAAAAATTGGAATATTGCGGGTGGAATTCGATTTGACTCACGCGTTCTGACTTCCGACGCATTGCGTTTAGACACGAATGAAATGCCTACGATGGATGAAAATGCAGCATTAAAATTTGATCGTATAAGTCAAGCGTTTAATGGTTTATCCGGGAGTTTAGGTGTTAGTTACCAGGTAAAGCCGAGCACAACCATTAAATTAAATCTCTCAAGAGGATATCGAGCACCAACGTTAGCAGAATTAGCCTCAAATGGTAAGCACGAAGGAACGTTTCGTTACGAATACGGATCGAAGGATATAAAACCAGAGTTTAGTCAACAGATCGATCTTTCATTATTGGTAAACAGAGAACATTTAACGCTTGAAGTTTCACCGTTTGTCAATCAATTGAGTAACGCAATTTACACCGAAAAATTAGTGAGTGTTTTAGGTGGCGATAGTATTCCTGACCCAAGTGATCCAACACCTGCTTATCAATTTAAGCAACAAAATGCGCTTTTGTTTGGTGGAGAAATTTATATTGATATTCATCCTCACCCATTGGATTGGTTACACATCGCCAATTCTTTTGCATATGTAAACGCGCAGTTTAATTCCAAAATGAATGGAAACGTAGCCTATATGCCATTTACACCAGCGCCAAAATACCGAGGTGAAATAAAAGCTACACGAAAAAAATGGGGGAAAACATTTACCAATACAACCTTCCAATTTTCAATAGATCATTACTTTGCTCAAAATCGATTTGCTGAAAATTACGAAACAGCTACTTCAGCGTATAGCTTATTAAACGTTGGTGTTCATACCACGTTGAATCTATTTAAAAAGAACGACTTTTTGTTTCTAGCTATTCAAGTAGATAATTTGTTGGACACAGCTTTTCAGAACCATTTGAGTCGCTTGAAATATGCACCTGAAAATCCAGCAACAGGAAGAGTTGGTGTGTTTAATATGGGACGTTCATTCAATGTGAAAGCAGTTATTAATTTCTAAATCAGAAAATTACATTAATCGATTTATCTTTACAGAATGAAAGAATGGATAGAACTAGAAAATAGCTTGCAGAAAACATTTGAGTTTACTACTTTTTCTGATGCAATGGAATGGATGTTAAAAGCAAGTCTTCAGATTGAAAAAATGAATCACCATCCAAAATGGACAAATGAATACACTAGAGTCCATGTGGTTTTAACAACCCATGATAAGGGAAATACAGTCACTCATAAAGACAGCGAACTTGCAAAAGCTTTGGATTTAGTATAAACTAATCGAAAAAAAACCAGCAATTTATTATTGCTGGTTTTTTTTATCGTAAAATATGTTTTACTCCACCGTTACCGATTTCGCTAAATTTCTTGGTTGATCAACATTACATCCTCTCATTACGGCAATGTGATAACTCAATAATTGCAACGGGATTGTTGCTAACAACGGAACTAAATGTTCGTCTGTATCTGGAATTTCAATCACATGATCCGCCATCGCTTTTACATCGACATCTCCTTCGGTTACAATCGCTATGATTTTTCCTTTACGTGCTTTCACTTCTTGGATATTACTCACCACTTTCTCGTAAGAAGTACCTTTTGTAGCAATCACAAAAACTGGCATTTCTTCGTCAATTAAGGCAATTGGTCCGTGTTTCATTTCTGCAGCTGGATAGCCTTCTGCGTGGATGTATGAAATCTCTTTCAATTTTAATGCTCCTTCTAAAGCTACAGGGAATGAACTTCCACGTCCCAAATACAAAGCGTTTGTAGCATCTTTGTAAACCGCTGCTATCGCTTCAATTTCAGCATTGCGCTCTAATACACGTTTCACTTTCTCTGGAATCGCTTCCAATTCAGATAACATTGTTCTGAATTTTGTTTCACTCAATGTTCCTTTTTTATGCGCTAAAGACAAAGCCATTAACGTTAAAACAGTCACTTGAGCAGTGAAAGCTTTAGTAGATGCAACCCCAATTTCAGGTCCTGCGTGCGTATATGAACCCGCATCTGTAATTCTTGAAATTGATGAACCAACCACATTACAAATCCCTAATATTGTTGCGCCTTTCGATTTTGCCAATTCGAGTGCAGCCATTGTATCCGCAGTTTCGCCTGATTGAGAAATTGCAATAACCACATCATTTTCATTGATGATTGGATTTCTGTACCTAAATTCTGAAGCGTATTCAACCTCGACATTGATACGCGCTAAATCTTCGAATAAGTATTCTCCAACCAAACAAGCGTGCCAAGAAGTACCACAAGCTATCATGATGATGCGTTGCGCATTGACCATTTTCTGTTCAAAATCTTTCACACCTCCTAAAGAAACCCAACCCTCTTCAGCATTCAAACGACCTCTAAAACAATCTTGAATAGAACGTGGCTGTTCATGGATTTCTTTCAACATGAAATGCTCGTATCCACCTTTTTCTAAGGCCTCTAATTGCAATTCCAATGCCTGAACATACGGTGGAATCTCTTGGTTTCGTAAATTGGTGATTTTTAAGCCATCGTTGATATCAACAACCGCAATTTCTTCATCTTCTAAATAAACAACGCGGTTGGTATATTCAATAATTGGTGTCGCATCTGAAGCAAGGTAAAAATCATTGTCATTCCCGATTCCGACAACCAATGGTGAACTTTTACGTGCTGCAATAAGTTGTGTCGGATTGTCTTGAGATAATACAACAATCGCGTAGGCACCAATCACATTTAACAAAGCTAAACGAACTGCTTCAGCTAACGAAACTTGTTCGTTTTTTTGAATTTCAACAATCAAATGAACCAATACTTCCGTGTCCGTTTGACTTTGAAAAACATACCCTCTTTTCGTTAATTCTTCACGAAGCGAGTTATAATTTTCAATGATTCCATTGTGAATCAATGCAATTCTTCCATCTTCTGAAGAATGTGGATGCGCGTTAATGTCGTTTGGTAAACCATGTGTTGCCCATCGCGTATGACCAATTCCAGCATACCCTGAATGATCTTTTCCTTCAGTAAAGGCCTCTAAATTGGCAACTTTTCCTGAACGTTTAAAAACACGCAAGGAATCATTGTTTAATACTGCAACACCTGCACTATCATATCCTCTATATTCTAATCTTTTTAAGCCTTTAACCACAATTGGGTAAGCTTCTTTTTTTCCAATATAAGCAACTATTCCACACATAATTATTAAAATTCAGTATAGGTAACAATAAGTTTAGGTTTACTTTTATTAATGGTTTGTTGGCCATTAAAAATAACACGTTCGGCTCCTGTGATAAAATATCGCGGAGAAACCAATAGTTCATCCGTCTCAATTTCACCTTTTATTAGTGCTTGAATATAATTTCGAGCATCAATAGTATAACGTTTATAACTTGGGTCATAAATACCAAAAACACCAATACCCGACAGTTGATTGTTAATTCTAATAGAAGCAGATAATTCATTTGGAATACCATACGTTGCACCCATTTGGTATTGAATTGGTAATAAAATTTGTGCTTTATGAATGACAATATTATTTGGTAAATTCTTTACACCTTTCATTTTAACAACTGCTCTCGTTTTAAACGCTTGTGCATAAAACTCTTTTTGTCCTGCTGCATTATTTGCAATTACATTTGCAATTGGTTTACCAGAATTATCCACTTCAACGTGATTAAAATCTGCACATTCAGAATTAATTAAAAAATCGAACCGTTTTTTATTCGAATTCTGTGTATAATAAATGGTCATTTTTGACAAAGGATCGTTGATGTTAAAATAAAATACACCACCTGTCCCACTTGCTTGTGGCGGATTGTTCACTTTTATTTTTAACCCTTTGAAATAATTTAAAAAGTTTTCATTCGAAGCAAAATTTGTACCTGTTGAAGCAGCTTCATTGATTAATTGTTGCGCCAACGTATTTCTCAAACGAATGCGTAATTGGGTGTCAACGGTGTCGCTTCCAATAACTGTTCCACCAGTTGGTTTTGGTATGAATTGTTCGTAACCAGGTTCAACCAAATTTACGTTGTTAATTGTTTTTGACGAAAAAGCATAATACGTTGAATCAATGTGTAAACTTTCTGTTATTTCATAAACTTCCAACGATTGCTGATTAAATTTCCCGTAATATCCTGCATATTCCAATCCTAAAACTATCGAATCGACAGTGATTGTTGAAATGTCACCAAAATTTGGGTTAATTCCTGACAAACGTAATTGTGTGTAAAAACTAGCGTCAAACGAACCAAATTGAGGATCATTGTAAGAACCTAACAATGAAAATGCTGGGTTATCAGTGATGACAGAATCTTCAACTATTGTGTATGTCTCTAGTGTAAAAGTGTCTACTTGGTTCGCATTCAACAAATCAGTCGGATCTAATGCGTTTAACCCCAATGTTGAATCGGCTTTATTACACGCACTAAATAAAAAAATACCAGACAAAAAAGTAGCGGAAAGTATACCAACTTTCCGCCATAATAGTTTATACACTAAATTCATTTTATATAAGAACAGTTTCTTCAATTACTTTATTAAAAAATTCAGACATTACTTTTGTTTGATTTTCTTCTGCTACGAATTCTTGTTTCAAACACGTTGCATCATCGTAAATCTTTTGTAATTCAGAAGAAATTGTTTCACTTGCGATATTAATTCCGTCTGCATACTTTGAAATTACACGCGTAATGTTTTCGTAACTTGTATCTTGCATTTGGCTAACAACCTCATCATCGAATCCATCAAATTTAAGTTTATCTGCAAAACGAGCATCCCAATTTTTGTTAAAGCCATCATTATAAATGCTATAAACAACCTTTGTGTCAGCAAAATGAGGGTCTTTGTTGTATAGTTTTTTAATATACAAAGCCATTAAAGAAGTCATCCAACCGTGGCAATGAATTACATCTGGCTGCCAACCTAGTTTTTTAACGGTTTCTAAAACTCCTCTACAGAAGAACATTGAACGCTCGTCATTGTCAGCATAATCGTTTCCATCTTCATCAGTTGTCGTGTTTTTTCGTTTGAAAAACTCATCATTGTCGATGAAATAAACTTGCATTCTTGCCGCTGATATTGATGCAACTTTTATGATTAATGGATGATCATTGTCATCGATTACTAAATTCATTCCTGAGAGACGAATCACTTCATGAAGTTGATGCCTACGCTCATTTATACTGCCGAAACGAGGCGTAAATACGCGAATTTCTTTTCCTGCCTCTTGAATTCCTTGTGGTAATCTTCGAGCAGTACTTGCTACTTCAGATTTAGGAAGAAATGGTAAAATTTCCTGCGACACAAAAAGTATTTTCTTTTTCACCATGAATTATATTATTCGTAAAATCAGTACAAAAATATAGAAAAAAAAGCGAAACTTCATTAAAAAGAAATAGTTTTGTCCCCTTAACGGTTTAACAATTGCCTGAAATGAATGTCTATCATACTCGAAATAGCTTAAAAGTAGCCTTACAAGAAGTGCGATTAAGAGGCGAAACTATCGGTTTTGTTCCTACGATGGGCGCGCTGCACGACGGACATTTATCACTTGTAAAACAAGCATTAGAGCAAACGGATAGGGTTGTTGTAAGTATTTTTGTCAATCCAATACAATTTAATAATGCAGCTGATTTAGCCGAATATCCAAGTATGCTGGACGAAGACATTAACTTGCTAAGTGAATTTGAAAATATTTTAATATTCGCACCTTCTTCCAGTGAAATTTATCCTGAAAATGACGCGTTTAAGGTCATTGATTTAGAAGGAATGGATGCTGTATTAGAAGGCGAATTTAGACCAGGGCACTTTAAAGGTGTTGTTCACGTCGTTAATAATTTGTTTAAAATAGTGGAGCCAGATAAAGCGTTTTTTGGTAGAAAGGATTTTCAACAAGTGGCGATTATCCAAAAAATGGTAGCAGTTCTTGGCTCCGTTGTCGAAATTGTGCCGTGTGATACTAAACGATCTGAAAGCGGATTAGCACTCAGTAGCAGAAACTTACGTTTGTCAAACGACGAAAAAGAAGCTGCGTTGATTATTTTTCAAACTTTACAATTCATTCGATCGCTGCAACCACATAAAACACCAAATGAAGCTCAGCAAGCAGCCGTTGATTTTTTCAACAAAGGCGAATTAAAACTGGAATACTTAGCCATCGTTGACAGTCAATCCTTGAAAGAACTAACCGATGAATGGTCAGCTGAAGCAACTTGCTGTATCGCTGCACATTGTGGCGAAGTTCGCTTAATCGACAACATGCAATTTTAAGTGCATTTAAAGAAAAATTTGATTTTTAAACTGCTTTTATTTTAGCACTAATTAAATTTCAATTACATTTGCGCCGAATACAGAGCATATGTTGATACAAGTAGTAAAATCAAAAATTCACCGTGTAAAAGTTACACAAGCCGATCTAAATTATATTGGCAGTATTACCATTGATGAAACATTGATGAATGCTTCAAATTTAATTGAAGGTGAACGCGTTCAAATTGTCAACATAAACAATGGCGAACGATTTGAAACATACGTCATTAAAGGCGATAAAAATTCCGGTACAATTTGTTTGAATGGCCCTGCTGCGCGTCGCGTTGCAACAGGTGATATCATTATCATTATTGGGTATGCTTTGATGGATTTTGAAGAAGCGAAAAACTTCAAACCTTCATTAGTTTTTCCAGATGAAACAACCAATCGAATAGATTAACTCTACCATAAATGAGCAGATTAGCCGCATTAACGCACAAAATAACTGAACTTGAACAAGCCAAACGCCTGGTTGGAATTTGGCAAATGAAAGGACAAAAAGTTGTTTTTACAAACGGGTGTTTTGATATTTTACACAAAGGTCATGTAGCCTATTTAGCGAAAGCTGCTGCTTTAGGCGACCGTTTGGTTGTTGCTATCAATACTGATTCTTCGGTTCGCCAATTAGAAAAAGGAACCAACCGACCAATTAATTCTGAAGACGCAAGAGCTTTTGTATTAGCAGGTTTAGGGTTTGTGGACATGGTACTTCTATTTGATGAAAACACACCATTAGCTGTTATTGAAGCTTTGCAACCTGACATTCTTGCGAAAGGTGCTGATTACGATCCTTTAGAGAAAGATGCTACTTCTAAAAAATACATCGTTGGTTCGGATATTATCCTAAAAAAAGGAGGAACAGTTCACGCGATTGAATTCGAAGATGGGTTTTCAACCACTGCAACCATCGAAAAAATTAATCAATAAGTTTTAGGGCGCTCGAGCAGGCTTTTGTTACAAGTCCTCCTCCGATAGCCATCGGAGTGCGGGCTTTTCACGTCAATCCTTAGCGCAAATTACACCAACGATTGTCCCGTCATTTCTATCGGAGCTGCAATCCCCAATCTTCTTAAAATAGTAGGTGCAACATCTGCTAAAATTCCGTCTTCTAAGTGACAATTTTTATCATTTGTCACCAAAATTACAGGAACAGGATTCAAAGAATGTGCCGTGTTGGGAGAGCCATCAGCATTGATAGCATAATCTGCATTACCATGATCGGCAATCACCAAAAATTCATATCCTTGTTTTAATCCAGCCGTTACCACATCTTTTAAACAGGAATCAACTGTTTCAACCGCTTTTTGAATGGCTGGATAAACTCCTGTATGCCCCACCATATCTGGGTTTGCAAAATTTAAACAAATGAAATTTGGCTTTGCTGTTTCAATGGATGTGATGATTTTATCACGCACTGAAAATGCACTCATCTCTGGCTGTAAATCGTAGGTGGCAACTTTTGGGGAATCAACTAAGATGCGTTCTTCGTTCGGGAAAATTGTTTCTCTTCCACCACTGAAAAAGAAAGTTACATGCGGGTATTTTTCTGTTTCAGCAATGCGAACTTGTGTACGGTCTAATTTTGAAAGTACTTCGCCAAGCGTGTTTTTTAAATTATCTTTTTCGAAAATTACATGCACATTTTTAAACGTTGCGTCATAATTCGTCATCGTGTAATAATTCAAATCCAAGGCCTTCATTTCAAACTCAGGAAAATCTTTTTGCGTCAATGCCAATGATATTTCACGCGGACGATCAGTTCTAAAATTAAAATTGATAACCACATCTCCAGATGCAATAGAAGTGATTGGAGAACCATTTTCAGTTAGCACAATCGGTTCAATGAATTCATCTGTAATTCCTTTAGCATAAGAAGCTTCAATGGCTTCAGAAACACTGGAAAAAGTAGCACCATTAACATGCACCAACAAATCATATGCTTTTTTGATGCGTTCCCATCGGTTATCACGATCCATAGCAAAATAACGACCAATAATAGTTGCAATTTTACCCGAAGTTTGCTGCATATCAACTTCTAATTCTTTTAAAAAAGCTAAACCACTTTTTGGATCGCAATCTCTTCCATCAGTAAATGCATGAACAAAAACATCCTGAATTCCAGCATCTTTTGCCATTTTACACAAGGCTACAACATGTGCTTGAGAACTGTGAACACCACCTTTAGAAACCAAGCCCATTAAATGCAACTTTCCTTTTTCTTTGGCTTGTTGCATCGCTTGCACTAAAACAGGGTGTTGGAAAAAATCTCCATCACGAATGGATTTGTTGATGCGTGTCAATTCCTGGTAGACAATTCTACCAGCACCAATATTTAGATGACCTACTTCAGAATTTCCCATTTGACCTTCGGGTAATCCAACATTTTCGCCACTAGTTTGTAAAGTGGCATGCGGATAACTATCCAATAAATGATCCATAAATGGCGTTTTGGCATGTGCAATCGCATCTGATTCAGTGCCATTCCCAATACCCCAGCCATCTAAAATAATTAATCCTAAATTTTTTGTCATCTTATAAAGTTATTTCAAAAATTGCACCAGATGGTGAATTCGAACGATACATAATTTTACTCTCATGAACTTTAACCAATTGATCCACAATAAACAAGCCTAATCCACTTCCTTTTTGCTGCCGCGTTTCTTCGTTTCCAGCACGGTAGAATTTTTGAAACATGGCTTGCTGTGTCTCAAAATCGATACCCGGACCATTGTCTTTAATACCAAAAACGAGTTGCTGTTCCGTCTTTTTCAAATACACTTCAATGCGTGCATTTTCACCTGCATATTTCAGCGCATTTTCAACTAAATTATTGCAAATTGTTTCAATAATAAAGGTGTCCACAGACGCAAACAAACCAGGTTCAATCGCTGCTTGAATAAATTCACGTTGATTTCTTTTGTGAATTTTCTCGATAATTTGGTGAAATAGTTGTGCTAAATCAACCGTGTTTTTTGACACTACAATTCCTTTGTTTTCTAATTGAGCAGCACTTAAAATATTGCTAATCATGGTTTCTAAACGGTCGTTCTCTTGAATTGCTTTGTCAATAAATTTAGAGCGTTTCGATTCATCTAAACCATGCTTTTGTAAAGTTTGTAAATACAATTTATTTGCGGAAAGAGGTGTTTTCAGTTCATGTGTAACCGATAACATGAAATTATTTTGACGCTTCGATAGTTGCAATTCTTTTTTAATGGAAGAGCGAATTTTGGATAAGCCAATTAGTAGAATGGTGAAGAAAACAAAACCTTCCCCAACGACCATCAAAATTCGCTTTGTTACAAATTGTGGGTCCTTGTGCGAAGAAGCTGTTAATTCAATTAAATGAAATCCCCACCAAGCAAATTGAAGAACAACGTAAGCACCTAATAAATAAAAAATAAGAGCTGTTTGTTTTTTCATGGTGGAGAAAATTTATATCAATATGCGCGTTCGTTTTTGCCTTCCATCCAATTCACAAATGCTTTGTTTACCACTTTGTTCCCACCTGGAGTTGGATAATTCCCTGTAAAATACCAGTCACCCAAGTTTTTCGGACAAGCTTGGTGTAAATTTTCCACCGTTTGGTAGATAATTATAACTTTTGCATTGATCATCGGCGGTGTCAACAATTGAGCAATTTTATCTGAAACTTCCTGATCTGTAAATGGCGCATATATTTCCTTTACATAATTTTTAATTTGTTCTTTCGGTAAATCAATTTGTGCTTTACATTTTTGATACACATCTTCAATTAGTGCTGTTTTACCTTGATCGTTTAACAGACTGATTGCTGCTTCAAATGCAATAAAATCGCCCATTTTAGCCATATCAATTCCATAACAATCAGGAAAGCGAATTTGAGGAGCAGAGGAAACAACAACTATCGTTTTTGGATCTAAACGGTCTAATATTCTTAAAATACTTTGCTTTAAAGTTGTTCCTCGTACAATCGAATCATCAATGATCACTAAATTATCTTGGTTGCGTTTCACACTACCGTAAGTGATGTCATAAACATGCGCCACTAAATCATCCCGTGAGTCATCTTGCGTGATAAACGTTCTCAATTTAGCATCCTTGATAGCGATTTTTTCAATTCGCGCACGTTGGTAAATAATTTCGTGTAATTTCTCTTCCGTTATGTTTGATCCTAATGCTTTAATTGCATTGAATTTACGGTCGTTTAAATAATCTTCTAAACCTTTGATCATTCCGTAAAATGAAACTTCAGCCGTGTTTGGAATAAACGAAAAAACAGAATTATCTAAATCGTGTCCAATAGCATCTAGAACTTGAGGAACTACGTTTTTACCTAACAATTTTCGTTCATTATAAATCTCAATGTCATTACCTCTGGAGAAATAAATACGCTCAAAAGAACATTTTAATGCTTCTTCTGGTTCATTAATTAACGTTTCTTTTACGCTTCCATTTTTACGAATAATCAATGCGTGACCTGGTGTTAACTCCTTTATCTGTTCGCTTTTTAAATTAAACGCTGTTTGAATAACAGGGCGTTCAGAGGCAACCACACACACTTCATCATCTTCAAACCAATATGCTGGACGAATTCCAGAAGGATCTCTCAGTACAAACGCATCGCCGTGACCAAATAATCCAGCCATGGCATAACCACCATCCCAATCAGAAGAAGCACGTTTCAGTATTTTTTCAATATCAATGCGTTCTTCAATTTTCGCATAAATCTCTGGGTTTGAATAGCCTTGCGGTTTTAATTCATTGTAAAGCGCTTCATTTTCTTGGTCTAAAAAGTGACCGATTTTTTCTAAAACTGTAACGGTATCTGACTTTTCTTTTGGATGTTGGCCAATTTCAACCAACACATCAAATAATTCATCGACATTTGTTAAATTAAAATTACCTGCAACAACCAAATTTCTTGTTATCCAATTATTTTGGCGCAAAAATGGGTGACAACTTTCAATTGAATTTCGTCCAAAAGTTCCATAACGCAAATGACCTAAAAATAATTCTCCTGTAAAACCAACATTCTTTTTTAAATAATCAACATCTTTTAAATTTGCTGGATTCTCTTCACCAACTTGTTTAAAACGATTGTTAATCTGATCAAAAATATCCTGAATCGGTTTGCTGTCAATCGACCGTAAACGTGAAATATAGCGTTCTCCAGCCTCCATGTTGAATTTAATGTTCGCAACACCAGCGCCATCTTGACCGCGATTGTGTTGTTTTTCCATTAATAAATGAAGTTTACTTAGTGCGTAAAATGCCGTTCCATACTTGTCATAGTAATACTGAAGAGGTTTTTTTAATCGAATAAGTGCAATTCCGCACTCGTGTTTTATTGCATCGCTCATGCCTAAAGAAGGATAATTTAAGCTACAAATTTAAGCTTTTAATTTTACTGATATTAAGAAAAAATAATAAACTTTTCAATAGTTTAGGCAACCTTTTACACATAAAAAGTGTTAAGCTTAGGAGAAGTTAAATTTTAATTGTCATTTCAATAGAATTTCACTAAATTCGTTTTGTATTATGTTTAAAATTACGTGGCTTTTGATGTTCTTTTTTGTGGCCTTTTTAGGTAACACACAAGAAAGCGTTTGGATTCATCCCAACAAAGGTCAGTGGGATGCATCTATCTCAAGTAAAGTTGAACTAAATCAAGGGGAGTTATTAGTTGGAAAAGAAGGGTTTGCCTATTTTTTGCACGATGCAAAATCGAAACACCAACATACTATAAGTGAAGATAATCATTTAGAAGATTCCCTTTTCAAAACCCAAACTATCTTAAAACAGTTTATTAATGCGAATTGGGCAAATGAAATTAACTATGAAAACCCATCTAGTTGGTATAAAAATTATTTCTTAGGAAATGATTCAACTAAATGGAAATCAAATATTTATAGTTATTCAACTGCAAAATATAAATCGATTTATCCTGGTATAGATGCCGTTTTAACGAGTGAAAACAATCAACTTCAATATACTTTTATTCTGCAACCAAATACCGATGTAAATTTAGTAACTGCAGAAATTTCGGGAGCAAATTCAGTTGTTTTATCTGAAAATGGAAGCTTGGTTATTTCACATCGATTTGGAACAATTACCGAGTCAAAACCAATAGCATGGACGGAAAAAAATGGTGTTAAAAAAGAAGTTGAAATTGAATTTCAGTTATCAAATAATCAACTTAGTTTTGCTTTTCCAAACGATTACGATCATTCCGCAATATTAACAATTGATCCGCTCTTAGTATTCTCTTCATTTACAGGCGCAACAGCTGATAATTGGGGAATGACTGCGACACCAGATCAAGCTGGAAATTTATATGCCGGCGGAATTGTCTTTACAGGCATTGGATCCTACCCAACAACAGCTGGAGCATTCGATTTAACCATTAATGGAGGCTACAATTATAATTATGTATTTAATGGGGCAACGTTTTCTATGACTGGTTTTGATGTTGCCATTTCTAAATTTAACGCCAATGGAACCAGTTTAATTTATTCTACTTATCTGGGTGGCGCAGGAAATGAAGCGCCGCATAGTTTGGTAGTTGATTCGCTTAATAATTTGTATGTGTTTGGTGTTACAGGCTCTAACAATTTTCCAACAAATAATGGGTGCTATGACAATACCTTTAATGGTGGACCAATCATCGCAGAAAACGAATTGGGTTATAATGGAACTGATCTTTTCGTCACGCGATTCAATGCCGCTGGTTCAGCATTAGTTGCTTCAACTTACATAGGTGGAACAGGTACAGATGGTGTAAATATTGGCGCGTTAAATTACAATTACGGCGATCCATTTAGAGGTGAAATAATAACGAAAGACAATTTTATTTATGTTACAACGAGCACGCAATCTTCTGATTTCCCAACGGTTGGAGCAAGTCAAACATCACTCAATGGAGATCAAGATGCCGTAATTTTAAAAATGAATACGGGTTTATCCAATTTAGTTTGGTCTACATATTTTGGAGGCAGCCAACTAGAATCTGGGAATTCAATTCAGCTTGCAAGTAATGGAAATGTTTTTGTAACAGGAGGAACCAATTCTTCCAATTTACCTGTTATAGCTGGAAATGACCTGACATTTAATGGTGGTGTATCGGATGGTTTTTTAGTGAAATTGAATGGTATAACATCGACGCAATTAGCGGGGACCTACATCGGTCAAGGAGAATTCGATCAATCTTACTTTGTACAATTAGATTTAGATGATAATGTATACGTATATGGTCAAACAGAAACTGCATGGGCAATTTCACCTGGAAAATATGGAAATGCTAATTCAGGCCAATTTATTCGAAAATACAACAACAACCTTCAAACAGTACTTTGGACAACTATGATCGGAGCTGGAACTGGTCATCCAGAAATTTCTCCAACGGCTTTTTTGGTTTCCAATTGTTATGAAATTTACATTTCTGGTTGGGGTGGAACGATTAATACATTGTATAGTAATCAAGCACAATTTAGCACTACAAATAATTTCCCTACTACAACAGACGGCTATCAACTTACAACAAATGGTTCAAATTTTTACATTGCTGTTTTAGGTCCAAATGCAACTACACTAAAATACGGGACCTATTTCGGGGGCGCTACTTCTAGCTTCAATCATGTTGATGGAGGAACCAGTCGATTTGATAAAACTGGAAGAATTTACCATGCTGTATGTGCCGCGTGTGGCGGTGATAATTTTGGATTCACGACAACGCCAAGTGCATGGTCGCCGCAAAACCCAAGTTCAAATTGCAATTTAGCCGCATTTAAATTTGAACTGAATGTAATTGATGCTGTAGTGACCAATCCAGCGCCTTTAATTTGCATTCCGGCTCCTGTAGTTTTTTCTAATAATAGTACCAACGGAAATTCATTTTTCTGGAATTTTGGAGATGGCTCCACCTCAACACAATTAAATCCTTCACATAATTATTCTGTTGCAGGAAATTATACAATCACATTAATTGTTGCAGATTCCAATGGTTGTTTTACACCAGATACAACGACCTTTGATATTTCAATAGGTTCATTTCAAGGGGGTGTTGTGCAACCAAATGGAGCAATTTGTCCGGGGGATTTATTTCAATTAGAAGCATATGGAGGTTCCGTGTATCAATGGTCGCCAGCAAATTTAGTCAGTGATCCATTTATTTCAAATCCTACAACCAATATAAATCAATCAACAACTTTTACTGTAATCATCTCTGATAGTTGCGGAGCTGACACCCTACAAACTTCAATAGTTGTATTTAATGATGTTTATACTGTCGCAAATGACACGTCCCTCTGCATTGGGAATTCTGTTCCAATTTTTGCAACAGGTGGAGGCACGTATAATTGGACACCTGCAAATACACTTTCAAATGGAAGTAGTTCAAATCCAATTGCAACACCAACAAATACGACTAGCTATAATGTTGTTATAACCTCACCTAACGGTTGTGTCTATTCAGATTCTGTCTTAGTGAATGTTTTCTTCGACAGCCCTATTCCAATGTTAGTTGATACGTTGAAAATTTGTAAAAACACGAGTGGTACATTAACAGCATCAGGAGCCGATACTTATTTTTGGTATCCAAACACTTCAATAAATACAACAACTGGAGCAACAGTTAGTGTAAATCCACTAAATGATTTTACCTATTATTGTGACTTTACAAATGCATGTGGAACATTAACAGATAGTGTTTACATCGATGTTATTTTCCCTGCAATTGATGCTGGAAATGATACGACCATTTGTTTAGGTGACAACGCGAATCTCTGGGCCTCAGGAGCGGAAACCTATCAATGGATACCTGCAGCAAGTATCGATTTTCCAACTGCAAGTTCAGTGATTGCTACTCCTACGCAAACAACTACGTACAATGTTATTGGTACAGATGCGATTGGTTGTATCGACACTGCATACGTTACCGTTTCGTTATTTCCAACCGCTTTTATTCAGACAAGTCCAGATGTATATGCCATTCCTGGAGACGAAATTCAATTGGATGCAATTTCAACAACTCCAGGTAGTTTCAGTTGGTCGCCAAGTACCTATTTAAGCTGTGTTAATTGCCAGAATCCATTTACTTCTACGGAACAAGAAATCACCTATACGGTAGAGTACACTGATCAAAATGGTTGTAGAGCAAAAGACAATATTACGATTTACTTTAATCCTTTAGTTTATATTCCAAATACGTTTTCACCTGATGACAATGAATACAACCAGACATTTTCTGTTACAGCATATAACGTTCAATGGTTTGAATTAATTATTTACAACCGTTGGGGAGAAGAGTTATACCAAATGACATCAACTTCAGACTTCTGGGACGGAACGTATAAAGGGTATAAATGCCAAGACGGTACCTATATTTGGAAATTAACGTACAAAGATTTAAAGAATTACATCACCGAACAAAACGGGCATGTAAATTTGATTAGATAAATTTCTCGTCCGCTTCCATAACATGTCCACAAGATTTACATGTTCTTAATGCTTCTGAATTATAATATTCTTTGAATCGTGGTAAGAAATCATTTTCTATATTCGACAATGGAAAACGGTATTCATGTAATTTGTTGTTACATTTTTCACAAAACCACATCAATCCATCCATTAAATCGGTTCCTTTTCTTACTTTCTCAATTACTAAACCAACTGTATTTGGACCTCTCATCGGCGAATGAGGTGTGTTGCCAGGTAATAAAAACATTTCACCTTCTTTAACTACTATGTCTTTTGCTTTTCCTTCGTGTTGAATCCGAACAGTTACTTCACCTTCTAACTGATAAAATAACTCTTCACTTTCATTAAAATGGTAATCTTTACGGGCATTTGGACCACCAACAACCATAACAATAAAATCGCCTGCTTCTTTGTAAAGATTTTTATTTCCAACCGGTGGTTTTAATATATCACGGTTTTCATCAATCCATTTTTGTAAATTAAAAGGTGCTAACATATCTACTAATTTTAGGTAAATATACTAAGAATGTTCAATTTGAAAAGGATAGTTTTCTATTTAATCGATAATGATTCGAAATAAGTAAAATCAAAAGTTGAAAGCAAAAAAAAGGACACTTATAGCGTCCTTTTAATTTTATAACAGTGGAGAAATTTAGTGTTTTCCTTTTTCAGAACAACATGCTTTTTTATCCATTTTACATTCTGATTTACCGATGAATTTTCCATCAGCACCAAAATGCGCTAAACACATT
>CANLIL010000022.1 GCA_947491305.1 Flavobacteriales bacterium | reverse complement strand
AACAAGAAGAACGTGAACGTGCCTTGATAAAATTCAGAAATGGAAGTTCACATACCTTAATTTGTACAGATTTGGGTTCGCGTGGCTTAGATATTCCTGAAATTCAGCATGTTGTTCATTTTCAATATCCGAATAGCGAAGAAGCCTTTATTCATCGCAATGGTAGAACAGCGCGTATGAAGGCAAATGGATCTTCTTACCTATTAATGGATACAGCTGAGGCGAATCCTGAATATTTAAATAGAAAAACACAAGAATATAAATTGCCGGATCAAATACCTTATCCAACTGAAAGTGAATGGGCTACTTTGTATTTTAGTGGCGGTAAAAAAGATAAGATCAATAAAATTGATTTTGTTGGATTCTTAGGTCAAAAAGGACAATTAGCTAAAGAAGAAATTGGAATCATTACGGTATTAGACTTTAGTTCTTACGTAGCTGTGAAACGCTCAAAAGTGAAAACATTGCTTCGTATTATTCAACAAGAAAAAATAAAAGGTAAAAAATTGAAAATTGCACTTTCAAAATAAAGTGTATTTTAAAAAAAACTTTCAATGAAAAATATTAAACTTTTCACATTTCTAGCTGCGATTTTAATCCTGTTAGTTGCGTGTAAAAAAGAGGAAAACAATCCTAGTGTTGCTGAAACAGGAACAGTAAAATTAATGTTAACACACCGTTGGGATGCAAATAATTCAACTAATTTCTTATTGGATTTACCACTTGTTCACCCTGTTACAAATGACACATTAACTTTTACAACTTTCAACTATTACTTAACAAATGTTCGGTTAAAAAAAGCAGATGGAACGTGGTGGGTTCATCCAGAAAGTTATTTTTTAGTAAACCTAAGTGATACAACATCGTTTGAACTAGCAATTCCAAATGTTCCAATTGGAACTTATTCAGCTATGGAATATACGTTAGGTGTTGATAGTTTGAGAAATGTATCAGGTGCTCAAGGAGGCGCGTTAGCCATTTCTAACAACATGTTTTGGAGTTGGAGTACGGGTTATATTATGACAAAAGCAGAAGGAATTTCTAACAATTCAAGCTCTGGGTCTTTCTCCTTTCATTTAGCTGGATTTGAAGGTCCTGATAATGTTGTTACTAAAAGAACGTTTGACTTTATAACACAAATCCCATTAACTGTGAAAAATGGAAAAATAATAGAAGTTCATTACTTAGTAAATCCAATGCATTTATGGGATAATTCTCCTTCTGTTAGTGTTTTAAACAACATTGCAACAACAGGGAATAATGCAAAAGTTATGGCTAAAACATTTTACAATTCAATTATTTTTGATCACTTTAACTAATAATCGTTTATGAAGTACTCAAGTTTATTAGTCATCGGTTTTAGTTTTTTGGTTTTCTTTTCGTGTAAAAAGGAAAGCACAACACCAACTGTAACACCTTTTGCATTTGTTAAACCAGCACACTTTCCTGCACCCAATTATACGTTTGTAGGAAATGAAGTTACACAAGACAGATTTGACTTAGGCAAGCAATTATTCTACGACCCGATATTATCGCTTAACAATACTGTTTCTTGTGCTAAATGTCACGACCAAGCGCATGGCTTTTCAGATCACAACATAAAATTTAGCAATGGAGTTGACGGAACATTGGGTGAACGTAACTCACCAGCGTTATCGAATTTGGCATGGTATCCAAATTTTATGTGGGATGGTGGTGTCAACCACATTGAAGTTTTATCCGTTGCGCCAATTACAAATCAATTGGAAATGAAAGAGACAATTGCGAATGTGGTTGCAAAATTAAATGCTTCGACCAATTACAAAACCAAATTCAAAAAAGCCTATAATATTGACTTAATTACAGATCAATACATGTTGAAAGCACTGGGACAATTTATGGGAATGTTGGTGTCTTCCGATTCAAAATACGACCGCGTTTATACTGGAAAAGCAACGTTTACAGCAAGTGAAGAGAACGGATACACCTTATTCAAAACCAATTGTGTAAGTTGCCATGCAGAACCATTAACAACAGATTTTTCTTTCAGAAACAATGGAATTGATACTCAATTTACAGATTTAGGGCGCGGACAGATCACTCAAAATGCTTCCGATAATGGAAAATTCCGTGTTCCAAATTTGAGAAACATTACCATTACATATCCATACATGCACGATGGTCGTTTCTTTACATTAGCACAAGTTGTTGATCATTACAGCAATGGAATAAAACAAAGTACGACAGTTGATCCAATTTTTCAAAACACTACTGGCTTTAATTTTAGTCCAACTGAAAAACTTGATTTAATAGCATTTTTGAAAACGCTCACAGACAATACGTATTTAGCAAATCCGCTTTATCAGAAATAAAAAAAGGCTGCCAAATATGACAGCCTTGATATTATAATTTCACAAATTGTTTTGTGACTTCTTGGTTGATTGTTTGAATGTTTATCAAGTACAGACCGTGCTCTAAATTTGAAAAATCTAAATTGATTTTATATTTAGTGCCTAAGGGATTTAGTTCAAATTCTTTTCCAGATACATCATAAATTTTCAATCCAATGATTTCATCTTGACTTTCAATTGTCGTTCTGTTTTCAGAAGGGTTTGGGTAGAGGAGAATATCGTTTTTACTACTCAAATTCTCGTCGTCAATTCCCTCCTCATCCTGTTTCAAAGGACCATTTGAGCGTTCATAATACTTATTGCTGTTGCATAAAGCTGCGATTTCAGCATTTGTAGGGAAAATATCTTTTTCTTTTTCGCAATTACAAATAATAGTACTGTCAATCATAATAACTGTTTCTGGATTGATTATAGCCTCTGGATTGATGGTTATTTCTCTTCCTGCTATCAATTGAAGTGTTGATGAATTAGGTAACGTGAAAGTTTTATTTACTTCTATAGTTCCCGTACTTTCTAAAACATAATTTTTATTTGCTTCAAATACAACGTTCTCATCTAGCACCAAGCTATTTAATACCCGAATTGAAGTTTTTACTGTTTCATTTTTTAATGTTAAGTTTTTGAAAGTGTTTGTATTTTGTGAAGATGGGTAAGTGGAGCCATTTAGTCTAACAAAGTTAAAAGGAACACTCAAATTGTTACTTTCTACTTGAGTAATTTTACAAAACTCAGAGGTAGCTGACATTGACCCTGGAAAAGTTAGTACATGTACTATTTCATTTATACTGGAACTATTTAAGTCTTCGATGGGTTTTAAGATTAATTTTACTTTTAATTTTGGATTTTTAAAATTTGAAAAATTGTATATTTTTCGATTATTAATGCAATTTTGATTTAAAAAATCTGTTTGAAAAACTGCATTATTTAAAGAGTCAACGTTTTCATTATTATCTAGATTTTTACTCATTGAAATTATATTTAGACCTATACTTTTGCAAAAAGTAATTATTGATTGTGTAGGAGCTAACTCAGGTGTGCATGCATAATTATTATATAAATTAGAATACTGAGGTAAAGCATAATTTGGATGACTACTCGACTTATAAACAATTGGATATTTATACTTGAGTTGAGCTCCTAAATCAAAAGGATTTTGTACTCTTACATCATTATAATTAGATGGATTTCCAACTCCAAATTGATGTTGATATGTTTGAATGTTTTCAAAAACGATTGCATATTCTACACTTATAATCTTCAAACCACTTGAAGGATTTAATAATATCTTAGGTTTGTTTTTCAATTCTAATAAAGAAAACCCAATTGGATGAACGCCATAATTAAAAAGAGTTTGATATGCCGTAACTGAAACATGTGTTACTTCAAATTCTGGTTGCTCCATTAAATTAAAAACACCCAACGTATTATCATAAACTGGATTTGAATGTATAATATTATTAATCCCAATACTCCCAGGTACTTTTAAACTTTCTAATATTCTATTTGATTCAAAACTTAGACCCGCATCTATTGTTAAATTGATGTTTGGTACTGCAATTGAAGTATTTGAGAGTCCTTGTTCTAATTTTTCAGCATTGGATAAATTATTGAAATCAGTACCAGTTTTCTTTACAAGCGAAATAGCAGTAGAAGCTAAGGTGAAAAGTGATCCTACGTAGGGAACAAATTTTAAAACCTCTCCGAGTTTAATGTTAATATTAGTTGCCTGATCAGCTGAAAGAACACCTGCTGTATCTGAGTTATTAACAAATAATTGGGCTTCACTTATTAATTTTTGACCATTTTTATATTGTTCATTAGTAGAAGTTATTGAACCGGTTAAACCATTTATAATACCTGTACCAAATGCAGTATATTGTTGAATATTACCCCAAAAACCACCGATATCATCTGATTCGTTTGCAGGGTTGTCAGAATCTAATAGAGTGGTATAATTACCAAAAATTGTTCCCGAAATTTTTACATTATTTTTAAGACGAACTCTAAATATGAAATTAGAAACCAAACCACACGTACAAGGATCAAATAAGGTGTTAAAATCTGCCACCATCCATTGATACCCATTTTGGTTACCATTGTCTAATGCTTGATTATAGCTGTAATGTGTTGTATTACGTTGCATTTCAATCGGTGAAAACGCGTGTTCTCCTAGACTATTTAAAACGGCTGATTGTATTAATTCATTTTTTTTATCTGTAAAAAATTTATCGAAAGACAAAGCAATTTCACAATTGTTAAATGTAAACTCGGATGAATTTACGATATTAACAAAGATCCTCATTTTTCCTGAAAATCGGTTATACAAAACAAAAAATGGATAAGAAACACCTTGAGCTGGAGAGCCAAATTTTTTGTACAACAATTCCCATCCATCTAAAGGTTGAAAATCTTTGTAATCTTGGTTGACAAAATCAATAGTATTTAGCGATGGATTTTGGTCATAAAATGGATTGATTAAAGTGGTTGCAATGCCTAAAGTACCAAAATCTTTTCTATAATAGGTATAATTTGGTTCTTCCATCCAATTCCACTTTCTTTCTTGATTGGGGTCATTGGGGTTTTCATAATTATTTGGATCTGTTTTGATAATGGTGATAGGACAACCTTCTTCAGGAAAGTTTATACTCTGCGCTATTCCTTTACTAATTAGCAGCAAAAAAAGTATTAGTATGTAATTTTTCATAGAATTTCTTTTTAATTATTGTTTGTACCCAATAAATACATCCGCTTTTTTAGGGCCAAAAGTGTTGTAGTTAATTAATTTTCTGTACCAATAAGTAATGATTATTTTCTTGGTTTCAGGATAATACCTACATCGTGTCAAATACTTGAAATTTTGTTCTGGAGAATTAGTTAGCGGGTAGTTATCAGATTCCAAAATGTATTTGTAATTTCCAAAACAATAATACGCGTGATCATAAGGCAATTGATCTGGATATGGATAAAAATCACATTTTACTGAATTTGTACCGCCTCCAAATTTCTGCCAACCCGAATTCCCATTTGGCAAGTTATAGATGCCATCATGGTATACATAATTACCTGTATTTGGGTCAAAGCCAATTTGATTAAAACACGTGGTATCTATTTTGATTGTAAACTGTTCAGATGGGTTAGAAAGGCTGTACCCTTTGTATTCCCCAAAAAGTGGATGAGGTTCTACGTTATCCACCGTTAAATATCGCACTATAGTATCAATACCATCGTCATTTGGAAAACAATATTTATTGGGTGCTTTGTGTACAATTAGACGAACAGGTATAGTCCCAACACGGTTGGAAAACAGCAACGAAAATTCTTTACTTGTTTTTACAGTTCCATTGTTTCCAACTTGCCATTCATAACTTGCACCTGCTATATTTGCTTTAAAATGAACCGTTCTATAGGTATCTCTAATGAAATTAGCAGGATTCCCATCTTGGTAATCAACATCCATCACTACAGTATCTAAGTCTATAAATTCATCCCCATAGATTTCTCCCATCATAAAATCGGCAGAAACAGGTTTTTCTTTGGCACAATTATAACCTCCAGTACTGGAGAAATCATCTTTTTTACAGCTTACTACTATAAAGAAGAAAAAGATGTAGATTAGTTTTTTCACGTTAATATGTTTAATTAATTTTTCGACCATAGTAGGTCAATTTTGTTGTTTTTAAGGTTAAAAATGAAAATATCCCTGTATTTATAACAACTTTTCTATTGTTGTCTAACTTTATATCAAATGGATCAGGACGATATGATTGTAATTGTGGATAATTTACAGGTAAAATACTTCCTGGATCATAAATATTTATTTGCCTATAATTCCAATCAAAACTACCTATTTTAAAATTAAAAACTGAATCCTCTGCTGATAAAAACGTTATATTTTCTACATATGCGAAATTTACTTCATACCTAAAATCCAATGTAAACTCTATACTATCAGTAGCATTTACTTCTTTTACACGATAAGTTCCTTCAAAATTAGGCTGAGGGGCTAAAAACACAGATTCATGCACACCGTTATTAAATATATTTCTATTTACTAGAGTAATTGTTTTGATAATGCTATCGTAACCATCATCTTGCGGATGACATTTAACATTGGCTTGTTTCTTTACAACTAAAGTAATTGGATAAGTTTGTCCATTGTGTGTTTGATCAAAATAACGTTCAACACTTTTAGTATGTAATACTTCTGACCCTATGTACCATGTATAATCAGCATTTTCTTCTTTTGCCGTAAATTTTATCATTTTTTTAGTATAGGCTGTATCAGTTTCTGTATCAGTTGTGTTTACTACCATACTTGCTGACTTTTCCTCAATTACAAAATCAGCACTTACTTCTTGTAAACCAATACAAGGATCTGGGCCTGGAGGAGTTATTTTATCTTTTTTACAGCTTACCACTATAAAGAAGAAAAAGATGTAGATTAGTTTTTTCATGGTTTTTCGATTTTTGAGATGCGTTCTTCTAATTGAAGGATGTACAAAGTCAATTCTTCCACTTTTTCAAGTAGTAAGCGGTTTAATTCACCTATATCTACTCCTTCTTTTTGGAATTCATTTTCAGAAGGAATATTTGGCAAATGCTGTTGGGTGTTTACATATATTTTCAAATCATTTAATGACATAAGATTGTAACCTTCTTTGAAAACATAATCAGGGATATTAGTTAATGTTGTAGTGTATCTTCTTGCAAACACTTCCCCATTTCCAGTCACTTTAAATTGTTTTAATGCACTGGATGTATTATAAACTTCAAGTGCATTTGAGGCTTCACGCACCTCAACTTTTAGTCCATATTTCCCTAATGAACTACTTTTAATATACATCCCATTATCTGGCGAAATGAGATTGTATTTGGCATACAAAGGGCTTGTTGGTGTTGTAACCCCACCAATCCAAACACGGGAATTTTCATTTGAAAAAGTTATAAAAGCATTTTTAGTTCCAAGTGTAAAATTTCCATTTTCTCTGTTGATCACTGAAAAATTATTTTGGGTCAATCTAAATTCAGTTCCATCATTTATTCCGAAACCTGTTGTAGTGTTGGTCATTCCAAAAGAAACACTTTTCCCAGCATTTACCATTGCTTTGGTCGTGTAATTATTTTGTTTTTCTGGTTCATCGAATAAAATTAAACCAGCAACAGGATTAGGATTTGCTGAATTGTCATACAAATAGTCGGTAGTACCGTGAAGTTGAAGGTTGTAATTTGGAATAGTTAAACTAGGAAGTGTTCCTACTCCGATATTTCCTGAAAGAGGCAATACATTGTTTTGTGCTTGAATGGTTCCAATAAAGGATATAATTATCCCTGTAATAAGAGTGTTTTTCATAAAAATAATTTAATGGTTTATATTAAGTATAATCAAATATACAAGAATAAATTGAATATTCGGATTTTTTAACAAATCTCTTTTTGATGATTTTAAGCTAATTAACTTTCAGTTTAAAAAAAGCTAGTCCATTAGTATTTGAACAAATAATGATCAGAAATAAAAAAAGGCGATACAAGATCGCCTTAAATACTTTGTAAACTACTATTTTACTTAACTAAAGTAATTGCATCAGCTCTGAAATTCATTTCAAATTTCGGAGCGGTAATTTTTTGGATTTCTTCTTTTGATTTTCCTGCATCTTCCGCGAAATGTTGTAACATTTCAACTGAAACAGTATCCATAAAGATGATGCCGTGCATAAATGCGTTTGTTCCACTTGGAGTTGCTGGTGGAATTGTAAAATGATCTTTGAATCGAACCATGATTGATGTGTTGTTTCCATTATCAATCGTTACCCAACATCCAGCCTTCAAGCAAACCGATTGAAGCGGCGAATAAACAGTAACTTCGGTTGTGTTGAATTTATTCGCTTCGAACTTTTTCCACATTTCAGCAGCAGAAATTGCCTTTGATGCATCAACTTTTACGGGTCCATAGCTTTTCGCTAATTTAACTTTGTTTCCACCTAAATCTAGGGCTGAATTGGTTGCACAAGCACCAATAATAAATGATGTGAATGCAATAATGAATAGTTTATTTTTCATGCTTTTTTTTACAAATATACGAGATTTGAATTTCTTAGGGATAAAAAAAGGCCGCATTGAGCGACCTTCTAACTATTTTGTTTTTACTTACTGTAAAAATGCGGTGAAAAATTCATCCATTTTCATTGCAACGCCTTCAACATTGTAAGAATTAATTCCACAAGAAGAGATGAAACGCATGATAATTCTTCTACTTGTAGCATCATTTGTTTTCAATGTAATTTTTGCTTCACTAGTAGATTTATTGAAATCAACTTTGAAATAATTCACGTAATAAGATGCGTTTTTTGTTACATCTTCAACCGAAACGGATGAAGGCAATTTAAAAACATACAAACCAGTTGATTTAGCAAAAGCTAGTTCTGATTTTGATTGTGTCGTTACCGATTTAACATCTTGTGAAAATGAAACAGCAGCAAATGAAAATGCAGCGAAAATTGTTAAAAATAATGTTTTCATAGTTTTCAATTTTTAATTAGACGCAAACGTTCATCCAATAGTTGTATGCAAGTTTAAACGAATAATAGTGCTAATCTACAATTTTTTTATCAAATTTGTTTTTATATGCAAAAACTTTTATCATTTTTTTCAGAAAACACAATTGAAGCTGGCTGCGATGAGGCAGGAAGGGGTTGTTTGGCTGGTCCGGTAGTTGCTGCAGCAGTCATTTTACCAGCCGATTTTTACCATCCAATGCTCAACGATTCGAAACAATTAAGTGAAAAAAAGAGAAAAGAATTGCGCCCAATTATTGAAGCTGCAGCTATTTCCTATGCAGTTGGCATTGTTGATAACCATGAAATTGATGAGATTAATATTTTGAATGCAAGTTTTTTAGCCATGCATCGGGCCATAGATCAATTATCAAACGTGCCTGAATTGTTATTAATCGATGGAAATCGGTTTAAGAAATACCGTGATATTCAGCACGAATGCATCATCAAAGGCGATGGAAAGTATTTAAGTATTGCAGCGGCCTCAGTTTTAGCTAAAACATATCGCGATGATTTAATGGAAGAATATGCCATTCAATTTCCGGCTTACAATTGGCAAAAAAACAAAGGTTATCCTACCAAAGAACACCGCAATGCCATATTAACACACGGCGCAACAGATTTACACCGCAAAACATTTACCTTGTTAAGCCCTGAACAACTCCGTCTGTTTTAAGTAAACATTTCGTTGTTCATTTTAAACCTAATTACATCATTTTTGCGCTTTTAAATCAACTATTTTTGATAAAATTGATTTTATTATGTTTGCACGTTATTTTTTCTTGATTCTTGGTGTTATAAGTTTAGGCTGGATTGGTTATGTATCACTCGATTTAGTTGATAAAAACGAAACATTATCTGCAGAACAATTATTTGGAAAAGAAGACCATAAAATAGTAATCATTCAACGCGTTGATGAGATAAATAAAATTGATACTTTTATTAAAACACCACTTTTAGTAAAGAATTTCTATCAAGAAATAACACCAAATTTACCAATTGGTTCAACCATTTATATCAGTCAAAATAGAAATCATATTTTAATTGATGCGCAGCAAATTTGGACGATTCAACAGGTCAAAAAATTAATTCAATCATCTGAAGAAAAACTGATTTCTAGTGACAATTCTTCAGGAAAAACAAGCCACTTTTCATTTGAGTTTTACAAAGGAAAAATTCATTTTTACAAAGAAAAAAGCGCAACAAAATCAATTAAAAATTGGGCTAATTTTGATAAAAAAGCGAGTGCAGTAATTATTGATTTTAAAAATTCGATTCCAAGAAAAACGGAGTTATACTTAACAAAAGGCAATCAATTTGCCTACAAAACAAAAACAATTACACATTTTAAATGTAACCAAATTAACGACAAAGAGCTCTTTAGTTCAATTTTGCCCTTATCATTTAAAAATTACCATTTTTACGAAAAAGAATATTTTAAAACAATTGACAAAACATTTGCAAAAAGTATTTTTTCAAAATGGATGGACAAAGGCTTTGTAAGTATCAGCTACAAAGGAAATTTGGTGTTGGTGAGTGATTATAAAATTGGACAAAATCCAATAGAAAACTTGGAAGAACTCACTAATTTTGAAGGAAACACCATCAATGATGAAGGCTTCTTTAAAGGCATCAAACTTTCGTCTACTTTTCCATTTAAAAATGGTTTTTATGTTTTCAACCTAAATGATGCTGTTGTAATTAGTGCTACAAAAACGATTTGTGAAGACATTGTGGCCTTAAATAAAATAGGGAAAACATTGGCAACAGAAAAAGAGCTAATGCAAACAGTTTATGGCGATATGCCAAGAGATGTAACTGAGCGATTTAGCAATTCATCCGTTAAATACACAAAATCAATCTACAACAATCAATTATTTGAAACACATTTACTTCATCGAAACTTAGTAGCGACTTCAGACACAACAGGTTTAAAACCAACAACTATGAAATCAATTTCTATGGCTGTTCAAGGTGAAATCGTTGACTTTAAAGTATTAGAAGGAAAAGGAAATGTTGCTGTGATTACCAATCAAAATCAATTTTATTACTTTTCTGGAGGGAATTTAAGTTGGAAAAAAACAATTAGCGGAAAAATGCTGAAAGAAATTGTTTATTCGAAAGAAAGCGATGCATTTGTAATAACAAGCGACAGAGCAATTCAACTAATCGCTAAAAACGGAACTGAACTTTTAAAAAGTCAAGATGATTTAAGTGAAAAAATAGCCACACAAGCTGGAACAGTATTTAATTCAAAAGGGCAACTACATTTAATTTATCCATCGCAGAATGGGCAATTGATTTTTTTAAATTCAAAAGGCAAGCAAGCGTTTAAATTGAAAGGATTAACCGATTGCTCCAAACCATTGTTGGCATGGAAAAGCTCCAATAAACAGTTGGTAGCGATTCAAAATGGACAACAAGTAAAAATTATTGATGTCGATCGAAAACAAGCATTACGAACAATTCCAGTTTCATCAAAAGCAATTGCAAAGATTATTGACAACGAATTAATAATTTTTAATAGTGATGGCAATAATCTTACAATTATCAATCAGAAAGGTGGTGTTATAAGTAACAGTTCAATAATTAACGGATCGATTTTTGTTTCTGAAGGACCAACAGGCCTGTCATTGAGTATTTTACAAAATTATACCATACAGGGAATAACAAAAGATGGAGCGAATCCGAATCAACTGAAAAGCAACATTTCATCTATTGATTGGGTCAGTTATTCCAAACAAAATGGAAAAACAATTTTTGCTGTTGTGGATGGTTTGGATAACAACATTGTTTTATACAACGGAAAAGGTGAAATTACTTCAAAAGAACAAATTGAAGGTTCAAAAAAATGCGTGTTAAAACAAGAAGGGAACCAATTGATTATTTCCACAATTGTCGATAATTTCATTGTGCAATATAGAATAAACCAATGATTCACCTATCCAAAAAATGGCGGTACCTGCTGAGCATTCTTTCAGGTAGCTTAATGGTTTTATCATTTCCATTTACTGGAAGTTTATCCGTGGTGGCATTTGTTGCTTGGATTCCTTTGTTATTGATCGAAAAGAATACTGTCAGTTTTAGACACCGTTCGGGTCGCATTTTTGTACATGCTTACCTTACATTTTTTATTTACAACATTGGAACAACTTGGTGGATTTGGAACGCAAGTGTTGGTGGCGCAATCTTAGCATTTATTTTGAATTCTTTATTAATGGCCATTGCATTTTATGTTTTTCATAAAATCAATAAAAAAATTGGCTCAAAATTTAGTCTTCTAACACTTTTAACTTGTTGGATTGGCTTTGAATATTTGCACCATAATTGGGAATTATCGTGGCCATGGTTAACACTTGGCAATGCGTTTTCTATTCGCCCAACTTGGATACAATGGTATGCTTTTACGGGTGTTTTAGGTGGAAGTGCTTGGATCTTACTTGTCAATTATTTTGGTGCAAAACTTTTGCAACAAACTATTATAACACACAAAAAATGGCAATGGAATAAGCGCGCAAATTTCATTCTTTTGGGAAGTTTTGGCTTGCCTTTATTCGTTTCAATCGTTTTGTTTCAAAATTATAAAGAACTTGAAAACCCACTTGAAATTGTTGCCATTCAACCTAATATTGATCCGTATAACGAAAAATTTTCTGCTTCCCTTGAAAATCAGCTTCAAAAGATTCTAGCATTGGGTCAAACAAAAATAACACCCTCGACAGCTCTAATTTTAGCACCCGAAACTGCGATTAGTGAAGCATTTTATGAAAATGATTTTGGACAATCTTCGTTGCATCATTTCTTGGGAAATCAACTTGTTAAATGGCAAAATAAATCGTTGTACATTGGAGCGTCCACCTACAAATTATTTCCAATAAAAAATTCAAGAGCATCCATTCCATTGGAAGGAGGACCAGGATTTTATGAAAATTACAACAGTTCGCTACTATTAAACGGTGCAGAAAATTATGAATTTGTTCACAAATCTAAATTAGTTTTAGGTGTAGAAAAAATCCCTTTTTCAAATTGGTTGCCATTTTTAGAATCCTTATCCATTCAAAATGGTGGAACTTCAGGTACCTTAGGAATTGAAAACAATCCTAAAATACTTCGCACTGCTAACTTTAGTTTTGCACCGTTAATTTGTTACGAATCAATTTATGGCGAATTCAATGCAGAACAATGCAGAAAAGGAGCTGAAATCATTTGTATTATTACCAATGATGGTTGGTGGGGCGATACACCCGGTTACAAGCAACATGCAAGTTTTGCAGCAATTAGAGCCATTGAAAATCGAAGAAGTGTAGCACGTTCAGCAAATACTGGAATTAGTTGTTTTTACAACCAACGAGGAGAACGCATCGCTGCAAGTAACTGGTGGAAACCAACTGCCATTCGGAAAGAACTTAATCGCAACAAAGCGCAAAGCTTTTACACTAAAAACGGTGATTATTTAGGGAAATTAAGTTTACTTATTGTGAGTATTTTAGCGATCTACAGCTTGTTTATTCGTCCCAAAAAAATGATTTGATTATACCAATTGAATGCCCGCGTAATTTTGAGGTGTAATGGCTTTTAATTCTATTTTTAAGGCATCTGAAACAGGAAGTTCATCAATAAAAGCGTGAACAGAAGCTTTCGTAGTTGCTTCATTTTTACGCGTCAAACCTTTCAAAGCTTCGTATGGTTTCGGGAATCCTTCTCTTCTTAAAATTGTTTGGATTGCTTCTGCAACTACTGCCCAATTCTTTTCTAAATCCAATTCAAAAGCGACTTCATTTAACACCAATTTATCCAAACCAACCAAGGTAGATTTTAAAGCAATAAACGTGTGTGCTACTGGCATACCAATCGTTCTTAAAACTGTTGAATCAGTTAAGTCTCTTTGTAAACGAGAAACAGGAAGTTTTGCCGACAAATGTTCATACAAAGCATTTGCAATACCAATATTACCCTCAGAATTTTCAAAATCAATTGGATTAACTTTGTGTGGCATTGCTGAAGAACCAATTTCACCTTCTTTCAATTTTTGTTTGAAATAATCCATTGAAATATAGGTCCACATATCACGGTCTAAATCCAACACAATTGTATTGATGCGTTTCATGGTGTCAAAAAGCGCTGCTAAATTGTCGTAATGTTCAATTTGTGTCGTTGTTTGACTTCTGTTTAAACCTAAATTATTATTGACAAACTCATTCGCAAAAGCAACCCAATCATGGGAAGGAAATGCTACGTGATGTGCGTTAAAGTTACCCGTTGCGCCACCAAATTTAGCAGAAAAAGGAACGTTTTTTAATTGATTTAATTGAATGGTTAATCGTTCAGAAAACACTTTTATTTCTTTACCCAAACGTGTTGGTGAAGCTGGTTGGCCGTGTGTTTTTGCTAACATTGGAATATCTTTCCAAGTATGCTGTAAACTCTCCAATTTTGCAATTAATCGTTCAACTAATGGAATGTATTGTTCGTTTAAGGCTTCTTTTAACGATAATGGAATCGATGTGTTATTAATGTCTTGTGAAGTCAATCCAAAATGAACAAACTCCAAATACTTATCCAAACCTAAGCCAATTAATTTATCTTTCAAAAAATACTCTACCGCTTTCACGTCGTGGTTGGTTACTCTTTCAGTATCCTTGATCCAATTCGCGTCTTTTTCAGAAAAATCAGTGCAAATTGCTCTTAAGCTTTCAAACGATTCTTTTGGGAAATTATTCAACGGTGCTACACCCGCTTCAACTAAAGCAATTAAATACTCAACCTCTACAATCACTCTGTATTTAATTAAACCAAATTCAGAAAAATAAGGCTGTAATTCGATTGTTTTGGAATGATATCTCCCGTCAATTGGAGAAATTGCTGTAAGTTGATTAAATTCCATCTTGCGCTTGCTAGTGTTGATTTTTAAAGGGTCAAAGTTAGTGTATTTTAAGTTAAACATCAAAAAAATATGATAAAAGGAAGAATTACTCAAATGAGCAACTATACGTTAACAACTTTTGATTGTCAAAATTACATAATGAAAATAATTCAGTTACTTTGTAATATCATCAATAAATGCTTTCAAATGAAATATTCTATACTTCTTATTTTTACCTGTTTCATCGGTTCAATAACTTTTGCAGCATCTAATTTATTTCCAGCAGACTCTATCACGTCAAAAAAAGACAAAAAAGCGGCAGTTAAATTTGTAAAAGAAGGGCAACTTTTTTTTGAAGGGGGAAAAGTAAAAGACGCGTTAAATCGATTTCGAGAAGCAGCTGTAAAAGACCCAAATGCTTGGGAACCGTTGTTTTGGATTGGAAAATGTCACTACAACTTGAACAATTATGGGTTGACTTTGAAATATGAAAAAGATGCGTTGAATTTAAACAAACAAAAAAACAAGAACGAATTATACGAATACATTGGACTTGCATTCCATAGAACCAATTTATTAGACTCTGCGTTGTATTATTTTGACCTGGTAAAAAAATCAAGTACAGAAAAAGAATTCAATTATACAACAATTGCATCAGAAATTGCACAATGTGAATTTGCAAAAAAAGAATTGTCGACAGGTAAAAAATCATTAAAAAAAGGATTGAAAGATGTCAATTCTGGCTACAATGATTATGCTCCAATTTTTACAGATCAAGGAAAAACACTTTACATTACGTCAAGAAGACCAGATACCAAAGGTGGTTTAATGAATCCCGATGATCAAGAATACTTTGAAGATATTTACCGAGCTGTTTGGAATGAAACGAACCAAAATTGGGATAGTTTAAGCAATGAATTAGATCGTTTAAATTCAAATGGATTTGATGCTTTTTCATGTATTTACGCCAATGGAACAAAAGGTTTAATCACCATTAACAATACGGCTATAGATTTAAAAAATCAAACTAAAAGTTCGGATTTATTTACAGTGGAATTGTCCTCCAAACAAAAATGGTCGACACCAAAAAGAATCGATGACAATTCAATAAACACTACTTTTTTTGAGGGTGCTGCTTCGATAACAGACGATGGAAACACCTTGTATTTTGTGTCAGATCGAAATGCTGAAACGTCATCCTCTGATATTTTTGTAAGCACGAAAACAAACGGTGAATGGTCGAAACCAAAAGCTTTGCCAGCATCAATTAATTCCCTCGAAAATGAAACAACTCCTTTCATTTCTGGTGATGGGCGCTTTTTATTTTTTAGTTCAAATGGTTTATTAGGAATGGGTGGATACGATGTCTTTGTCGTTGAGAATTTAGGTTCAACTTGGGGAACACCAATCAATTTAGGCAGTGAAGTGAATTCTGTGAATAACGATACACATTTCCAATACTATCCGCAAATAAAAAAGGCAGTTTTGTCTAGTTTTGAAATTATTGGGCAAAAATCGAGTATGGATGTCTATGAACTAGATTTTTCAACATTCAAAATTCCAACAGCAAAGTAATTAATGAAACGTTATTTTTTTGAAATCGCCTATAATGGAAGTGCCTATTTCGGTTGGCAAAAACAACCCCGTCAACATTCTGTTCAAGCTGAAATAGAAAATTGTCTATCGAAATTACATTCCAATGAACCCATTCAAATCGTTGGCTGTGGAAGAACTGATACTGGCGTTCATGCCAATAATTATTTTTTCCATGTTGATTTACCGCAACTTAGGTCTTTAGATAAGTTCCAGTTTAAATTGAACCGCATGTTACCGAATTCAATTGTAGTTCATGCTATTGAAGAAGTTGAAGCTTCTAAACATGCGCGATTTGATGCGAAAAATAGAACGTACCGCTATTTTATGCACTCGGAAAAAAATCCTTTTTTAGAAAACAGTTGGTATTTCCCAAAAGAGTTAGACATAGCGGCGATGAATAAAGCAGCTGAAGCTTTGCTTGGAACGCAAGACTTTACTTCCTTATCTAAGATGCATACTGATGTGAAAACAAATATTTGTACTATTTACAAAGCACATTGGATCACGGAAAACGGTCAACTTATTTTTGAAATTGAAGCGGATCGATTTTTACGAAATATGGTACGCGCAACAGTAGGAACATTAATCGAGGTCGGATCTGGCAAACTTGAACCTAAAGACATACCAATAATTTTAGCAGCAAAAGACCGCCAAGCAGCCAAAACTTCCGTCCCTGCACATGGATTGTTTTTATGGGATGTTGTTTATTAATCCTTTAATCTTTTATTTAGGCATTAGTCATAAGTTAATTAGGCATTAGAGTTACGATTTCAATAGAATAACGATCTAGTCATAAATTCTTTAAATCTTAACTTCCTTCTATCATTAAAAGTGTTGAGTTGAAAGTTTTGAATTTTGAGTTAAGATTTCAACAGAAAAACAATTTTGTCTTAAATTCCTAAAATCTTAAAATCATTTTGTCTTTTTTCAGATTTCAACAGAATTATAATCTAGTCATTTAGTCCTAAAATCTTTATACCCTTTAGTCTTTTTTCAGATTTCTACAGAACCACGATCTAGTCTTTATATCTTGACTCTTAAAGTCCTGCCTCCTTAAGTCTTAAAGTCCTGACTCCTGAAGTCTTTTCATCCTTAATTCTCTAATTCCATTGCTAAATAATGTGCAGTGTGTGAAGTGCCTTTTCCTTTCTTAACAACTTGTTCCGGCGTTCCTTCACAAATGATTTTTCCACCACCTTTTCCGCCTTCAGGTCCAACATCAATTAGGTAATCAGCTACTTTCACAATGTCTAAATTATGCTCGATCACTAAAACTGTATTTCCTTCGTCTGCCAATCGCTGAAGCACATCTAACAACATGCGAATGTCTTCAAAATGTAAACCTGTTGAAGGTTCATCTAAAATATAGAAGGTGTTACCAGTACTTTTTTTAGCTAATTCTGTGGATAATTTAATGCGCTGTGCTTCACCACCTGAAAGCGTTGTAGAAGGCTGCCCCAATTTGACATACCCTAAACCAACGGATGACAACATAGCTAATGGGCGGTAAATTTTTGGAATTGATTCAAAGAAAGGAGTTGCATCTTCGATGGTCATTTCCAACACATCCGAGATAGATTTTCCTTTGAAACGTACTTCCAATGTTTCACGGTTATAACGTTTGCCATTACAAGCTTCACATTCCACGTAAACATCTGGCAAAAAATTCATTTCAATCAATTTCAAGCCTCCGCCTTTACACCTTTCACAGCGACCACCAGATACATTAAACGAAAAACGTCCTGCCTTGTACCCGCGAATTTGAGCTTCTGGCATTGCTGCATAAAGTGAACGAATTTCATCAAACATTTTGGTATATGTTGCAGGGTTCGATCGTGGTGTTCGACCAATTGGACTTTGATCAATTTCAATGACTTTATCCAAATGATTCAAACCATCAATCGATTTGTAAGGCAACGGTTTTTTAACACCATTGTAAATGTGCGCAAGTAATATTGGGTAAAGCGTATGATTAATCAACGATGACTTTCCACTTCCAGAAACACCTGTAACACATGTAAATGTTCCCAAAGGAATTTTCAAATCAACATTCTTCAAATTATGGCCAGAAGCACCTTTCAACGTTAAAAAATTACCATTTCCTTTTCTACGTTTCTTTGGTATTTCAATTTTTAATTCGCCAGTCAGGTATTTTGTAGTGAGCGAATCGACAGCTGTTAACTGATCAACAGGCGCTGCATTGATAATTCTTCCACCATGTATTCCTGCTCCAGGACCAATATCCACAACAAAATCTGCTGCTTCAATCATTTCTTTGTCGTGTTCAACAACAATAACAGAATTTCCCGCATCACGTAAACGTTTCAACGAATTAATTAAGCGGGTATTGTCGCGTTGGTGAAGTCCAATTGAAGGTTCATCCAACACATACAATACATTCATCAATTCAGAACCAATTTGTGTTGCAAGACGAATGCGTTGTGCCTCTCCACCTGATAATGTTTTAGCCGAACGATGCAAGGTCAAATAATCCAATCCAACTTCTAAGATGAAATTTAAACGCGTATTGATTTCCTTTAAAATTTCCGTTCCAATCGTTAATTGATCGGTAGATAAGTATTTTGGTAGTTCTTTGAACCAAACGGCCAATTCACTTAAATCCATTTGTGCCAAATCTCCAATATGGCGCTCATTTAATTTAAAAAAATGCGCTTCTTTTTTTAGTCGCGTACCTTCGCACGTTGGACAAACTATTTTATTCATAAAACTCGAAGCCCAGCGTTGAATAGCTGTTGAACTTTCTTCCGAATGACGCGACACAAAGTTGATAATCCCTTCAAAAATAACGGTATTATTCTTTTTAGATCGTTCCATATCTTCATTTCCAAACAAAAGTACATTCATTACATCTGTTGAAATTTCTTCTAAGGGAGTAGTTAGCGAATAACCTTCTTGTGATAGATACGATTCCAATTTATCAAAAATCCACGTACGTTTGTACTCTCCCAAAGGAGCAAAACCACCTTTTTTAATAGAAAGTGCTGGATTTGGGATAATTTTAGAGCGATCTGCTTCCGAAACTTCACCTAATCCGCTGCACGTTTGACAAGCACCGTAGGGAGAATTAAAGGAGAACAAACTCGGTTCTGGTTCAGGATAAGAAATTCCAGTAGTTGGGCACATTAATGAACGACTAAAATGGCGTACTTCTTCCGTTTCAAAATCCATCACCATCATGGATTTGTTGCCATGTTTCATGCTCGTGATCACAGAATCGTAAATTCGTTTTCGATCATCTTCTTTTATCGCTAAACGATCTATTACAATATCAATATCATGGATTTTGTAACGGTCCAATTTCATACCTTTTACGATGTCTTGAACTTCACCATTTACGCGAACTTTTGTAAAGCCCATTTTTTGGATTTGTTCAAACAATTCGCGGTAATGACCTTTTCTACCTTTAATTTTAGGAGCTAGAAAGATTACTTTTTTTCCAGAATAGTTTTTCAGAATTAAATCAACAATTTGATCGTCTGAATACTTTACCATTTGTTCGTCTGTCTCATAAGAAACTGCAACGCCAACACGTGCAAAAAGCAAGCGTAAGAAATCATAAACTTCAGTGATTGTTCCAACTGTAGATCGAGGAGAACGTGCTACCGTTTTTTGTTCAATTGAAATCACAGGACTTAATCCGTTGATTTTATCTACATCAGGCCGTTCTAATCCGCCTAAGAATTGGCGCGCATAAGCTGAAAATGTTTCAATGTATCGGCGTTGACCTTCCGCGAAAATTGTATCAAAAGCTAAAGATGATTTTCCGCTTCCACTTAAGCCCGTGAAAACGACTAATTGATTACGTGGAATTTTTAAATCTATGTTTTTTAGATTGTGTTCACGTGCGCCAAATATTTCGATAAAACCAGCTTCTGTATCTTTCATTGATTACCTTTAATTCTTGCAAAAATAAGAAGAGTAAAGACATTAAACACCAAAAGAAGCAAAAGGTTTTAATGCTATTTTTTTTGTGGGTATTTAATCGTGTTTCTGTATAAAAAGAAGAAAACTACTACAAAATAAAACACAAAGAAAAATATTGGAAAAATGATATTGTTAATGAGAAATAGAAAACTCAAAATTGTTAAAACGGTTGCAAAAAATCCAATAGTTAAAAAAACATACCATACTTGCTTGTCATTATAACCAGCGTAAACTAAATGGTGCGTTGTATGGTCTTTCCCTCCTACCATAGGTGATTTCCCTTTTTTTAATCGGTTGATCACAACAGTTAAGGTATCAGCTGCAGCTGGCGTAAACGCTACTAATATAAAAATAAAGCCTACCCAAGTTGCTGATCCCGAAACAATACTTGCATTCCACAAGCATTTTATTCCAAAAAACGCTACAAAAAGTCCAATAAATTGACTACCAGCATCACCCATAAATAATTTTGAAGGGTGAATGTTATACTTTAAAAACCCTAACACTGCTCCAATTACAGAAATCATAGTAAGTGACCAAATATCTGAATTTACACCATGAATCAACCAATAACCAAACAAACAAGACAGTAAGATAAAGAAAACAGTTGTACCGGTAATACCATCCATATTATCTAACATATTTAACGAGTTCATTATGACAATTACCCATAAAACAGTAAAAACAACATTGAACGTATGATTACTAAAAATCGAAATTAGTGTACCCGTCATAACGAAGATAACACCACACATTATTTGCACAATTAATTTTATTAATGGTCTCGTGTTGTATGAGTCATCAGCTAAACCCATTAAAAATGCAATACTTCCTGCTAAAAATAATCCGGTAAATTCTAAATGATAATAATCGTTATGGAAAATATTTTCATCGTAAAAAATGATCAAATGCGCAAATGCGGCAAAAATAAACACCACAAAAAAAGATACGCCACCTAAAGAAGGTTTTGATTCATTGCTCCATCGAATGGTGACGTCATTTTTGTTTCTAATTCCCAATGATGTTGAAAAACGCAATAAAATCAAATTTGAGATGGCCGCTAATAAAATGCCGCCTATTAGAAACGAAATGACTAATAGAATAATTTGTGTTATCATTATTTAGTTATAAAAGTGGTTTCAAAGTTACGAAATATTTTTCCAACTAAATCTTTTTTCGAAATAATTGGTTTTATTAAAGGCCAATTAATGGCTAAATCAGGGTCGTTCCACAATAGCGTTTCCTCGTGATCAGGTGAGTAATAATTGGTGCATTTGTAATTAAAAACAGTTTCGTCTTCAAGCGCTAAAAACCCATGAGCAAAACCAGGTGGGATCCAAAATTGCAAACCATTTTCTCTAGAAAGCTCTACCATACAATGTTGTCCATAGGTAGTGGAATCTTTGCGGATATCAACTGCGACATCAATCACACGCCCATTTAAAACACTTACTAATTTACCTTGCGCCATTGGAGCATGTTGAAAGTGCAATCCTCTTAGTACATTTTTTTTTGAAACAGAAACATTGTCTTGAACAAAAACATGCGCTACACCAAGAATTTCTTGATAATTTATCGTATTAAAAGATTCAAAAAAGTAACCTCGTTCATCGTGAAACTTTCTAGGATCAATTAATAATAAGCCTTCTATTTCAAATTTTTTAATCATCTATTTTTTGAGAAAATAGTTAGTACTTTTTTTATTCCTTTCACTGCTTTTTCTTTTTTAGAAAGCGAATCCGACTCATAATAACCGTAGCCATAACCATAACCGTATCCGTATCCGTATCCATATCCATTAGAATGTTTACTTGAACGAACTCCATTTAGTACGACATTTAATCGATCCAATTGCTTCATCTCAAACAATTCTCTTACCCTAAAAGCAAAATTCCGTTTTGAATAATGAGATTTAAACACATAAATAGGAATGTCTGATTCCGTCAATATTTTAATTCCATCAGAAACTAAACCAATTGGAGGGTTATCAATAATGATTGTGTCATACGATTCTTTCAACTGCTCAACAATTTCTTTAAATCTTCCGCTTAATAATAACTCAGAAGGATTTGGTGGAATTGGTCCAGCGGTAATAAAATCTAAATTTTCCAAAGATGAATGCTGAATACATTGTTCTAATGTAAATTGATTAATAATCAAACCACTCATACCATAAACGTTTTCCGCATTCAACCCTAAATGAACTTTAGGCTTACGCATGTCCAAATCTAATAAAATAGTTTTTTTACCTGACATTGCAATAATTCCAGCTAAATTCAATGCTACAAATGTTTTTCCTTCACCTGAAATGGAGGATGTAATTGCAATTGTTTTATAATTCGGGTTAATGTAACTTAAGTTGGTTCTGATTTTTCGCATTGATTCTGCTAACATGGATTTAGGAGATTCACTTACAACTAATTGAGAGAATTCCATTGGGCTTTTTGACAAGGGAACACCACCTAAAATAGATGCTTCTTCTGGTAATAATTTTTTCAAATCATCAATCATATTGATTTCATTGAAAGTAAGGTATTTAAACAAAATAATCCCCAAACCTATAATAAATCCAAAAAAGATGAATGAACCATAAATCAATTTTTTATTTGGTGCTACAGGTGTTGGATTGACCGTAGCTCTTGTTAAAACTCTGTTTTCAGATGAATAACCAGCATTTGAGATAGAGTAAAGAACTTTCTTTTCAGTTAATAAGGTGAAATATTTTTCATTCAAATCTTGGATATTTTTCAATCGACTAAATTCCATTTTCTTTTCTGGCAATTGAAAATATTCACCTTCGTAGCTTTGAATTTTTTTACTAACTGCATTACTGTTAGCGATCAATCGTTCTAATATTGTAGCCACACTTCTTCTAACTGAAGACAATTTCAAGGTGATTTTTGTACCAAGTGCTTTTACTTCGCTGTTGTCTTCTGTGACCCGGTACAATAAATTCTCTTTCTTTTCTAAAAGTTCGTATAAACTTGTAAGTTGTCCATTTAAAGAAGTTTCATAACTCTTACCCAACATTTCAGGTAAAATTCGATAAACATCCAATCTGTTTGGGTCCGATTTTAACTTTGAATAAACACTGTTCAAAGATCTTATTTCATCTTGAACTTCAAACAATTGATCTTGTAGTTTTGAAATATTGGTTGAAAGTTGTGTGCCTACGCCCTCTGGATCTGGTAAGTTTGATCTTCGTTGGTATTGCATCAAACTATCTTTGGAATTTTTTAATTCGCCCGATAAAGAATCCAATTGTTGGTCAATAAAAGCTAAAATATTTTCAGATCCTTTTCGCTTTATCTCTTCATCATATTTATTGTAAGCTGTTGCAACTGCAGATGTAATATCATAACAGAGTTGCGGATTGTTTGACTTCAATGAAATCTGAATTGTTTTTGCAATTGGGTCGATTGGAACAACTTGAAGGTAAGGTAGGAAACGAGCAGAAACAGAAGCAACACTATTCAAAGTAAAATACAATTCATTTTGTTTTGATTCCTCTTCAAATAATCTTGGATTAGATGAGTTGATTGTAAGATCAAAATGCTGGTTTTTGATTCTTTTATTTAATTGAGATGTTAGTTTATATTTTTGACCATTTAAGGAATACAACAAATTCAAACTACCCTTAGCGTATTTCACAATAATTGGAACGCCGATCAAAGAAGAATCTTTTAATTCAAAAGGCAATACATTGAAGCGGCTAGAGTTGTATTTTTCTTCTGTTAAAAATTGACCTTTGGCATAAAAACTAACATTGAAATTGATTAGTTGTATCGCCTTTTCAAATAAAAATTGAGAACGTAATAATTCAATATCTGGAGAAATATCTTCCTCTTTCATGTTGATATTTTCAACCTCGATAATGTCTTTTGCGTTGTCTTTTTTTCCTAATTGAATAGTCATGGAAGACTCATATGTCGGCTTCGTGTAACGTAAGACAAAATATGAAACGGATGTAAATATAGACACAAACAACAATGGCCACCACCAATATCGTTTGATGATCGTATTAACAATTATTGGATCGTAATCTTTATTTATTATTAAACTTTTATTATTCAATTGCCAGAATTTTTAATGACTGTAAAAATAATTAATGAACTCGATAAAACAGAAACGATTGGTGCAATTTCTGCAACAATTCCTTTTGTCAAATCGCGTTTTGGTTCGATGTAAACGTAATCGTTTGCTTGAACAACCATATCAACAAATTTTAAACCTTCAACGGTAGAAAGATCAATTTTATAAAGTTTTCTTTCGCCATTTTCTCTTCGAATAATCTTAACAGTATTCGCCTTGCCTCGCTCTGCAATTCCTCCAGCTTGAGCAATAACTTCCATTAAAGTTGTGTTACTATTTAGTAGCGGTATCACTTTTGCATCACTTCCTCCTCCAGGAAAAATTATCACACGTTGGTTGGTGATTTTTAATTGAACAAATGGATTGTTGTATTCTTTAGAAAATAATTTTTGCAAGGTGTCTTCTGCTTGAACTACTGTATATCCTTTTAAAAATACATTTCCAAGAATCGGCAATTCCACCGTTCCGTCTTGCCGAACCACATAGTCCAATTGCTGATTTGTGGTTGTTAATTCTTTGTTGATTCCACTTAAAGATTCAATGATTGTTGTCCCATTATTTGTTGACAAAGAAAAGGTGATTTTGTCATCTACAGAAATCGTATAATCACTTTGCGGCTTCATTGGAGTGGATTCTAATGTTGCATATTTTTCATCTTTCGACTTAAACATTAGATTGCTATTAACACCACAACTTTGCAACAGCAAAATTGAGACAATGAATAACCCTACAATCGTTTTAGTGTTGTTGATCATTTCTTTTATTAATTAATTCAGAATAATAATTCTCCATATTTTTTACCAAGGTAGTATAATGAAACCTTGATTTCACAAACTCCCAACCATTTTGACTCATTTCATTTCGAATAGAATCATTTTCTATCAAAAATAATAACTTTTCAGCAAACTCAGTCAAAGAATTATTAGAAACAACATAACCCGTTACATTTTCTTTGACAATGTCTCTAACTCCACCAACATCTGTTGAAAGTATTGGAATGTTTGCAGCTTGTGCTTCAATTAAGCTAACAGGCGTTCCTTCGTTTAAAGAAGTTAAACAAATTAAATCCATTCCAGGATTAAAAGAGCTAATATCTTTTACCCAAGAAGTTAGAATAATTTCAAAGTTATCTGGTAATTTTAATTCTTTAATGCTCGTTTCTATCGCTAACCTTTCATCACCATCACCAACAATAAAAAATTTTACTTTTTTCGTTGTTTTTGGAGCAATTTCAGCAATTGAATTCAAAAATAATTGATGGTTTTTAACCGGTGCTAGGCGCCCAATAATTGCTACAGCTATCTCATCTGATGCAATTTGAAACTTTTCACGTGTTTGTTGTCTTTTTGCAGCAATGTCTTCGTGAAATCTATTCAAATCAAAACCCAATTGAATCACTTTAATTTTGGCAGGTGGACAAATGGAGTGTTGTTCCGCTAATTCAGCTTTTTGAATATCAGAAATTGCAATAATTCCTGAAGAAATTCTCGCCAATCTTCGTTCAATGATTTTATATAGCGTAGTCTTTAATTTTCCAAAATAAGAATGAAAAACATGGCCGTGATAGGTATGAACAATAATTGGAACTTTCATGCTTTTTGCTGCTTTACGGCCTAAAGCACCTGCTTTTGCTGCATGCGTATGCACAATGTCAGGTTCAAAATCACGAATTATTTCTTTTATTTTCAGGTACGCTTTTCGATCATTGAAAAAATTTGGTGTCCGCTTCATTTCTTCAATTAACTGAGCTTTTACACCGTATTCCTCCAAAATATGTAATGAATCAGATTCATGTTCTTCCGGCAAACCACCAACTAATAAAGTTTCGTAATCATCTGAAATAAAACGTGTTAAGAATGTCGCGTTATAGGTAGGTCCACCAATGTTAAACCGGTTAATTATCCTTAAAACTTTAATTTTCTTTTTATTGATCATAGAAGGTTACATTAACTTCCTTAAATTTGAAACTAAAATTAACCTTTTAATTGAATTAATTTTATTTTAACCATTTAAAAAAATCACGTGCAAAGATACTTTTTTTTCTGCCTTTTCCTATTAAATAGTGTTGTTTTTGCTCAAAATAACATCCAACTAACCGTTGATGATTTTGCAAAAAAAGCGGTTGTGAAAAACGCAAGCATCGGTTTTAAATGCTATGATTTAACATCCAATACTGAAATTGCTCAATACAATTCATCAACTGCATTGCCGCCAGCATCAACAACAAAATTATTTACAACAGCTACTGTAATCGAATTATTAGCTCCAGATTTCAAACCATCTACTCGAATCTATTTAGATGGAAAACTTGAAAATGGAACACTTAACGGCGATTTATGGATTAGAGGTGGTGGAGATGTTTCACTTGGAAGTTCGTACTTCAATCAACCAGGAACCGAAAGTAATTTTTTAGTGCAATGGATCGATTCTTTGAAAAAGGTGGGAATCAAAAAAATAACTGGTGCCATTCATATTGATGGATCTGAATTTGGGTACAATGGAACACCTGATGGTTGGAGCTGGTCTGACATTGGAAATTATTACGGGACTGGGCATGCTGGAATTTGTATTTACGATAATGCCTTGAAATATAAATTCTTAACGAGTTCTGTAGCTGGAGGAAAAACTACGTTACTTTACACTTTTCCAGTTGTGCCAACTTTAAATTTTAAAAATTACATCGTTTCAAATGATGTTGGAAATGATCAGTCTTTTATTTTTGGCGCACCCTATTCCAACGAACGATATGGAACCGGAAATTTACCGTTAAATCAAAAAAATTATACCGTAAAAGGAAGTTTGCCTGACCCTGAGTTTCAACTTGGCTATGAACTTTTAACACGATTAAACCAAGTTGGAATTGAAGTTGTAAAAGGGATAAAAACGGTTCGAGCGCTTGAAGAAAAAACAGTTCCTAATTACAATTCTTTTCAATTGATTTACACACATTATGGCGCTTCCATTGAAGCAATAACAACACTAACAAATCATAAGAGCATCAATCTTTTCGCTGAAGGATTATTAGGGATTCTTGCCTATCAATTAACAGGAAATGGAGAAACAAAAGCTGGAATCGATCAAATTTATAACTATTGGTCTAAAAAAATAGATGTTACAGGTTTGTTTTTACAAGATGGTAGTGGCCTTTCGCGATCGAATGGTATTTCAGCGGACCATTTCTGTTCGTTGTTAAAAGAAATGTATGCTTCTAAAAACTACCCATTATTTTTAGCTACTTTACCTATTGCAGGAAAAAGTGGAACGATTTCATCCTTGTGTAAAAACCAAGCTGGTGAAGGTAGAATTTATGCTAAAAGTGGGACAATTTCAAAAATTAAATCCTATGCTGGATATGTGTTTTCTACATCAGGAAAGAAAATTGCTTTTGCGGTAACAGTCAACAATTATTCGTGTACCAATCTAGAATTGAGAAAACAATTGGAAGTAATTTTTAATGCACTTGCGGTGTATTAATTGAACTTGTTTTCAAATTCAACTTTAAGAATTTCCTGCCAAAAATCGTGAATGGAGATACCTGCACACGCCAACATTTGAGGAACGATACTTGCTGTGGAAAATCCAGGAGTTGTATTTACTTCTATAACAAATGGTTCGTTGTTAACAAGCATAAAATCAATTCTTGCTACAGATTTCAAGTTCATCAGTTCATAAATATACTTGGCGCGCTCTTGAACTTTTTCACGAATTTCTTCTGATACGCGTGCGGGCGTTATTTCACTTGATTTACCTAAATATTTTGCTTCGTAATCAAAAAACTCGTTCTCTGAAGCAATCTCAGTTAATGGTAAAGCAACTAATCCGGTAGATTTTCTAAAAACACCACACGTTACTTCAATTCCATCTAAAAAAGATTCAATAACAACTGCTTTTCCTTCGTTGAATGCTGCTTCCAGTGCTGCAGGAAGTTCAGCTGCTGTTTTTACTTTAGAAATGCCATAACTAGATCCTGAATCGGATGGTTTAACAAAAACTGGCAAACCTAATGTTTCAATTATTTCAGCAGTATTGTATTGCGTTGCATGATTTAATACCAACGAATTCGCTACCGGAATACCAAATCCTTTTAAGAATTGATTGCAATACCATTTGTCAAAAGATAATGCAGATGCTAAATTCCCTGAATTCAAATAAGGAATTTCATGTAAATCTAACAATGCTTGAATTTTACCATTTTCGCCTGGATCGCCGTGAACATAAACAATGGCTAAATCAATTCGAATGTGTTGACCATTTGAAAAAGTCATTGTGTTCAAATCAAAAGGACATTCTTGCCCATCAATTAAGGCGTTCCAACCAGTTTTTGAAACAGTGATTTTTACAGTTTGATAATTTTTAGGAAAATGATCTTGAATGGTTTGAGCACTCTTCAACGAAATTTCAAATTCAGATGAAAAACCACCACAAAATATACCAACGACCTTCATAATTGAACATTTATTTTTTACATTGGTAAATGTACAATGATTTTGATGGGTAATTTCAACTAATAGCAAAAGTTATTAGTCCATGCTTTGTTGATTTCTAATTTATATCTTTGTTCCTTCAAAAATAGAATATTGATGCATGGCTTTTATCTTTTCTTGAAATTAATTTTCAATTATAGTCTTCGGTTATTTTATCGAAAAATTGAAACGAAAGGAACACCCAACGAATTGTTTGGTAGCACGATTTATGTCTGCAATCATCCGGCGTCTTTTATGGACCCACTACTCTTAGGTACAATGCGTAAACCAGTAGTGTTTTTTATGACACGTGCAGATGTTTTCAATAAAGCAACACAACCAATTTTTAGAGCTGCACATATGTTACCTATTTACCGGGAGCGCGATGGTGTAGCTACAAAATCTGCCAATGAACAAGTATTTGAAACGTGTGCTGAACTTCTTATAAAAAAAAGAAATTTATTGCTTTTTGGTGAAGGATTTACAGATGACGTATTTGAAAGAAGATTAAAGCCCCTCAAAAAAGGCGCTGCACGAATTGGTTTTTTAACTTTGGAAAAATGTAATTGGGAAAAACCTGTTTACATTGCCGCAACTGGGTTAAATTATGAAGCACCAAATCAAATGCGCAGTCTTGTTTTCATGAAAACATCCCAAAAAATATGTTTAAATGATTACAAAGAAAACTATATAGAAAATCCTTCTAAAACGATTGTGGAAGTTACGAATAGAATGGCAAAACTATTAGAAGAACAAGTAATTCACGTTCAAAATGAACGCTGGTTTAAACTGTTAGAATCTATTCTTAAGATTTCTCAAAAAGGAATGGTTGTTTATGCGCATTCGAGCATAAAATCAATAGTTGAACATTGGAGTTTTTCTAAAAAATTAGCAAATTGGGTCAATCAAACTGCGCTAACTGATAACCAACAATTAGAAACCCTTGAAAAAGCTACCGATTCCTATTTTGAAAAATTAAAAGAGCAGCAAATAAGCGATGAACTAATTGCAGAATTACCAATCAATGGAACAGTTAACTTTTTCAAACCAATATTAAAATGTTTGGTCATACTTCCTATTGCAACTGTAGGATTCATTCACTGTTTAATTCCATATATGTTCGTGAAACGATTTACGGAAAAATCATTTAAACGACCTGTTTTTTGGGGATCTGTTAAAATGCTAGTTGGAATGATTGTGTTGGGAGTAGTCAACATTCCAGTGATTTTTATCGTTCAATCATTTGTTGGAAGTTATGCTATTGGATTCGCTTATTACGTTTTGATTGGTTTATTTGGACTTGCAAGTTATACACTCATAAAAGAACTAGGGCAATTAAAGGCTAAATTCAATGCCAATAAATCTGAATTAAACACCTTGAAAAAAGAGCGGATAGCACTAGAAAAAATGATTGATTCAATTCAATTGGATTAAATTATCGAGTTGAAAATACATATATAATACCAAAACCAGTTACTAAAGAAATTAGAATGTTTAAAAGTGCAACGTAGGTGTTTCCAAGTTGAAACAATTGAACTGTCTCGATGCTAAACGAACTAAAGGTGCTAAATCCTCCGCAAAACCCTATAATCAATAAGGGTTGAATCCACGTATTTTGTGTGTTTTTGGGTATAAAATTATAGGCTAAAAAGGCTAAAATAATGCACGCCAAAGCATTCGAAATGAATGTTCCAATTGGAAAGGAAAGCGTTGTGAATTTTGAACTTAGTTGACTGACACCATAGCGCGCCAAGCTACCCAAACCGCCCCCAATAAAAATCAATAGGCCATTCATGCTATACTTTTTTTCGAAAACACCTTAAACAATCGATACAATAAATAGGCAACGCCAATTCCAACCATTGATCCCACTATTACATCGGATAAATAATGAACGCCCAAATAAATTCGACTAAAACAAATAAGCGCACAACTCATTATAAATACCCAAATAAGACGCGGATAATATTCTTTTAAGCTCAACCAACAAAACGTAAAAATAGCAGCAAAATTAGCCGCATGTGAAGACACAAAACCATAATCACCGCCTTTGTATAATTCTCCGTTTGATTTTAGATAATAATGTAATTGATTTTCTATTAATAAGTTATGTGACGGCCGATAACGCAAAAAAACATTTTTAAAAAAATGAACAGAAACTAAATCTGCAGAAACAATGCTTAACACCGCAAAAAGTAAAAAAAAGAAAAAAACCGAACGGTTTAACTTTTTAAACGCTAAAAATAATAGAATAGCATACATTGGAAACCAAAGTGCTTTTGATGAAATCAACCACATGAGCTCATCTAAAAAAGGCGTATTTAAACCATTAATGGCTAAAACAATTGAACGATCTATATGCTCTAAAAAATCATTCATCGTTCAATTTCTTCCAAATCATATCTTTTAATTCCGTTAAGCCCATTTGAGCCAAGGATGAAATAAAGGTATACGGTATTTTTGGAAGGTCTTTTTTAATTGCAGCAATTAATTCTTCGTCTAACATATCACATTTAGATATCGCCAATAAACGATCTTTGTGCAACAACTCAGGATTGTATTGTTTTAATTCGTTCAACAAAATATTGTATTCCTTTTTAATATCATCACTATCAGCAGGAATCATGAATAACAACAATGAATTTCTTTCAATGTGACGTAAAAAACGTAATCCTAATCCTTTTCCTAAATGGGCTCCTTCAATAATGCCGGGAATATCCGCCATAATAAAAGAGCGATAATCACGGTAATTAACTATTCCAAGATTTGGACGAATTGTCGTAAATGGATAATTTCCAATTTCTGGTTTTGCAGCAGAAATAACAGATAGCAAGGTGCTTTTACCAGCATTTGGAAAACCTACCAACCCAACATCCGCTAAAACTTTCAATTCTAATATTTTCCAATTTTCCTGTCCGTCTTCTCCAGGTTGAGCGTGATGTGGCGAACGATTGGTAGACGACTTGAAATTCGTATTTCCCATTCCGCCTCTTCCGCCTTGTTGGATAATTCTTTCTTCGCCATCTTCTGTAATTTCAAACAAGATTTCACCAGTTTCCATGTCACGGGCAATTGTTCCAAGAGGAACTTCAATGTATTCATCTTGACCTTGACCACCTGTTTTTAAGTTACCAGAACCGTGGGTTCCGTGCCCCGCTTTAATGTGTTTTTTAAACTTCAAATGCAATAATGTCCACAATTGCTTATTTCCACGCACAATAACATGTCCACCACGACCGCCATCACCTCCGTCAGGTCCACCTTTAGGAATGTACTTTTCTCTTCGGAAGTGGGTTGATCCGCCACCACCTTTTCCTGAAGTACAATGAATTTTAACGTAATCTACAAAATTATCTGATGACATATATTTGATTTTTTACAAAGGTAGGATAAACATTGGATAAAATAAGAAATGCTAAGCCCGAAAGAGCTTAGCATTTCAAGAAACTAGTTATTTATAATGAATCGATTGCTGCAAATAGGCGACTTGTAATAGCGTCAATAGAACCAATTCCATCGATAGCTATATATTTATTTTGCGCTTGATAAAACGATTTCACAGGAGCCGTTTCATTGTTGTAAACTTGAATTCTGTTTTGAATTACGTTAGGATCAGCATCATCTACACGACCACTCACTTCTGCACGTTTTTTCAACCGTTCTTTCAACTCTTCTTCTTCAACTTCCAAGGCTAACATGGATGTAATTTCAGTATTTAATGTTGCTAAAAAAGTATCCAAAGCCAGCGCTTGAGCGTGTGTTCGAGGGAAGCCATCAAAAATAAATCCTGCTGAATTTTCATGTTTCATTACTTCAGAACGCAACATATTAATTGTCACATCATCTGGCACTAATTGTCCTTTATCCATGTAACTTTTCGCTAATTGGCCTAATTCCGTTTCACCCTTAATATTTGCTCTAAATACATCACCAGTTGATAAATGTATCAACCCATATTGTTCAATCAATCGCTCAGATTGTGTTCCTTTTCCTGCTCCTGGAGGTCCAAATAAAACAATGTTCAACATACGCACTTTTTTAATTATTAGTATCTATAATTTGATAAATTTCTTTCAAATTCCTGCCTTTTTCATCATAATCTAAACCATAACCAACCACAAAGTTGTTTGGAATTGAAAACCCAACCAATTCAGGAAGATGCTTTCCATTAAAAGCAGTTGGTTTAAACAAAAGCGTGCAAACTTTCAATGAAGCAGGATTTTCAATAGATAATAGCGTTCGTATTTTATCAATTGTAATTCCTGTGTCCACAATATCTTCTAGTATAATAACATGTTTATTTTCGATAGCAGTTGTTAATCCGATTAATTCGTCAACGCGACCTGAAGTACTCATGCCTTGGTAAGAACTAACTTTTACAAACGAAATTTCACACGGAATTGTAATGTTTTTCATTACATCTGAAGCAAACATAAATGCACCATTTAATATCGCAATAAAGATCAGTTCTTTATCTTTATATTCCGCATTTATTGTAGCTGAAATTTCTAAAATTTTAGAGGCAATTTCACTTTCTTGAATAAAAACGTCAAATGATTTGTTATTAATTTGAATCACACTAATTGAATTTGACTTACAAAGTTAGAATTATTTATAAAAATTCAATTGCTTTTTTTCGATATTCATGTCAACCACTAAAAAATCACTACTATCTTTGTACTATGCAAAATAAATGGTACGGAGATAGTTTTAAACTTGGAATGCTTGGCGGAGGTCAGCTCGGACGAATGTTTATTCAAGAAGCAATTAATTTTGATTTACATGTGCATGTAATGGATCCAGATCCGAACGCTCCGTGTCAAGCGATTGCGCATACATTTACATGCGGATCTTTGAATGATTATGACACGGTACTAAATTTTGGAAAAGACAAATCTGTTTTGACTGTTGAAATTGAAAATGTAAACATTGAAGCATTAGAAGCACTTGAAAACGCTGGTGTGAAAGTTTTTCCGCAGCCTTCCGTTTTAAAAACAATTAAAGACAAAGGAATTCAAAAACAATTTTTCATTGACAATGCTATTCCGACAGCACCATTTCAATTAATTGACGCCAACGAATCACTTGAAAAGTACAGTCACTTATTACCTTGTGTTCAGAAATTAAGAACTGGAGGATATGATGGAAAAGGAGTTCAAACAATTCAATCAACTGACGATTTTACGAAAGGGTTTACAGAAGCTTCAATTATCGAAGAGATGATTCCATTTACAAAAGAACTTGCCGTAATTGTTGCACGAAATGAACAAGGAGAAATTGCTGTTTATCCAACCGTTGAATGCGAATTCAGTGCTGAAGCAAATTTGGTAGAATTTTTATTTGCACCTGCGGATATTTCACCTGAAATTGAAGAGAAAGCACAAGCCATTGCTATTGATGTGATTCAAAAATTGGACATGGTTGGGATTTTAGCGGTCGAATTCTTTTTAACAAAAGAGCATACATTATTAGTTAATGAAATTGCGCCACGACCTCACAATAGCGGTCACCACACCATCGAATGCAATACAACTTCACAATTTGAACAACACCTTCGTTCGATTTTAAATTTACATTTAGGCGACACAAAAACAATTCAAGCTGGCGCAATGATCAACCTTCTTGGAGAACCAGGTTTTGAAGGTAAAGTAGTCTACGAAGGCTTATACGAGTATTTAGGCCAGCCAGGAATCCACCCACATTTGTATGGAAAATCTACCACAAAGCCTTTCCGAAAAATGGGACACATCACAATCGCTGGTCCAATTTTGTCAAGTGTGAAAAAATTAGCAATTGAAGTTAAAAATGCAATTCGCGTAATCGCCTAATAACAAAGAGAATTAGATTAATCTTCACCTATCAAAATTTGTTAAATTTTATTTTGTTTAATCTTTTTTGTTTTTTGTTAAACATTTTTGTTTAACTTTGAATCATTAAATGTTAAACATAATTGAATTAGCTATGTCAACAATTGAATTTAACGATGCATTAATTGGATTAGAAAACAATTTGCACTCATTTGCTTTAAGTTTCACGCGTAACAATGACGACGCAAAAGATTTAACTCAAGAAACGATGTTAAAAGCAATAACGTATCGAAAATACTATACGCCTCAAACAAATTTTAAGGCGTGGGTATTTACAATTATGCGTAATATCTTCATAAATCAATACAGAAGAAAGGTTAAATCAGGGACAATTTTTGATCATTCAAAAGAATTGGTTTACATTAATTCTTCAACTGATTCGTCTAATTCTCCAATTAATCAATTGTTAGAGAAAGAAGTTAACAAACAAATTAGTAAATTAGGGGCTGAATATAAACAACCATTTGAAATGCATTTCAATGGCTTTAAGTACAAAGAAATTTCTTCAGCTTTAGACATACCAATTGGCACGGTCAAAAGTAGGATTTTTATTGCACGAAAAAAGTTGATGGATATGCTTCCAGACTACAATTACGCGATGAATTAAAATGAGTGGAAAAAAAGTTACAATTATTGGCGCTGGAATATCAAGTCTTTCGGCAGCTTCTTTTTTAGGTAAAGCTGGTTATGAGGTTACAATTTTAGAGAAAAATGAAACAATTGGTGGAAGAGGTCGACAATTTACAGCCGAAGGATTTGTTTTTGATATGGGGCCATCATGGTATTGGATGCCTGAAGTTTTTGAAAATTTCTACCAAAAATTTGGTTATACTACATCAGATTTTTACGAATTAAAACGTTTAGACCCATCGTACAATATTTTTTGGAAAGATGGAACTAAAACACCAATTCCCGCTTCAATAGATAAATTATACGATTGGTTTGAATCTCAAGAAATTGGGAGCGCACCCAAATTAAAAAAATTCTTAGCTGACGCAAAATACAAATATGAAGTTGGAATGAATGACTTAGTGTTTCAACCTAGCTTGAAATACACTGAGTTTGCAGACATGCGGATTCTTAAAGGACTTTTTAAACTGCAATTGCTTTCGTCTTTTTCAAAATACATTCGTAAGTACTTCAAAAACGAAAAAATACTTTCTCTTTTAGAATTCCCAATTTTGTTTTTGGGCGCAATGCCTAAAGACACGCCAGCTTTGTATTCCTTAATGAATTATGCTGATATTTCACTTGGAACATGGTATCCAATGGGTGGAATGTATCATTTTATTGCCGCTTTTGAAAAAATAGCGAAAGAAAATGGCGTTAAAATCTTGACAAATCACGAAGTTACAGGCATAAAAAAAGACGGAAAAAATGTCACGCACGTAGCTACTATTCATGGTGACATAGAAACAGACATACTCATTTCAGGAGCAGATTATCAACATACGGATGACAAAATTCTTGAAAAAGATGCCAATTACAATGAAGAATATTGGGACAAACGAACAATGGCCCCTTCAAGTTTATTGTTCTACATTGGTCTCAATAAAAAATTAACGGGATTAGTTCACCATAATTTATTCTTTGATGAAGATTTTGAACAACATGCTACTGAAATTTATAAAAATCCAACGTGGCCTTCTGCACCATTATTTTATGCAAGCGTTCCATCAATAACAGATAAAAGTGTTGCTCCTGAAGGGTGTGAAAATTTATTTCTTTTAATTCCAATTGCGCCAGACTTGAAAGACGATGAACCGACAAGAGAAAAATATTTCGAGCTTATAATGAATCGATTAGAAGAAAAAACAGGACAAAAAATCAAAGAGAATATTGTTTACAAACGGAGTTTTTGCTTAAATGATTTCAAAAAAGATTACCATGCATTTAAAGGAAATGCATACGGATTAGCAAATACTTTGAAACAAACTGCTATTTTTAAACCTTCAATGAAGAGTAAAAAATTGAAAAACATGTTTTACACTGGTCAGTTAACTGTTCCAGGACCAGGCGTTCCTCCATCTATTATTTCTGGAGAAGTTGTAGCAAAACAGGTAATGAAAGAATTTGGAATTAAATAGGTTGGAATGAAAGATATATTTGATACTTTATCACATGAAATGAGTGAATTAACGACAAAACGTTACAGCACATCTTTTTCACTTGGAATCTCTTTTTTAGATAAAAGCTTACATAAACCAATTTATGCCATCTACGGATTTGTTCGTTTTGCAGATGAAATTGTTGATTCATTCCATGGTTTCAATAAAACTGAATTATTAGCAGATTTCAAAAAACAAACATACCAAGCCATTGAAGACGGAATTTCTTTAAACCCAATTTTAAATAGCTTTCAATGGGTTGTAAATAAATTTAACATTGACCATGAATTGATAGAGACATTTCTTCAAAGCATGGAAATGGATTTAGACAAACAAACCTATGATGCGTCAAAATATGAATTATATATTTTGGGTTCTGCTGAAGTAGTTGGATTAATGTGTTTACGCATTTTTGTAGACGGTAATCAACAAGAATACGAACGCTTGAAACCTGCAGCAATGAAATTAGGTGCTGCGTTCCAAAAAATTAATTTTTTACGCGATTTAAAAGCAGATTACAAAGAACTTGGACGAACCTATTTCCCTGGAATAGATTTAAACGATTTTGATTTTGATACAAAAAATGACATCGAAGCAGATATTGAAAAAGACTTTCAATTAGGTTATGAAGGCATTAAACAATTGCCGAAAAACGCACGATTTGGTGTGTACATGGCCTATATTTATTACTACAAATTATTCAAGAAAATAAAAGCAACATCAGCACAAAAAATCTTGCACGAACGAATTAGAATTCCAAACAATAAAAAATACAGACTTTTTTTAACGTCTTATATTCGCCACAACTTAAATTTAATTTAATTGAACACAACCCAAAACGATGTGATCCTTGTGGATGAATTTGACATTGAAATTGGTCAAATGGAAAAATTAGAAGCGCACCAAAAAGGAGTGCTGCACAGGGCATTTTCTGTGTTAATTTTTAACGATAAAAAAGAAATGCTCTTGCAACAACGCGCTTATGGAAAATATCACTCCGAAGGTCTTTGGACCAATGCATGTTGCAGCCACCAAGCACCAAATGAATCTAATTTTGAAGCAGCAAAACGCAGATTAATGGAAGAAATTGGGATGGAATGTACTTTGAAAAAAGGATTCACATTTCGATACAAAACAAATTTAGAAAACAACTTAATAGAAAACGAATTTGACCATGTAATCCTTGGTTTTAGCAATGAAAATCCAATTCTTAATCCAACAGAAGCAATAGATTATAAATGGATTTCAATACTGGATTTATTAGATGACATGCATAAAAAACCAGAAAAATACACAGTTTGGTTCAAATTAATATTACTAGATCATTACGATCAATTAACGCAATCCTTAAACTTATGAAAGTCTGCAGAAGAGCAACGTTTAATGCCGCACACCGCTTATTCAATTCCCATTGGACAGATGAACAAAATTTCGAAGTTTTTGGGAAATGTAGTAATCCAAATTTCCATGGACATAATTATGTTTTTGAAACATGGGTTGAAGGAGAAATTAATCAAGAAACAGGCTATGTGATTGACTTGAAAAACCTTAAGAAAATTATCAATGACGAAGTTTTAGAACGCTTTGATCATCGAAATTTGAATTTAGATTGTGTTGAATTTCTAACCATCAAACCTTCTGCTGAGAATATTGCGAAAGTAATATGGGAATTAATGCGACCTCACTTAGACAGTAATTATCAATTGATGATTCGATTGTGGGAGACTGAAAACAACAGTGTTGAATACAACGGAAAATGACAACACTTTTTTGGCATCGCCGTGATTTAAGAATCCATGATAACGCAGGATTATACAAAGCCTTATTTTCCGAAAAAAACGTTCAGCCAATTTTTATTTTCGATACAGCAATTTTGTCGCGCCTAAAAAAAGACGATCAACGCGTGCTTTTTATTCACCAAGAAATTGAAGTTTTAAAGCAAGCATACACGCAACTCGGCAGCGATTTACAGGTGTATTATGGTAGCCCTCTTGATATTATTCCTGAATTAGTAAATAACCATGGCGTAAAATCTGTTTTCTGTAACAGAGATTATGAACCGTATGCGTTGGAAAGAGACAAAACACTTTTTGAACAATTAACAGCATTGAACTGTGCTTTTATTGGAACAAAAGACCATGTGATATTTGAAAAAAACGAGGTGACGAAAGCAGATGGTTTACCTTATACAGTTTTTACACCTTATTCAAGGAAATGGAAAGAGAAGTTAAATGACGATTATTTAAAAGCGTATCCCGTTGAAAAACACTTGGATTCATTGAATAAAATAACTGCTACACCCTTAATTTCTTTGCAAGAAATGGGCTTTGAATCGGTTCAAAAAATGGCATTTCCTTCAAAGGACTTCCCAGTAAATATCATTCAAAATTACAATGATACGCGTGATATTCCAGCAATTAAAGGAACTAGTAAATTGAGCCTCCATTTACGATTTGGAACAATTAGTGTGCGTGCATTAGCTAAACAAGCACTTTCATCCAATGAAACGTATTTAAATGAATTGATTTGGCGTGATTTTTACCAAATGATCATTTTTCATTTTCCCCATTCAGTCAAAAATTCGTTTAAAAAACAATACGATGCTATTCAATGGGAATACAACGAAACACAATTCAACGCTTGGTGCGAAGGAAAAACTGGATACCCATTGGTTGATGCTGGCATGCGCGAATTGAATGCAACAGGATTCATGCACAACCGAGTTCGCATGGTTGTTGCTAGTTTTTTAACCAAACATTTATTAATTGACTGGCGCATTGGTGAAGCATATTTTGCTGAAAAATTACTTGATTTTGAATTAGCGAGTAACATTGGTGGTTGGCAATGGGCCTCAGGTTCTGGTTGCGATGCAGCTCCTTACTTTCGCGTATTTAATCCAACGAGTCAACAAGAAAAATTTGACAAGCAATTCACTTATATAAAAAAATGGGTGCCTGAATTTGGAACACCTAACTATCCTGCCCCAATAATTGAACACAAATTTGCGCGAGAACGTGTTTTGAATCGGTATAAAACAGCTTTAAATAACGAATAAATGGCTTTAACTATTGGCGATAACTGCCCAGATTTTGAATTAAACAATCAATTTGGTGAACGGATAAAAATCAAACAGTTGATTGGTAAAAAAACGCTTGTTATCTATTTTTACCCAAAAGATGATACACCCGGTTGCACAAAAGAGGCCTGTTCGTTTCGTGATGCGTATGAAGATTTTATAGCATTGAATTGTGAAGTAATTGGTATCTCTTCAGATTCTGAAAAAGCCCATAAAAAATTTGCCGACAAACACCGTTTAACATTTCAGCTATTAGCAGACGCGAACAAACACGTGCGCAAATTATTTGGTGTGCCTGGTAATTTATTTGGTTTAATTCCAGGAAGAGTTACGTATATAATTGATTTAGAAGGAAAGATAAAAGGTGTGTTTAATTCTCAACTCGACCCACTTGGACACATTGCAAAAGCAATGGAAGTTGTGAAGCTTTTAATTTAAAACTGACTCATTTTTAGTCAAATATATAAATTAAAAAATTGATTTCTGTATAAAACAAAAAAGCCATTCTAAAAGAACAGCTTAAAATGTTTATCGGTGGATTTAATTAACCCCAGATCAAGATCGATCCAAGAATAGCTAAAGCTATAATTGTGTAGATTGTTCCTACTGCCGCTGTTGATC
>CANLIL010000021.1 GCA_947491305.1 Flavobacteriales bacterium | reverse complement strand
GGTTATCAAGATTAAAACGGATGGCACACAAACACATGTCAAACGAGGAAATGTGTTGTTGTTACGTTAAAATAATTGATTCAAAATAAGCAAACACAATTTTTCTATTCGTTGAAATTTAATTATTTTTGAGGGCATTATGAAGCTTTCTATCCTCTTCTTATTGATTTCATCTACTTTATTGGCTCAAAGTCATCGAAGCATGGAAGCTTATCGTACCTCTGAAAAAGTAACAATCGATGGGGTTTTAAACGAAGAAAGCTGGTCTAAAGCAAAACAAACAATTGACTTTACACAATTTAAACCGTCTCCTGGAAAACCATCTTCCAATCAAACCGAAGTTCGTTTTATTTACGACGATGATGCACTTTACATTGCCGCAAAATGTTACGAAGCATTGGACAAAATATCGACTGTTTTATGCCAACGTGACGATTTTAATCCAAACGTAGATAATTTTCAAATTATTCTTGATACATATAACGATGATCAAAATGGGTTTGATTTTGGTGTTTCAAGTAAAGGTGTACAATTTGATTCGAAAATCTCAGCATTCGGAGAAAATATCGATCTAAACATGGTTTGGAGTAGCGCCGTTTCTTTATTTGATCAAGGATGGCAATTGGAAATGCGCATCCCCTATTCAGCCATTCGTTTTCCAAAAGTTACCGTCCAAAATTGGGGAATTAATTTCTTTCGGTACAGTAGTCACAATAGAGAAGAATCAACTTGGAATCCTGTAAATCCTGAATTAGACAATTGGATGGTACAATGTGGCGATATTACCAATATAGAAGGAATTTTACCGCCACTTCGTTTAGCATTTATGCCTTATGTTTCTGGATATGCCAACCACGAACAATTAAATACCACAGAAAAAGCAAGTTGGTCCAATTCAATGAATGGTGGAATGGATATAAAATTAGGCTTAAATGAAGCATTTACATTAGACATGACGCTCGTTCCTGATTTTGGTCAAGTTGTTTTCGATAATCAAGTTTTGAACTTGAGTCCTTTTGAAATTCAATTCAACGAAAACCGTCAGTTTTTCACGGAGGGAACTGAATTATTTACAAAATCAGGTTTATTTTATTCGAGAAGAATTGGTGTTCAATCTCCGTATGCTGTTTTATCCCACAATTTAAAGGAAAATGAATACTTGAAAAATGTTCCAACCAATTCTCAATTGTACAATGCCACTAAAATTTCTGGTCGAACAAAATCAGGATTAGGAGTCGGTGTTTTTAATGGAGTAACAGCCGCTCAAAATGCACTTGCAGTAAACGAATTCACAAATGAAGAACGAACGATTGAAATTGCACCATTAACGAATTACAACGTTTTTGTTTTGGATCAAAATTTAAAAAACAACAGTTCAATTACTGTAACAAATACAAATGTTTTAAGACAAGGCGATTTTTATGATGCGAATGTTTCTGGTATTAACGGGCGATTAAATACAAAAACTAACAATTATTTTTTAGCGTTCAACACTGCTATTTCCAATAAATTTGAAGAAAATCAAATTGAAACAGGTTATAATTATGGTATTAATCTTGGAAAACAAAAAGGTAATTTAATCTACTCTACAAGTTATTTCGAAGAGTCCAATACCTACAACCCGAATGATTTAGGTTTTAATACAAACAACAATAAACGAATAATAACAGGTGGGGTTAGTTACAGAATATTCAAACCATTTTGGAAATTAAATCAATTGAATAATACAATTTCTTTTAGTTACAACCGCTTGTACAATCCAAATGTTTACACTTCTACCTACATAAATTATGCCTTATTTGCCAACACAAAGAAATTCCATGCTGTTGGGATAGAAATAAATGGAGCATTAACAAAAATTTACGATTATTTTGAACCGCGCGAAGAAGGTCGTTATTTTATATCTCCTAAATGGTTGAATGTTGGAGGTTGGATTTCAACCAATTATCAAAAACGTTTTGCATTGGATGCAAACATCTTTTATTCTTTTATTGATGATCCGAAATGGAACGAAGTTTATTACAAGCTTTCACCTCGTTTACGTGTCAATGACAAAATTTTTATCAGCTATTCATTTGAAGTCAACAACGTTTTCAATGCACTTGGCTATGCTGTTGCTTTTGGAACACCTGCAGAAACCATTGATGGCATTGTTTTTGGTTCTAGAAATCAAAACAATACGATTAATTCCATTAATGCGAGTTACACTATAACCAATCGCATGGGCATCACGTTTAGACTTCGACATTACCGAACAGCTGTTGTTTACAATTCATTTTCAACTTTAAATGAAAATGGTAGCTTACAAGCGATTCAATTTTCTGGACTTGATAACAATGGTGTTTCCGCTTATAACACGAATTACAATGCCTTTACAATTGATTTTGTGTACCGTTGGGTGTTCTTACCTGGAAGTGAACTCAACATCGTTTGGAAGAATGCGATTTTTAATGATGATAAAAATTATTTCGGAAACTTTGGAAGTAATTTAAAAACTCTTTTTGACAATGTGCCAATGAATAGTTTTTCGTTTAAATTAATCTATTGGTTGGATTACCAAAGTATAAAGCGACTAAAGAAAAAATAATCTTAATTGTTTCCTGCATTTTTTCCTGCTATAAATCCTGTTGTCCAAGCTGCTTGAAAATTAAAACCACCCGTAATTCCATCAATATCCATAATTTCACCAGCAAAAAACAAGCCCTTAACTTTTCTGCTTTCCATCGATTTGACATTAATTCCCGATAAGGAAACACCACCAGCAGTTACAAATTCTTCTTTAAACGTTGTTTTTCCATTGACTTCGTAACGGTCATTTAAAAGGGTATTCACCAATTTATTACAACTTTTAGCACCTATTTCTTTCCAACGCGTGGTTGCTTGAATACCTGATTTTTCGAGTAAAAAATTCCACAAACGATTCGTCATTGGAAAAGGGTTTAAATTTCCAATCATTTTTGCGCCATGTTCAGCTTGAACAACTTGAATTTGCTGACGTAAAGCATCCTCTTTTGTTTCATTTAACCAATTAACTAAAACTGCAAACTGGTATTTTTTTGTTTCCAATAAACGCGCGCCCCAAGCTGATAATTGTAAAATTGCTGGTCCGCTCATTCCCCAATGCGTTACCAACAAGGGACCTTTTCCAATTAATTTTGATCCTTCAATTTTCACGCAAGCTTCTTCCACAACATTTCCCATTAATTCTCGAATTGGATTTTCGGGCATATTGAAGGTAAACAGGGACGGAACTGGAGGAATAATCTCGTGTCCAAGTTCAGCAAGCCAATTCAATTGTTCTAATTTTGGCTGACCACCCGTTGTAACAATCACACGATCGACCGTAAATTCTTGTTCCCTTCCGTTTAAAACAAATTTAGTTTCTTTTAATTCAATCGATAATATTGGCGTTTGAAGTTTGACTTCCACTCCCAATTGTGTCGCTTCTTTCAAAAAACAATCAATGATGGTTTGGGAATCATTGGAAACAGGGAAAATGCAGCCATCAGGAAACGTTTTTAACGCTACTTTTCGCTTTTCAAACCAGTCGATAGTAGATTGCGTATTAAATTGTTCAAAGGCTTTTCTTAAGAAATTTTCACCTCTAGGATAATTTGCAGCCAACAATTTCGTTTCAAATGTTGCATTAGTAACATTGCACCTTCCACCGCCAGAAACTTTCACCTTTGCTAGCACTTTCGCTGCTTTTTCAAAAATAATCACCTTCGCATGTGGAAATTGTTTTTTTGCTGACACTGCCGAAAAAAATCCAGCCGCTCCTCCTCCTATTATTCCAATTATCATGCTTTAATTTCTTTTTTTATTCTTGATTGGCAATGCATCGTCTTCAGTTGTTGCGCTTGTAGGTGTTCCTAATGTATACGTTTCAATTCCTTGTTCATTGTAGCGATGTTCTTCGAGTAACAATCCATTTTGATAGCGAGCAGAACGTTTCATCAATCCATCAGCCCAAAATTCTTCCATCCATCCGTTCAGTACTCCATTCAAAAAAGCAACTTTTTGTTGAACTTTTCCATCGTGAAAGTAGGTAATGAATTCACCTGATTTTTTGTCTAATAACCAATTCTCAACAGACAATAGTACTCCATCCGAGTAATAATACGTTAATTTTCCATTCTTTTTACCCGCAACAAAGTTTAATTCTTGAATGACTTGCCCAGATAGGTTGTAAACAATAAATGGTCCATCCAATAAACCTTTTTTATAAGTTGTGATTTTTTCAATAGATCCCGTTGATCCATAAACGAGCTTTTCGCCATCCAAAATACCATCTGAATAATGTTCAATTCGTGTTGTATCACCTTTTTTATCAAAATAAATTTGCTGACCGTGTTTTCGACCATTTCGATAATTCATTTCCCACGCAGTAAGAGCAGTACTATCAAAAAAATAAACCCATTTCCCTGATTCTATACCTTGAATATGGTTGCGCACCACTTGTAAGCAACCAGATGGATAATAGGCTGAATCGGCCCCGTTTTCTTTGCCATTGACAAAATTAATTTTTCGGTCTAATTTTCCATTCCAATGACACGATTGACACGTTCCTGTAAACGGCTTCAATTCTTTGTTTTTAAAAATCAATTTTGAATCTTCATCCAAATTTAAATCATCGCCACAATCTACTATACCAGCAATTTTTTGACAATCATTGACTACAGATGGTTTACCTGAAATTGTTTTATTCGACTCATAACATTTTTTTTGCTGATTTTCTTCCAACTGAGCGAGTAAGCCAATTTGAATGTAAACCAATAAAAATGTAGTGAGTAGTTTCATAAAGTATTAAATGGTTGATTCTACTCGGATCATTTGCTCCAAAGCAGAGCGCATGGTTTGTGGAATTTCAATCGTTTTTTGCGTCTTTGCATCGTAACTCACTTGAACAGAACGACCTTTGATGTAGATTTCATTTCGAACAAAAATCTCGTAACCTATTGTAAAACTTTTTGTACCAATGTGTTCTGTAAAAATAAGCACTTCAGGTTCATCAAACAACAAAATAGATTTCAAGTATTCTACTTCGTTTTTCACCAATACCATTCCAAACGAATGCCAATCCCAATTTTGCCCCAACAATTCTTTAAAATAATGAATGCGAGCCATTTCGAAATAACTTAAATGAATGGTGTTATTTACGTGTCCAAGCACATCTAAATCAGAAAAACGAACTTGAATTTTAAAAGGTTGTATCATTTTGTGTCTAATTTTTCAAACGTTGAATTGTTGCTAATGTATTCAGGTACAATTTTCTTCATTTTTGTTACCAACAATTCATTGTTTTGAGCTTCAAATAACCCAATTAATTGATTGATTTCATCAATCTGAGTTGCTTCCTCTTCTCTAATTTTGGCTTTCAATATCTTTGGATGGTGCGTTGCGATCGTATTTTCCTCTTTCGCTAATAATTCCTCGTAAAGTTTTTCACCAGGACGTAAACCCGTAATTTTAATTTCAATATCTTTTCCCAATTCTAAACCGCTCAACTGAATCATTTTCTTAGCTAAATCGATGATTTTAATTGGTTCGCCCATGTCAAACACAAAAATTTCGCCGCCATCACCCATTGTTCCAGCTTCTAACACCAATTGACAAGCCTCAGGAATTGTCATGAAAAAACGCGTAATTCGTTCATCAGTCAATGTTAATGGTCCGCCATTTTCAATTTGTTTTTGAAACAACGGAATAACCGAACCATTCGAACCCAGTACATTACCAAAACGCGTTGTTACTATTTTTGTAATTCCTTTTTGATTGGCTGCTTGCGCATAAATTTCAGCAATACGTTTAGATGCTCCCATTACGTTCGTAGGATTCACTGCTTTATCCGTTGAAATCATTACAAATTTATTCACGTTGTAATCCAACGCTAAATCCACTAAGTTTTTAGTGCCTTTAACATTGGTTAAGACAGCTTCTGTGGGATTATTTTCCATTAAGGGAACATGTTTGTAAGCCGCAGCATGAAACACATACGAAGGATTAAAATGAGCAAACACATGTTTCAATCGTTCATAATTTCGGATATCAGCAATAACTACATCAAAGTTCAAATGAGGAAATTGCACCAATAATTCATTTTGAAAATCATACAAAGGCGATTCAGCCTGATCCAACAAGACGATCTGTGCAGGTTTATATTTTGCAATTTGTTGCACCAAACCACTTCCGATAGAACCAGCAGCACCCGTAACTAAAATCACTTTATTGTTTAATTCATCGTTGATTTTTTGTTCGTCTAAAACGATGGCTTTACGCCCCAATAAATCTTCAATGTTAATTTTTGCAATTTGATTGGTAGAGAATTCACCATTCACCCAATTGGAAGCACTTGGCACTTTTTGAACTTTTAATCCAAGAGATAAACAAATCTCTAATACGTGTTTTCTATTTTCTTCTTCAGGATTTTGAATGGCAATAATTAAACTTGTAACACCCTCTTCTTTAACTAATTGCATAATCTTATCTGAACTAAAGATTGAAACACCTTCCAAACGTGTTCCATGCATTTTTTTATTATCATCTATAAATCCGATAATTGAATAAGCAATTTTTTGATCTTTTTCAATGGTTCGTTTCGTCATTAAACCTGAAATACCTGCGCCATAAATCAAGACACGTTCTTCAATTTTCCCTGATCGATTCGATTCTAAGTACCACAATTTAATCAAGAAACGAACACCTACCATGAATAAAAAGGTGCTCAAAAACTCTAAAATCAAAACAGATGTTGGAAACAAAAAATAGCCATCAAAGAATTGTTGACGCACAAACCCTAAAGCAACAAATAATAGGGAAACCGTTAGTTGCGCTGAAAGAATTCGTCGCACATCTTCTGTCGAAGTAAAACGAACCAATCCTTTGTTGATTTTAAACAAATAATAGACGATCGCTTTAACAGAGAAGAATACGAAAATTGACTTAGATAAAATTGCCCATTCTGCAAGAATCAAGGTTTTATCTGCTTTTAAATCAAAACGAATGACGTATGCAAACACTAATGCGAAAGCGGACAAAATTAAGTCTAGGATGCTAATTACCCAACGAGGTGTATTTGATTTTAAGCGTAACATACTACAAATATAAAGAAATCAAGGCGATTTTCCACTTTACATGTATAAGCCACCATTTAATTGTATCACTTGTCCTGTTACATAAGCTGCTTCAGAAGCAATCAACCATTCAATTGTTTTACAAACGGTTGCTGGATCACCCAATTTTTTCAAAGGAATACTTTCAATGATTTGATCTTGTTGTTCTTGCGGTACATCCGCAATCATCCCTGTAGAAAAATAACCTAAGGATAGCGCATTTACTGTTATATTGTTGGATGCCAATTCCTTTGCCAGTGTTTTCGTTAAACCAATCAACCCAGCTTTAGAAGCTGTATAAGCAGCTGTTCCAATTTGACCTGTTTGTCCAACAACAGATGAAATATTAATAATCGAACCTGAACCATTTTCTCGCATGGATGGAATACATGCTTTTGCAACTAGAAAGGGAGCTGTCAAATTTATTGCTATTGTTTCATTCCAAGCATCTAAGGAAGTTTTCCATGACATGGCACTTTTTGAAATCCCAGCATTGTTAATAAGCACATCAACTCGACCAAAACGATTGATAACCGCTTCAATCATACGATTCACTTCATCTTCATGGGTTAAATCTGCTTGAAAATAAGCGATTGAATCCGAAGCTTCCATCGTGTTTTTCGCTTCAAAATAATGCAGCGCTAGGTTAACATTTTGTTGCTTGAACCAATTGGTAAAATGCGTTCCCATTCCTCCAGAAGCGCCTGTTATCAAGATTACCTTTTTTTCCATATTCCTTGCATTTTTTTAAGCCAATTGAACCAAAATGGCGCATTGTTCCATTCTATTGACGAATAGAAACTATCTTTTCCACCCAAATTTACATTAAATCGGCGAACTCCTTCTACACGGGAACCACCAAAATCAAACAACAAGCCTTTTTCTTTTGCGAGGTCAATTGCTCGTTGCATGGCACCGTACATAGCTCCTTCTTTTTTAGATTCTTCCGTAAACGCACCTTTGAGGTAAAGCAAGCGATGATTGGATTCCAATAAAAACAAACCACCGACACTTTTTCCTACTTTCAATACATGCACAATATGTACTTTTTGTTGCTGCTTAAATTGCGTCACCAAGCGATTCAAAGCTTTTAATGTATGTGCATTGATAGCATTTATTTTATCAGCTAACTCATTGTTAACATGATATTCAACTGTGTTTTGTTCAAGTGAAAATTCAATTGTGAATTTATTTTTTTCGAAGCGTTTCAACATCCGATTTCCCAGATTGGAATACACTTGTTCAGCAGCTATCGGAAGTGTTTGGTAATAAAAATTACGCTGCTCACTTTCCACTGAAATAGATAATTGACCCAATTTAAAAGCTTGTTGTAATAAATTTATTAACACTTCCAATGATTCCAGTTCTCCCAAGAACGTAACATTTCTCAAAAAAATTGGCGTATACAATGCTTCCACTCCAAAACGCTTGGTGTAAGGCAATGCAATTCCTTTGGTATATGCTTCATCCACCAACACGCACCAGTTTTCTGCAACAGCATCTAAGTAGGTACTTGTGTCAAAAATTTGAGCAGAAGGTGTTCGTTGAACCAAAGCGTCCCACTTTTCAATTGCTATATCTTTTCGATTGATTCGTTTCACGTGTTGATCGATAACGCTTTAAAAGCATGAATGTTGTGGTATTGTTTACAGAAAGCAGCTAATTTTTTCAACGAAAATTGCGTCATTCCTTTTGGGTGACCAATAATCACAATTCCTTGTTGCTCGTTATGCAATGCCGATTTTAAGGCTGCTTTCATTTTTGTTGCATAAAATCCATCACAACTAACATGGTTCCACGTAAATTGTGACAATTGTGTATTTTTTCGTTTAGGTTGTGTTAAAAACAAGCCATCACCCATCATTTTATGCTGCGAAGGAAATAACCTTCCTAATCCATATAAACGCCAATAAAATAAAGGAGAATAGCGAAATGAAGCAATTGGATATTCTGTAAAAAATCCATTTTTATCTTCTACACACACATCATTTTCAAAAGTATAGCGTGCTTTCTGTGGCGCAGTTGTAAAATCAAAATCATATTGTTCGGACGCAAATTGAACATTCGGAATAACGCTCGAATCTACTTGGATTTTTAACTCTTTAAACACTTTCATCAAGCGTTGAAAAGGTTGAATACACCATCCACCTGCACGAAAAACAGTTGTTGGAACAGTTGAATAGAGATCCAAACATGCTTTGTACTTACGAACAATTTCTTCCATTTCACCTTGATTAAAATCGGATAATTTGTAACAATTCTCCATATCGAACACCCAATTTCCATTTTGATAGCGTGCTTTTTCCCAATGCGGATGAATGTGTAATTGAATCGAAGAACCTTGTACTTGAATCGCTTGTAATTGATTCGCAACAGCGTCCAAATCGTTTTGTAAGGATTGAAATTGAGGTGCTAATTCTTTTAATTTCAGCAAGTAACCAGCATCAACGAAGAACGTCGCTTGAATTCCATAGCGTTGAAAAATAGTCAGTAAGGCATTCGTTGGTTCAATCAGGCACTTTTCAACAGAACCTGCGCGTTTACCAAAAAACAACTCGTAATCAAACGTTAACTGAATATTCACACGATAAAGGTACAAGAAAGAAATTAATTCAGAAAAAATAATGTAATTTTAGCACGCAAAACAAACTCATTTTTTCGATGCACCCACGATTCAAACACTTTTTAAAAAAATATTTACTTTATTACAAACATAAAAAGCGTTTTAGTCATGCAGAAACTGCGCGTCAACAAGCACTTTTTAAACGCTTTGAAGCAAGCAAAGGCACTTTAGATTTTAAAACGGTTGGTTTTAAATTGTTTTCTCAATTTGAAGAAGACGGTTTGTTGTTGTATGCCATTTCATGTATCGATCAACCGGTAAAGACCTTTTTAGAATTCGGTTCAGACGACGGTATCAACAGTAATTCTGCCAACTTACATTTTCACCACGGTTGGAGCGGTTTATTTTTAGACGGCAACCAAGCTGCCATTGACCGCGGTTCATACTTTTACAAGAAACACGGCAATCCAACGTGTACACCACCTGTCTTTAAGCATGCGCTCATCACACGAGAAAACATCAACGACTTAATTCTAGCTGGAGGTTTATCTGGAGAAATTGGCCTTATGTCCATTGATATTGATGGTAACGATTATTGGGTTTGGGAAGCTATTACAGCCATTCAACCACAAGTTGTGATTATTGAAACACACAACGAATTTGGCATGAACGACATTGTTGTTCCGTACGACGCCAACTATTTTTACCCAGGCAAGCACCCAGATTACCACGGCGCGTCGCCTGTTGCTATGAATAATTTAGCAAAACACAAAGGTTATCGATTGGTGGCTTGCAATGAATTGGGCTTTAATTTCATTTTTATGCGCAACGATTTAGCACCAACATTGCCTGAAATCTCTGTGGAATCTGCTTTGCAACACCCTTCTAATAGTGAAGCACAAGCAAAATTTGAAGCCATTAAAACATGGGATTATTGTTGGAATAGAACCTTTTAAACATGGAAATCGAACGTAAATTCTTAGTGGACAAAGTTCTTTGGGCGCTTCAAGCGAAGCCAGAGGGTCAAAAAATCAAACAAGCGTATTTGGTCAACTCACCTGAAAAAACGATACGTGTGCGAACAAAAGGAACAAAAGGATTTCTAACAATTAAAGGTCCAACCGTAGGCATTTCTCGTGCAGAATACGAATACGAAATTCCTATTCACGAAGCCGAAGAGTTGATCCAACAATTTGCTGTAAAATACATTGAAAAAACGCGCTACGAAATCAACGTTGGCAAGCATGTTTGGGAAGTGGATGAATTTTATGGCAAACACGCTGGTTTAATGTTGGCTGAAATTGAATTAACTGCAGAAGACGAACTATTTGAACGACCTGAATGGGTTACAATAGAAGTCTCAGAAGATGTAAATTATTTCAATTCGAATTTGATTCAACGATAAAAAGCGAAAAACACCAAGGCATTTTTCGCTTCAATAATAAACGTTCAATTCCTATTTTTCGCCAACAACTTGAACCACCACTGCTGTTCCGAAATGGTATTTCCCTTCGTGAACATCTCGTGTTTTCTCTTCGATAGAAAGCTGATGAAAATCTATGAAATCAGTTGCTAATAATTCTTTTGAATACAATAAATCCAATGTTTTTGGTCCACCAGTTTGGTGTTCCAACTGTTCTTTTCTATACGCTTCTACTACCAATTTTCCGCCAGGTTTCAATGCCTTGTATAATTGATGGTGTACTTTTTCACGAACGGCCTCAGGCAAGTGTGCAAAAATCAACACAATTCCATCCCAGTTATTTTCTCCGCAGTCAAACTCCGCCAAATCAGCGCAAATGGTTGTAACTTCTACCCCATTCTCTTGCGCCAAACGGTTGATTTTTTCAATTCCAGCTTGTGAAAAATCAACACCCGTTACTTCATACCCTTGTTTTGCTAAGAAAACTGAATTTCTCCCTTCGCCTTCTGCCAAACAAAGTATTTTTCCATTTATTGGAAACGTTTGTTCCTTTAAAAAATCATTGGGCTCGGTACCATATGCGTATTCCGAAGTTCCATAATGTGTATTCCAAAATTCGTTGTTCATTTTTAGCTGATTTTACTATTTTATATCGTTAAATTGGCGGTATAAAATTATACGAACAAAATTGATTGAACGTGACGTAAGTTACATTAGCAAGTAAAATGAATCAATTGCATATTAGATGGTTTATTAAGACTTAGAAGTATTCCTAATTGTTATTTTGCTAGTGGACTGTTTGATAATTTAGGATTGCTGGTGAATCGTGTGGGGAGAGAAAATATTTAAAATAAAAAATCTTTACAATATTGCAATGTTGTAAGGAAAATTGAAATCTAATAATTTAATTTATGTAAGTGCAATACAAGAAAAAATAATATTTGTAACACGTGAATTGTAATTTTTACATTCCATTAAATCAACTAAAAGAATTCATTTTTTCAATGTTGTTCAGATGAGAAATTGAATAGGGAAATAATATGTTTTAAATTACTTTTTAGATGCTTGAAAATTATAATTCACTTGTAAAAATAGGCGTATATAGGCTCTGCAGTGCATTTTTGTTTTTCGCTTTCTTGTCAACAAAGTTGAGAGATGCGCTAAAACAAACCATATTTCAAGGATTATTTCATGATCCTGACCGGAAACGTGCAGTGGATATAAAGCACTGAGCTGAGCTCTGCAGCGCATTTTTGTTTTTCGCTTACTTGTCAACAAAGTTGACAGATGCGCTTAAAACAAACCTATTTAAAGGATTATTTCATGATCCTATCCGGAAACGTGCAGTGGATATAAAGCACTGAGCTGCGCTCTGCAGCGCATTTTTGTTTTTCGCTTACTTGTCAACAAAGTTGACAGATGCGCTTAAAACAAAAAAGCACTGGTCCGTTGGACTAGTGCTTTTTATCAGAGTGACCTCGTAAGGATTCAAACCTTAAACCTCTACAGCCGTAATGTAGTGCTCTATTCAGTTGAGCTACGAAGCCATTTTATCAATTCATTGCTGAATTGCGTGTGCAAATATATGTAGTTTTTTCTTTTTTTGCAAAGAAAAAACAATATTATTCAATGGATGCGCTCAGTCCTCTGTCTAACAAGGCCGTACACATGGGTTCTAAATCGTCAAAACTTCCACTTTTTACCATGCACTTGCCATTGTTGTGAATAATGAGGGCACATTGCTCTGCTTGGATCGCGGTGTGACGACACACTTTTACCAATGATTCAATTACGTGATCAAAGGTATTGTAATCATCGTTGTAAAGAACCAATGACTTTTCCTCCGTTAATAATTCCTTCAATAAAAGATCTGCATCAACGGCAATTTCTGTTTGTGAATTTTTAATCAATGTCATTTTTTTGTATTATAAAATTCAATTCGAAACGATTTAATTGTTTTTCGATGGTTTCTAATTCTTCTTGTTTAATACCAACAATTTTAAGTAAAAGCCCCTTCTCAACGTTCGAGAAGTGGATACTGTATGGCAATCGTTGCAACCAATCTGCAACATCACCAGCTATTGCTTCGTCTGCAAAGTTAACGTTTATCTCAGTTGATGCTTCATTTTTTTCAGAAATAATTTCAAGCGTATCAACATCATTCTTAAAATTAAAAATACGAGGCAATGCATCTTTTGTAGCAACAATAACTGACTTCACTTTTCCATCTGAAGGATCGTAATAATAGTTTCCTTTACTGTTGTAACGGTTTAATACATCACTCGGGAATGCTGAAAATGACTTCTTACTTACAAATTGATAGTGAACAATTTTTTCTGTTGGTGCAGATTCAATTTTCACCGATTTAGGAACGATTTCTGCTGGAATTTCAGGCGTTACTTCAGGAATATTTTTAGATTGAACCGCAACCGAATTCGCAAAAACAGCATTTCCTTTCGATTGAATTAATTGCTGAGCAGCCTGCAATGTAATGCGTTCACCATTGTAATAAATCACAATAAATGCATCCTTAAACCCTTTTTCAATAACTACCTTTTTTTGTTCTAAGGCATCCGACAAACGATCAAATTTCCCTACTGAATATCGAATGTGTTTATTAGGCAATAAAAAGGTGTAAAGTGGACTTAAATCCTTCGTGATTTCTGCCGTTGCAGGTACAGAAAACGCACCGATTTGAACCGAAAATAATAAACCTGTAATTACTTCTAATGGCGATGCTGCAACTGCATTGACTCCTTTATAATAAACGAGTATATCCGAAACAACATTGGAAATTGGATTAGGAATAGTAGCTGTTTCAGTGGTTGCTTTTTCTATAATTGATACGCTTCGATTCGCAAGAACTTCTGTCGTTCCTTTATACGGTTTACACATTCCGTTGTAAATGTATTCACTCGCTTGTTGTAAAGATATTTTTTGCCCGTCACAATACGCAACTAAATAAGCGTCTGCAAAACCATTTTGACGAATGTACGATTGAGCTGTAATCGCTTGGTCGAGGGATCCAAAATATCCACTCAAATAACGGAACCAACCATTGCGCATGCGTTCCCCAGAAATAGGTTCAATCGAAGGATGGTTACCCACTAACATCGGTTTTGTAAATGCGCCAATTTGAACGCGGTACATCAATCCATTTGGCATAGAAACGTCCATTGGAATAAATGCAAGTGAACGACCTACTGTGTCTGATGAAGGGAATTGTAACACACTATTTTCAGGCAATGTTTGTTTTGGAGTAATGGAGTTAGTTTTGATTTTAGTCGCAACCAATTGTGTTAATTCTGCTAAGTTTAGTTGAACTTGATCGATTTCAGCTTCAATCCATTTTTTCTCCAATTCAACATCGGATTTGCTAGTATTTCTAACTTCTAATTCTTTCAATTGATTGGTTAAAAAGTTGTTGTAACGCTTCCATTCTGCTAATTTCAGTTGCAATAAGATTGGATCTTGTTGTGCATTGAAGCTTAGAATTTCTTTTGATTTAAACGATGAACGTAATTTAAATACAAAATTACTTTCTGCTTCCAATGATGACATAGAAGGTGATAAATCGCTGTTCTTTTCTGCATTTTGAAGCTTTTGTGCAATTTCTACAGCTTCATTTTCTTGTCTTTCTTGTTCTGCTCTTTGTGCAAGTTGAGCAATTTGTTCTTGCTCTTTGGCTTCAATTACTGACAATTTTATTTCATTCTCGAGATTTTGTTGGGTTTCTTCAATGGAGTTGAGCAATTGTTCATTGTATAATTGGTTGGAAATTCCTTGAATATCAGCAGGTTTTTTTTGTTGCAACACTACTTCTTGTTCGTGCGCAGCTTGAAGAAGTGATCTAGCTTGTTGCAACTCGTTCAATTGCGCTTCTTTTGGCAAGGTGCTTTTTCCTGAAAGAATTGCCATAACCGGACTCAATACACCAATTTTTCTTAAGTAATTCGTCTGATTTTGTTGCAATTGATCCTCCGATAAATTAGAAAGTTGAACTTTGTGTTCATCCGAACGTTGCGATAGTTGTTGGTCAATTAGTGCAATTGTGGAATCAATTAACTGATTGAATGTAGCTTTTTCAACTGATGAAAGTGAAGCTTTTATTAGTGTTTCTTTTTTCGATTCCAATTGAGAGCGCCACGCGATTGTTTGCTCTTGCAATAAGCTAATTTTTTCTTCAGGCGTAGTTGTTTGAATACGCGCTGTTTGCTGTTCAAAATTTGCTTGCAATTGGTTCAAAGATCGTTGAAATTCATCTATGGAAACTTTCGTCGAACGCGTATTCTCACCTGAAAAACGAGCTGTTGAATCTGATTGGGAAACGTTCGAAGAAAGTGCATTAGAACCAATATTTTCAGTGTTTTCTTGTCGTTGAATGGTTGAATTCGCTGCTTGCTCAATACGTTGGATAGCAGATTGAACATTCTTCTCTCTGTCTTTTTTCAATTGAGTAAGTTCCATGCGTTCTTTCGAAAGATCGAGTGAAGGCTCAGCTCGTTTTTGTTGTTCTATTAGAAGATAAATACTGTCTTCTTGTACTTGCATTGATTGATTTTCTTGCTCAATTAATTGCAATTTTTCAGCAGCTTCTAAAGCAGTATTCGATTCAATCGCTGTTAATTTATTCGTAGATTTATTGTGCAAACTTTTTAGCTGTTCTTCAATTAGAACGTTACTTTGTTGATTCGCTTTTATTAAAGGTGACTTTTCCTGTTTAGTAACATCTGAATCTTTTGAATTGTCAGCAATTGAAATAGCTGTTGCTTCTTTTGCTTGTTGAATACGTTGCGCTAATTGCCCCAATATTTCTTGCTCCTTCGTTGATAAGGTTGGAAGGGTTTGAGCATCCAACTGAGTTTCTATTTGATCTAAATGAGCAATAAACTGTTTGTTTTCAGTGGCAAACATTTCTTGTTTAACCGTTTCATTGGCTTTACTTTGTTGAATTTTTTCAATGGTATGTTGATGCGACTTTTGTTCGTTTTCAAATTTTTGGACCAATGATGTTGAAACGGCAGGTAAGGGATTTTTTTGAACAGTTAAAGCGATGAAATCTTGTAAAGTAGTCGAATTACTTGATGCAACTTGTTGTTGGGATGCAGCTAACAACTCTTTAACAGAACTTGCCACAGGGATTTCAGTTGCTAAAACCGCAGATAAAGCACTGTTTTTCGTTTGAATTTCATTTATTTTTTCTTGCAGAACAGTAGTTTTTTTAGTGACGATTGCCTGCTCTTCTTGGTACGTTTTCAAGGTTGACAGTGCGCTATTTTTTTGTTCTTCTATAGTACTTTTCTTTATGTCAGTAACTTGTTCAAATTGTTGGTCGAGTTGCGTAATCGTATTTTGAAGCGCACTAATTTCCTTTGCATTTGAAAGCAATAACTCTTTTAATTTTTTTTGTTTTATCGCTAAGGAATCTTGAACAGCAATGAAATTCTCAGCAGGAGTTTGTAGCTTTCGCGCTTGAAAATTTTCCAAGGATATACGTTCTGTAGGTGACAGATTTGCAGGTTTTTTTTCTGCAACAGCAGTTGAAAGTTTGTCGAGAATGGGTGCGATTTGCAAGCGATCAACAGCTGATAATTGTTGTTTTACAGGTGTCAAACTTTGTTGTTTGAGTATTAAAAGTGCTTCTTTTTGTTCTTCTACTTTTTTAAATTCGTTAACCAATTGATTGGCATCTTGTAAAATTGTTTGTTTTTTATCTTGAACTTTTTCATTGTTGTATGCAACGATTAAAGCTTTTAAGTTTTGATTCAATTCTACTAAACGCTTATTTTTTAGATAAATGGAATAATCAAATGCATTTTCAGTTAAAGTAACTTCCGTATTCACTGCTGATAACGCTTCAGCTTTTAGCGCTGTTTTTTTGTGCAATTCTGCTTCTTGCTGAAGGACTTTTGCAGCTAATTCTTGCTGGTTTTCCGTACTGACTTTTTCACCACTCATCGGAGAAGTTGAACGATCTAATGTTGCTTTTTGACGAATCAATTCAGCCAATAGTTCTGGGCTATTCTGGGCTGTTATTGTGTCGCTGTTAATCAACGACAAGCGATCTTCTCCCCCAATTCGTTTATGCACGATTTGTTGCGCCAAAGGCAAGCGATTACTGCTCGTTGGAATTTCAACCGTTAATGGAATAACAACAGATTGTGCTGCCAATTTACATGCAAACGTGTATGCGCCAGGTTCAGGGAACAAAAAATAATACCCTTTATTTTCATTGGAAGAAAAATTACCAATTGTTTTACCTGTTTTTTGCTGAATGACCGAAACTGTAATTCCATTTTCAAGCGATGAAACAAAATCACCTTTTACCAAGCGATCATTTTGAATAAATCGCTCATTTTTAATGGTATATAAATTAATTTTTCCAGCTTCACAATTACGTGTAGAGGCAAAAAAAGCAAGTTGATCCAATGAATCAGAAATGTATAACAAATCATCATCAGAAGACGAAATTGCAAAATCTATTGCCGTTGGTTTTGAAAACTGGCCCTCGTTGAATTGTTTCGCTTTAAAAATATCAAATCCCCCGATCGATTCATAACTGTTCGATGAATAGAATAACTCACGAGTTTTTTCATTGAAAAAAGGATAATTCTCGTCAAATGATGTATTGATTGTACTACTTAATTTTATGGGTTCTGACCATCCCCCACTTTTTGCTTTTGAACGTTTATAAATATCTAAGCCATTCGTTGCGTCTTCACCATAACTTGCATAATAAATCTCCGTTGAACCCGATCCAAAATAAACCAAGGGAAGATGATTTTTCTTTTTATCCAATTTTGTTTGAAATTCAGCCACCACAATTAATTCACCACCTAATTGAGTTAACTTATACGAACGATAAAATTCTTCTAATGGAATTTCTTGTTTATCAATGACTTCAAAATCTGTGAACTGTGTTAATTTATTTTTTCCATTCTGACACATGTTGGTATAGCGCTCAGCAGCATTTTTTAAGTCAGAATTTGGTGCTAATGTAATAAATTTTGTGTACGATTTAATCGCTTCTTTGAACAAATAATTTAAGTGAAAAGCCCTTCCTAAGTAGAAATATGCTTCCGGTTGAATCTCAGAACTTTTAACAGCGTATTGTAAATAATTTAGCGCTTTCTGTTTGTCATTGGATTGAAACAACAAACACGTTCCATACTTAAAATTGTATTCGTGATTTTTAGGTTCAATGGCTAATAAGCGAGAAAAAAGCGGCGTAGCGTCAACAAACTGTTCTTGTTCAAATAATTTATTGGCATCACTTTTTAACTCCTTTGCTGTTTGACCAACACCAAAAAATGGAATTAAAAAAAAGAGTGCTATGAAAAACGCTTTAAGTCTCAATTGGTAAAGAAATTTATTCGTATTGAATTGCTTACAATTATACGATTATTTTTTGAAAACATGCATTTTACTCTCTTCCCCTTTTAACAATCGATTTATATTCTTGCGATGCGCTAAAATCACTAAAAAAGACAAAAAATGCGCAAAAACAACCAACCAAAACGATTGTGAATGAAATACGAAGACGATGGAAAGTGGAAAAGTCAAGGCACCCAACATTGCGCCCAACGAGACAAAATGCGTTGAGAGAAAAACGACTAAAAACACAGCCATACAAATTAAGGCCGCTGACGGATGTAAACCAATGATGACTCCCAAGGAAGTAGCCACTCCTTTTCCTCCTTTAAAATTTGCAAAACAAGGAAAAACGTGTCCAACAACAGCAACAATGGAAGTAATAATTTGAAGATTCACAATTTGATCCGTAGTTCCTGTATAAAAGTATAAGGGCAACAAAGAAGCGATTGCTCCTTTAATAATATCAATAATTAAAACGATAATTCCTGGTTTTTTTCCTAACACACGAAACGTATTGGTAGCTCCAGCATTTTTACTTCCGTGTTTTCTCACATCAATGTTGTACCATGATTTGCCCACCCAAACAGCAGTTGGAATAGAACCTAATAAATAAGCAATCAATATAAACAGTAGTGCATTCATGTTTTAAAGTTCAAATAGTCTTAAAAATTTACTTAAATAAATTTGTTGCGTAGCTGCGTCAAATTTAAAGTTTTTATGTTGTTTTTTATCCGATTTAAGTGAACGAATGTCATTCATCAAATCAACGTCACCTGAAATTACGCGTAAGAAACCGTCTTTTTTCTCAAATTCATAATCAAAATAATAATCGTTTCCTGCCGGTAAATTGAATTGCATTCCAAAACGATCCGCACCATTTTCACTGTAAATTTGCTGAAGAAACAACCTAAATGGAACATTTTTTAAAATTGGTATTCCATAAAAATTGACAAGCGAAGCTGTCGAAACAGACGTTTTTAAACCTTTCTCTTGGGCATCAACTTTATCGAAACTTTGCATTTTAATTCCCGTAATTACAATTCCATCTTCAAGGTTATTAGGCAATTTTTTAACCTCCCCTTTTAAAGTATAATCGGATTTGAATTTATCGGTTGTTTTTTGATCGGTCCAAGTCAACAAGGCTTGTTCTAAATTAGTGTTTTTCAATTCGACTAATTTCAACCCATCGATGTTATTGATTTTCTTCGCCATTGCTTCAAATTGATTCTGCATCAGCGGAATTTGAAACTTAGCCGTCATATTCACTGCAGTTTCTCCACTTTCTTGATCGTAAGTTATCCCTCCTACTGCATCAATTTTTACTGCGCCATAATCAAAACCAAGTTGAATCGTTCCATTTCCTGCCATCGAACATGTTTTTGTATTCAAGGCTAAATAATTACCCACATCAACTTGATTTTTCAGCTTTTCTTTTGAGCCAATTTGAAATTCAGCTGACTTTTTGTTGTATTGAAGAAAACCATTGGATGTAAAGAAAATAGGATCTGTCTTGTCTTCAATTTTTGATAAAAACGTAGGATACAAAACAATACTATCAGTATTTGGAGAATTGCGCCATACAATTCCTGCTGAAAGTGGCTCCTTTTCTAAATTTTTCATTTCAGTAGAAACAGGAATTTGAATGTTTTGCGGATCAATTGGCGCACTAAAACTCATCCAATTACGATCAAATTTATCGCACGAATGGTTTATTCTAGTCGCACCATCAAATAATAAGAACTTATTTCCTGCTTGAATAGTTAAATTTCCATAAAAATCAAATTGTTTACTAAGTTGGAAAGCTGAATCTTTTGCAATAACTCCTTTTGCAATCGTTTGAAAAGAGGTATCAACATAAATCGTTTTCATATCAATTTGTGTCAACAAACTATCTGCATTGTAATAATTGTATTTTCCTTTGGCTTCATATGATTTACGGGTTAATATTGTTGCCTCAACAGAATTGAACGAATGGTATTTTGTAATTGAATTGGCAATAATTTCAGCGTTCACAAAAGGATCGATTTTAGCTTTTACACGAATTAATAATTTTGAACTATCTGGATAAATTCGCGCATCTGCAACTGGAACATAATTAACACCTGAACAATAAATGATTTTTTGAGAAATATCAAACTTAGCTTTTTGTGCTTTGAAATTCAACGAGTCTTGTTTCGGATTTGTAGAGAAGAAATTAGGCCCGTCAATGTCCAACTCTCTAGATTGGTTGGTTGAACCAGCTTCCATGTCGACAAAGATGGATTCCATTTTCCAAACAAATTTATCCATGTTACAAGCAAATTGGTTATCTGGAAAATAAACTCGTGTTGCTCCACTGTTGGAATAAAATTCACCTACGCGTTCTTTGAAGGAAATTTTAGACTTCACATTATCCGCTTCGAAAGCAACAGGATTTTGATTCACAACAATGGAATCATTTCGAAGAATAAAACTTGATGTATCTGCTAAAATATTCCAACGTTTGAAAACGAAATTGGTAGAATGACTTGCTGCTTTTTTATAGTTGATTGAACCTGTTGCTGTAACACCCAATTTACTAATGACAGCTGTACCTTTTAAATTGGCTTCATTGTTAAAAATGCTGATTCCGCTTTTTGGATGCGATCGCACATACATTTTTGCTTCTTTCGGCAAGAATGAAATAAAGGCTAAGTCAGCATTCATATCAGGGTATTCAATTCCTGATTCAACAGGTTTATTGGTAAACTTCGCCATCCCAATTGTCGAATCTGGCAAAAAACTCAACAGCTTAGATTCTGCATTTGCTGAAATAAAATCTATGCTTCCAGCGCCTTGCAATCCATTGTTCGATAATACAATTTTATTCGAATAAGCGGCACTTGTCGCATAAAAACTGTAGCCTTCTTTTGGTGCTTTCATTGAAAAACCTAACGAATAATCTGGCATAATTTTTAACGCTTGTTTAATCGTTGGAAAGATTCCGGCTGACGTTAATTCGCCATTCAACGCAAACGAATTTTCTTTGAAATTGGCTAAACTATCCAATACAAACGGTGCAATCGTGTAATAAAAACGAGTACTGTCGTATGCGCCCTTGAAAATTTCCTTTGAATTGTAATAAACGTTTGTTTTATTTCCGACAATTAATTTGGGGAAACTTGAAATTTTTAAATCATTTCCAGACTTATTAATCGTAGAATCAATTAATATCTCACCAATTATTCCTTGAATAGCACTTTGTAAAGCAATTGATTTAGAACCATCTTTTTCAGTTAAAGGCTTCACTTTGAAAATGGCTGAAGCTGTTTTGTCTAAGTTAATTTTAAATTTTTCGTAGTTAAAACTTCCATTCAAAACTTTTACTTCCAATTTACCAACGTTAACCCAACCCGTAAAATCAACTGAACGATTACGTTTCATGGTGATTTCACTATTGTCTGGTACAATGAACGCTTGTTGTTTTTCAGCAATATTAAACTCATCAACTGAAATCACCTTTAAATCAAAGGACTTTAAATTAATTTTCGCAAAATATTGAGCTGCTTTACGCACGCTGTTTTGATGTTGGTACAATTGTTTCAAACGTCCTAAATTTGGATCTTTTCGCAGTTCATCTTCGGTGTAATTCTGAAGTGCAATCGGTCGTAAATCTGCAATAAAACGAATGTTATCATAATCTGTTTTGGCCATTTTTGCCTTGACAAAATTTTCTAGTTTTGAATTTATTTTCACGCGCTTTGCAACCAGATCGTATTGAATAAATCCAGCATTTGACAATTCCAATAAGATAGGTTTAGCTTGATCTATAATTAATTTCAAAGCAGTAGCAGCTGTTCCCTCGTCAAACTCATACACATCATTTTTGTAAGCATATTGATACAAGTCGTTAATGGAATTACCACCTTGTAAACCTTGAAATTTAGTATAGAGTTGATTGTCAAAAAATGCTTTCGATTCAAAAACTGCACTCCTTTTTTCTTGGGAAGTTCCAACATCATACGTAAAACTAAGCGACATTGAATCTAAATGCCAAACAATTTTGGGCGCGTAGACATCGATTTGATGGTATGAATCTTGAAAAGGAGCTTGACCTAAACCACTAGCTGAGCGTGCAAATTCAATTTTCTTTGCTGAAATATCGTAAAAAAAGGAAACACTAGGATGGTAAATAGAATCTGTAGCACCTAAATAAATCGTACTTGCAGATTGGTACATTCTTAGTGATTGTTGGTTCACAATAACCTCTTGCCCAAATTGACGAATAAAGGGTTTGTCATTTTTATAGAACGTAATTGCTGCTGGAATTTTCACAGTCCCTTTTCCAACGAAATTAGCGCCCTCCAAAGAAAAACCACCTTTATAATCGATAGAAGGAACAATTTTATTAATTTCTAATAATTTATTGGAAGAAGTAAATTGTGGATACACACGGTCAATTTCACGGTTGATAGTGATTGCTTTGTCCGTTAAACTCCCTAAAATTGGTTGTTTAAAATACGTACTCGTCAATAAAACAGAATCAACGTTAATGTATGAAACTTTACAATTGACTTCATAATTTTCTAAAACTGCAAAGGTTGTTTGTGCAGACAAGCCAACTTTCTCCCACGTTACTTTTCCATTTTTACCGGTCCATTTTTTTGTCAAAGGGTCAAATTCACCAGAAGTTTTATAAATCACCAAACTGTCTAAAAAATCAGGATCACTTTTAGATGACTTTCGGTTGTTTTCGATTTTACATGCTAAGTTACCACCTTCAAAACGGAAAATTGGCTTATCGCTGTAATCAAAAGAAAAGCTTCCTCCTTCATAAAACCAAGTGAAGTTCGATGCAATCGCAATTTTTCTAGCCGAAAAAAAGCTTGCAGACAAGTCAATAAAATCTTCAAATTTTTTGGCGTTTTTTGACAATAACAATTTATCTATTGTACTATGCCAAGCGTTAAAACTGGCCGTTGATTGTTTCGTTTGAACCAACGCAACAACAGAATACACATAATTGTAAATTTCTGGATAGGGTTTCATTTTTTTCTCAACCAATTGGTTAGAGACAGCTACCATTTTTGAAAAATAGGCAGCCGTAAAAGCTGGATTTTCAATTAATTCTTTTGCAACTACTTTTTTACTAAACTCTTGGTAATCACCCTTGCCATAATCGGATAATAATTGATGAAATTCCTTAGCGAATTTTTCGCGATTTTCTGAAAATGTTTGACCAAACACATGCGTCGAAACAAAAAGAATACAAAAAAATAAAATGCGTTGCATAAAAAAAGGTTTAACGGTATAATTCAATTGCGGCCCAATTATCTTTGTTCAACACACGTCGTTTCGTTAAACCATGTTGGAAACAAAAATTAACCAATTCTTCGACATCTGAATCAAAAAATCCACTTAGAAATAAGGTTCCATTTTCAACCAAAAGTTGACTGTATGTTGGAATATGTGATTTTAATACATTTTTATTGATGTTCGCTAAAATCAAGTCAAACTGTTGCTCTTCTATCACATCAATATCTCCACAAATTGCTGTAATTGCATGGCAATCATTACGTTCTGCATTTTCGATTGTATTTTCTACTGACCAATCTTCAATGTCAACAGCTACAATTTGTTCTGCCCCTAATTTTTCAGCAATGATGGCTAAAACACCTGTTCCAGTTCCCATATCCAACACTTTTTTTGGCATTTTTTCCAATTCAAAAAGTGCTTTTGACATCATCCATGTTGTTTGATGGTGCCCTGTTCCAAACGACATTTTAGGCAATATCTCAACCAACATTCCCTTACGGTTCGTTTTATCGTGAAAAGGCGCTAAAATCGTCAAGTAATCTTCAACAACTACTGGCTGAAAATCAGCTTCCCAAGTTGCGTTCCAATTTTGTTGTGGAATTATTTTAGTTTTATAGGTAATTGCAACATCCGATTGAACTTCTGCTAAAAATGTGCCTTTCAAAGGTTGAAGCACATCAACTGCTGTTACTTGGGCGTAAGCTACAATTCCAGTTTCTGTTTCAACAAAACTTTCATAACCTTGGTCCGCCAATTGTACGAGTGCAATTTCAGCCCAAGGATCTTTGGGTTGAAAATCGATTGTTAGTTCTAAATAATCCATTAAAATGCGTTTGCGATTGCGATAAATGAAGTAGCATCTAATGCCGCACCTCCGATGAGTCCACCATCTACATTTGGACAAGCAAATAACTCTGCAGCGTTGGATGGATTGCAACTTCCACCATATAGAATGGAAATTGAAGCAGCAGTTTCAGAAGATTGATAATGAGCTTGAATAGCGTTTCGAATGCCTTTATGCATTGCTTCAGCCTCTTCAACCGTTGCCGTTTTTCCTGTTCCAATAGCCCAAATAGGTTCGTATGCGATTGTTACATTAACCAATTGAGCTGGAGAAAGGTGAAACAAACTTTCTGTTAATTGTTGCGTTACAAATTCAAGTGCATTGCCAGCATCACGAATTGACAAAGGTTCGCCACAACAAAATATGATCGGCATATTATGCGCAATTGCAGCATCCACTTTTTCTTTTAAAAATGAATTGGATTCAAAAAACAATTCTCTGCGTTCACTGTGCCCAATTAACACTATTGACGCACCAACATCTTTTAATTGGTTGATCGAAAGTTCACCTGTAAAAGCTCCTTTTTCTGCTGGATGAAAATTTTGCGCACCAACTTTCAAGGTTGTATGTTTCAATGATTGTATGTATAGCGCAGGTGGAAAAAACATTAACTCAACAGCTGAATTAGTTTGTTGTAGTTGTGAAATAGCATTAACCAAAGCAATGGCTTCATCAGCCACTAAATTCATTTTCCAGTTACCTGCTACAATTTTTTTTCTAGTCATTTTTGTAAACAGTTTTTCTTTAACCACTCAACAGAAGGTGTTGAATTCGTTGGGTATTTACCTTTTACAATTCCCTTTTGCAGCACCATTAAAGATGGATTTGAACGTGCAATGGCTTTTAACTCAGTTTCATCATTTAAGAAAATTGGAATGTCAAAGTTGTTAGCTTTTCTAAAGGCATCAATTTCCATACGATTCGAATTTGTAACCAAAATAAAAGGAATCTTTTTTTGGCGACAATACGAAACGATTTCTTTGTAGCGATCAATGTGCTCCCAACTTGCCTCTTTCAAGTTTTTAGAAGTTAACATGAAAATCGTTTTTTCATGAACAATATAATCTCTTAAACTCACTTCAGTGAATTCAGGATTCATCAATTCAACCGTATCTAAGATTGCATAATCCAATGAAGGATAATTTTCAGTTGAATATTCATCCATTGGAACTTCAATTTTAGTAGCATTGACATAGTCTCTTAAACGCAATCCTTTGATTGTTCCGCCTGTCATCAATTGTTTTACAATTGGCATTTTCAGTTCAGTTGGTGTTAACTCAGAAACCGGTAAAAAAGGATTGAATTGATCTGTAATTGATGGAATTTTACTGGCAATGATTTCTTTTTGGGTCATTTCTAAGTACTTCCATTCCGTTTTTTCCCAGATTTTAGAATCCAAGTACTCTTTTGAAGTGGATGAATACTCTTTCTTCTCTCCTGTTTTTTTATTGACATAGACCAACATACTTTCGTACTTTCCTTCTACTCCATCGTTCATTTTTTCAATCAAATTTGAACCTTCAGCATACGGACGGTAATCTTTCAAAGGCTCATAGTGCAATACGTAAGATGTTAAAAGTATTGTGGCGCCAGTAATAAGCACTGAAGAACCATAATAGTTTGCAATGATTGGATTTTTCAAGTTGAGAACCCAAAGTGCTGCGTAAATTACAACAATGGAGAATATTACGGGGAAATACCAACCAAACACCCAAGAAAAGAATACAATAACAAGCATCGAAGCTACTATAAAACCTCTGTTTTGAGAACGTGTATTTGGGTCAATTATCCATTGTGAAATAAAAATCCAAAGGACTAAATAAACTAAAATAATGTCTTTCCATAGCGATTCTTTTGGTGTTAACGAGCGTCCAATTGATCCTTTCATTGCATCGCCAAAACAGCCACAATCAGAAACACATTGCGGTTGTTTCATTTCATCAACAACCAATTCAGTTGACGATTTAGAAATAATTTTAATCGATTTATTTGTTTTTGCTTCTTCAAGCTTTATCTGCGCTAATTGTTCATTAATGGCATATGTGTCGCGATCAACATATTTTTTTGAAGCATCGCAATTTGCAGTATGCCACGTTAAAAAAGTGAAGAAAAACATCATTAAAAGCATCAAATAGGAAACTAATTTTATCTTTCCGCCAATGATTGTGAGCACTCCCAAAACTATTTCAACGATACAAATTAAGACCGATAAAAACAGGGCAGAATCAATCATGAATTCTAACGAAAAGCTTGGCCAATTGAATAACTCTTTAATTCGATATGCCAAAGCTCCATCTTCAAAATACTCTTCTAATTTATAAGCAAATCCAATGGGGTCATTTGCTTTTACGAGTCCTGAAACAATGAACAATCCTCCAACTAAAACCCGTGCGATGGACGACATCAATAAGCGCCCTCTAAATACTAAAATAAATACCGAACTTGAAGTCAGTAATAAATATCCTATAATTTTTAATGCCGTTGAATGTGCTTCAAAATTCACATGTGAACCCATCACAACAAGCGATAAACCTGTCAAATTGAGAACGACAAATAAAAGATTAAAAATAAACGATCTACCTTCTAAAGTTGCTTTTTGTTTAAATTTCATACGTATTATTTTTCGGTTAATAAGATTAAAGAGAATACAGCATAATTTAGCATGTCAAAATAATTTGCATCAATGCCCTCGCTAATAATTGTTGCGCCTTCATTGTCTTCAATTTGTTTCACACGTAACAATTTCATTAAAATCAAATCTGTTAAAGAACTCACGCGCATTGAACGCCAAGCCTCACCATAATCATGGTTTTTCTTCGCCATTAACTCATATGCTTCGGTTGCATATTTTTCATACAAAGCATCTGCTATAGAAGAATCGACCTCCAATTCAGTCAATGAAGTTTCTCGCAACTGAATAATTGCCATGATGCAATAGTTGATAATCGCTTTGAATTCATCTTCCGCACTTTCACCCACTTTGTTTTCTCCCGTTTCTTGAAGGGTACGAATGCGTTGTGCTTTAATAAAAATTTGATCCGTTAAAGAACTTGGTCGCAATACACGCCATGCCGTTCCATAATCTTTTGTTTTCTTAGAAAAGATATCTCTGCAAACATTGATTACATTTGCATATTCTTTATTAGTTTGACTCATTTAATTTAGTATGGACATTTCAAGCGTTGAAGTTACACATTTTCCAAAAAATAGACAAGTTCTGTTGAAGGATAAATTGATTGATTTATCGAAACCTATTGTTATGGGGATTATTAACCTCACTCCCGACTCGTTTTTTGAAGACAGTAGAGCAACAAATGAAAAAAAAATCCTTTCACGCGTTGAGCAATTCTTGCAAGAAGGTGCAGCATGCATTGATATTGGAGCATTTTCAACGCGACCTGGATCCGAAATTATTTCAGAAGAAGAAGAAATTAAGCGCATTTCACAACCGATTCAATGGATTTTAAAAGAATTTCCTTCAACACTAATTTCGCTGGATACTTTTCGGGGAAATGTGGCGAAAACAGGACTCGATTTGGGCGTTGGCTGTATCAACGATATCAGTGGAGGCGAATTTGATCCAACGCTTTTAAACGTAGTGGCAGCATACAAAGTTCCCTATATTTTGATGCATTCTAATGACAAAATGGAAAACATGCATGCGGTGGAACAAAAAACCAACTTGTTTCAAGAAATGATGGTTTATTTTTCTAAAAAACTGAATGATTTAAACGAGCTAGGCATTCACGATGTGATTATCGATCCTGGATTTGGTTTTGGAAAAACTCAGGAAGAAAATGAGTACATCCTCAAAAATTTAAACCTGTTCCACGTACTTGAGCGTCCAATTTTGGTGGGAATTTCTAGAAAATCTATGATTTATAAAAAACTTAACTGCACTCCTGAAGAAGCGTTAAACGGTACAACGGTGTTAAACACTTTGGCCGTACAAAAAGGCGCGTCAATTTTAAGGGTGCATGATGTGAAAGAAACGGTGGAAATTATTCAGTTGTTAGCTTAGAATTAACTATAATTTTACAACATTGCAATATTGTAAAGAACCCAGCAAGAATAAAGTTTACAGAAGCATACTTATTCAAAAAACCACTAAAAAAACACCTTGTTTTCCTTTTCAGCAATCGCTCTACCTCCTTCTATCCCTCCCGTGTGAACGAATAGTAGTTTCTTATTTGTAATTCCAGATGTCAAAACCCAATTAACCATTGCATAAAATGCTTTACCTGTATAAATTGGATCAAGTGGAACGCTCGTTTCTTGAAAAATTTCCTCCATAAATTGAAGCAATTCTGGTGTGTATTTTCCATAAGCGCCAAAATGAAAGTCGCTTAAAACAAGCGTTTTTTCAAGTAGCTCATCAATGGTTTCTTTACTAAAACCGGAATAACCAAACAATTTTGCCATTTCTGCCTTCGAATCAAACCCTTTCAAAACAGGTACGACACACAAAGTCGTTTTTTCAGGTAAGGCCATCGCTACTCCACAACTTGTGGTGGTGGTTCCTTGCGCCACAAACACATAGTCAAAATCATTGGGCGTTTCTGCTAAAATTTCCTGACAGCCAATCATTCCTAGATAAGCAGCTCCACCCTCTGGAATAAGGTGAAAATTTGAATACAACCCTGCTAACTCATCTTTGTAAAATTTCTCGTTTCGGAGTGCGTATTCTTCTCGTGTGATAAATTCCAATTGCATACCAGCAGCTTCACACATTTGCAATAATTTATTGGATTGCGCCGTTAATTCATCCCCTCTAACAATTCCAATTGATTTTAACCCTGCCTTTTGACACGCAACTGCTGTCGCTAACAAATGATTGGAATAAGCGCCGCCAAAGGTTAAAACACCTTCTTTTTTCGCTTGAATTACGGTTGAAATAATATATTTTAACTTCCGCCATTTATTTCCTGAAACGAAAGGATCAATTAAATCATCGCGTTTAATAAACAATTCGTTGCCTGATTTGTTAAGCAAAGACAAATCAATTTGTTGAAGAACTGAACGATTGGTTGAAAACATTACTTACTTGCTATTGATGATTATATTTGTACTATGAATATTGACAAAACTGGTTTTTCTAAAAAAAATAATCTCGATCAAGGTGATTATTATTTATCGGACGAAGGCTACATTGTTTTCACAGAAAAATACCATTTAAAAAGAGGGTATTGCTGTAAAAGTGGTTGCAAACATTGTCCGTATGGCTTTGACCCAAAAACGGGGCAGCTAAAAAAAACTACCTAATTCCTTTTTCTGGAAATTTTCCTTTAAATTGACTCAATACTTTCTTAATGGCTAAAATATCTTCATCAACATTTCCTGTAGGGTCAAATTGCGAATGAAAACCACCCGTTTTAGTTTTAAAATCTATGTAACAAATATAAATTGGAACGGACGCTTTTTGAGCAATGTAATAAAATCCTTTTTTCCAATTGGGATTGTAATTTCTCGTCCCTTCCGGTGTGAAAACCATATACATTTGGTCGTTTTCAGTGAATAATTTAGACGCTTGTTCTGTAATATTGTTGCGTTTTGAACGATCGACAGGAATTCCGCCCAACGCTTTCAAAATCCAACCCAACGGAGGGAAAAACAAATCACTTTTAATTAATATTTTTGGTTGAATACCAAATAAAGAAAAAGCTAATCGCCCGTAAATAAAATCCCAATTTGACGTATGCGGACCAACAACAATTACACATTTCTGAAGTTTCGGTAAAGATGCTTCGTCAATTTTCCATCCAATTAGCTTAAAAAATAACCGTATAATCGCTTTCTTCATTTGATTTTATTTTGGACAAATTTACGAAATTATGAACGATTGAATGACCTGGCTATTGAAATATTCAAAAGATTTTATCCTTGAATTGACGGTTGAATTAGATTTACATTTACATTTGTTCTATGTATCTAAAAAAAGGATTGTTAAACTTAATTATTGCAGGACTTGTTCTTGTTACGATTGGATTATTTTTTCGCCTAACTTCACTTATTTTAATTGAAGATAAAAATGAAAACCTCAACCATATTCCAGCAAATGCTTCATTGGTTATTCAATTGAATGCTAAGAAATTAGCCAATCAAGCATTTATCAATACCTTAAAAAAATTAGACGATGCAGAATTAATTCAATTAATTGAAACTGCTGTCTTTAAAGAAAAAGTAGCCGACGATAAGCCAATTGGAATTGTACCGCTTTCCAATCAACTATTATTTCAAATTCCTTTTCAGAAGAAAGAAATGATGGGTGTTTTGTTAAACATTGAAGATGAAGTGGCTTTTCTTGCTTTTTTGAAAACAAAACGAATTCCAGGCGCATGCAAAATGAATGTTGGCGTTTTATTCTTATCTAAATCACAGCAACATTTTTCCAAACTTCAACAGCTGGCTCAAACCATTGTAACAACGAAAACAAACGTTCCAGTAGCAAAAAATGAAGCAATTTCTATTCGCAGTAAAAAAATGCAAATTGGCACCATGCAACTGAACGGAACGGCTGATTTAAATGTCACTAAAAACAATTTATTATTCAAAGGCGCTTACCACTTAAATGGCAAGGATCACTTTGACTTCTCTTCAATTCGTAACTTACAAGCAAAGGGTTTTCATGTTTCCACCTCCATCATTCCAACTGCTGCAAACGATAGCTTGAAATCGTTTTTATTCAAAACATTTGGGTTTAAATTACCCGCTATTTCAGCTATTTCTCTGAATTATTTCGGGAGTTCAATTATTTCTAAAGAAGATAAAACTTGGGTAATTCCAACAATCGATTTAATCATTCAGTGTAAAAAAAATGTGGACATCCAACAATTGATGAGTAACAAAGTTGTATTGGAAAAAATTGGCTGCACTTTAGGTGATCACCGTGTGGTATTTGATAAAAAAGTAATCCACTTCAAGCAACTAAGCCCAACCAGTTTTTACATTGGAAGAAGTGCTTCTCCTCAACTAAACAGTTCGAAAACCACTAATATATTATCGATTAATGGACAACTTAAACCCTTATTTAAAATTGATGGTGGCGGCATTTTGTATTCGTTAATGGAACTCATTCCACTTTACAAAGCAAGCAAACAATTTGTCGAAAAAAACAAGGCGATTCGAATAGAATTAAAACAAGTTTCTTCGAATTATTATAAGTTGAAAGGACAATTAGAATTCCATCAAAACTATTTGGCTACGAATGAATTAATTCGATTTGTTTTATTAAGTCAGTTGCTGAATTAAGGCTTCAAAATACCTGGGCGCATCTTTTAAGCGTGATCCATACCAGGAAAAATATTCACCGTCTACTAAAACAATTTTAGCTGATGGAAAACTATTTTGAAATTCTATTAGGTGACTTTCTTTGAAAGGAAAAGGTTCTGAACTTAAGAAAACGATATCTACAGCGTCAGTTGTTCCATTCCATTCAGGATAACGCGTTTCAGAAGAATAATTAATCAACCCACATTTTTGTAACATGGCATCAATGAACGTGTTTTTACCTGCTACAAATTTTGGCGCATCCCAAATGAAATAAAGTACACTTTTAGGTAATTGTAGCGGTTGAAGTTTTCCAAAAGCTGCTGAAATTTCTTGAATAAGCTGAGTTGCTTGATCTTGTTTTTCACACATTGCTCCAACTGACTGAATCATGTTCAAAGCATCTTCAAAGGTTTCAATGTCACTCATCCAAACCGGTGCTATGGATTGCAGCGCCTGAATATCTGAAGCCGTATTCTCTTCTTTATTTCCTATGATTAAATCGGGTTGCAATTGTCGGACTTTTTCAATATCAACCGTTTTTGTTCCGCCAACCCGCTTTTTTTCATTGAACCATTTTTCAGGATAAATGCAAAATTTAGTGATTCCGACCACTTCTTGCTCCAATCCTAAATTAGCTAATAATTCAGTTTGTGAAGGCACCAACGAAACAATCCGATGTGGTTTTTGGTCCAATCGGATTGTTTGATGCAGTTGATCTATAAATTCTTTCGCCATTTATGACATTGCTGAAATGATATCGTAACGTGTAACAATATGGTAGTTACCATTATTCATTTCTACCAAAACAGCTGGTGTATTTTTATTAATTAGTTTGCACAAATCATCTAAATGCGTCGCTTCTTTAACCACTGGATAAGCTGCTCCCATGATTGAAGAAATTGGCGCATCACGTAAACTTGGATTCTCAACCAACAATTGGTAAACATTACTATCATCAATTGAACCAACAAAAACGCCGTCTTTCATTACTGGAATTTGTGAAATTGAAAACTTACGCATTTTAGCGATGGCATGCGATACCAATTCTTCTGCAAAAACACTTACTAATGGTGTATCTCTGTGTTGTGCAACCAATTCTCCTGCCGTTTTAAAATCTTCATCTAAAAATCCGCGTTCACGCATCCACTCATCGTTGAAAATTTTACCAATGTAACGACTTCCATGATCGTGAAATAAAACCACAACCAAATCGTCTTCTTTCAATTGGTCTTTCAATTGCAACAACCCTTTAATTGCTGATCCAGCTGAATTTCCAACAAAAATTCCTTCTTCACGGGCAATTTTACGGGTGTAAACGGCTGCATCTTTATCCGTTACTTTTTCAAATAAATCAATGATATCAAAATCTACGTTCTTCGGTAAAATGTCTTCTCCAATTCCTTCTGTGATGTATGGATAAATCTCGTTTTCATCAAAAATTCCTGTTTCCTTGTATTTTTTAAAGACAGAACCATACGTGTCAATTCCCCAAATTTTGATGGCTGGATTTTTTTCTTTCAAGTATTTTCCAACACCAGAAATTGTCCCACCTGTTCCTACTCCAACAACGAAATGCGTAATTTTACCGCCTGTTTGCTCCCAAATTTCAGGTCCAGTAGATTCGTAATGTGCAATTCGATTGGATAAATTATCGTATTGATTCACATACCAAGAATTCGGTGTTTCTTCAGCTAATCTTCGAGAAACTGAGTAGTAAGATCGTGGATCCGTTGGTTCAACAGCCGTAGGACAAACAACTACTTCTGCTCCAACAGCTCTTAAAATATCCATTTTCTCCTTCGATTGTTTGTCGTTTAACACACAAATCAATTTATATCCTTTGATGATGCACGCCAACGCCAATCCCATTCCTGTATTCCCTGAAGTTCCTTCAATGATTGTTCCTCCTGGTTGAATTAAACCTGCTTTTTCAGCATCTTCAATCATTTTAACAGCCATTCGGTCTTTCACAGAATTCCCTGGGTTGGTTGTTTCAACTTTTGCTAAAACAGTCGCTTTCACATCCTTTGTGATGACATTCAAACGAACCAAAGGCGTATTCCCAATCGTTTCTAATATATTATTGTAAATTTTCATCGTATTTTATTTGAGGACAAATATAAGGCTATCTGTTTGAAATGAAACGAAAAATGAGTGAACCTTTTTGTACATTTGTTGTAACACAAGTTGTATGAATGTAAAAATAGTTGTTTTAGGGTTCTTTTGTAGCATGTTCGTTTTAGGAAAGGCTCAAGAACGATGTGAATTTAAACACCATAATAAAACGGGTGGACATTACTTGTTTTCAACGTATTTTGAAGATGATTTAAAAACGAAAAAAGAAGGCGTTTGTCAAACACTTTCAAATGGTAGAATCTACGAAAAACGCGTTTTTAAAAATGGCAAAATTCAAGAAGAAATTCTCAACTATTACGATTTTAGACCACGGATAAAAACAGTTTTTTACAACGGAAAGAAAGATTCTATTATCTGTGAAATGACTATTTATTGGGAAAATGGAAATTTACAACAACAATCCATCTTTTTCTTCGACAAAACGGGACGAAGATGTCACCAACAAATAGATTTCCATTTAAACGGTAAAAAACGCTTTGCCAACACTTATGCTTTCGTCAAGAAATCCGAATTAAATTCTATTTATGATGAAAAAGACTACCCACCACATACGGTTGATGAAGAAGGTTATACGTATTTACAAGTTCCTTTTGGCGAATCCTTGACGTTCTTTGAAAACGGGAAATTACAAGAACGCATTCGCCATAAACTCGTTTTGTATGATACAGATGGTTATTCCAAAGACGGACCTTTTGAACGCTACTCCGACGAAGGTAAGTTAACCCAAACTGGTTTTTACAAAGATGGTCATCAGGACAGTGTTTGGATAGGTTACAATTATTATGGAAAGATTTTCGAAGAGCAACATTATTCGCAAAACATGAAAGCTGGAATGTGGAAAGGATGGCATGACAATGGTCAAAGAAAATACGAACGTACCTATGACATTACTTCCAATCATCCTTTTCAACCGAACGAAATTTACTGGAATGATCAAGGAGTAAAAATCCAAGAAGATGTAATGGATTTCGAAGGAAATGGCTATCAAAAAGAATGGGATAATCAAGGTCGATTAATGCATGAACTTGAAATTGTCAAAGGAGATTTCAGGGCAGGAAATGAAAAAAAATGGTTTCCTTCTGGTCAACTTCAACTAATCCACAATCGAACAGCTAAAAGCGATACCACTTACATTGAATTTTATGAAAATGGGCAAATTGCGAAATTAACAACCAACAAAAAGTTAGTAGATAAAGAACAATTTTGCAGAAAAGAATGGAATGAAAAAGGCGTGATATTGGAACAAGTAACTAAAACAACTGGAAATGAATACGCTAATTTTGAGCAATTAACCTATTACGATAATGCCAATCTGAAAAAAGTTATTCAAGACAAAAACAACGAACGTATCGAAGAATATTACAATAGTAATGGAATCAAACAAAAATCGTCTTTACGACACAATAACTTATTAGTTGGACAATACCTTGAATTAGATAGTTTGGGAAATACGCTTGTGAATAGTCATTATACCAATGGGATACGAAATGGGTTAACACAACAATTCAAACAAGCTAATCAATTGATTTTTTCTCAAAACTATGTAGAAGGTTGCATCGATAAAAATTACAAATCAACCGTCAAACAAGCGAAAGTTAGTTTTATCACTCAACCTAAAGCAATTCAAGAAACCTTTTACCAATTAGCCTATGAGCAATTGAGCCGATGGAATCAACAAGATTCAAGTAAAACCATCATTTCTAATAAAAGCATCGACAGTTTGGCTGAATTATTTTATATTTTTCACGAGAAATGGAATAAGAAAATTCAATTTCCATATGCGAATTCAATCTCCTATTATCCTACCTTGTATTTGAATTTACATGTATTCACCTTTGCAGGTTTATTGAAAAAAGACACCACTAATGTTGAAGTGAAAAAATTACTAAACTTATTCAACGAGCAGCATTGGGATTTACCAACTAAATGGGAAGAATATTACAACAATTACACTGCAAAAGTTACCTTAAAAACTTATTACACGCCATACTTTTTGCAAAAAACGATTCAAGAATATGTAAAAAAAGGCTGGATTAGTTACAGTTATAGTTCTCCAAAAAAAACGGAGAGTTTCCATAAAAATTTACAAGTGTATTATCCTTTAACTATTTCGCGTGTTAATGCGTGTGTTTTCAGAGCTACCTATGCAATTGGCAACAGAACAATCAATTGGCTCATCTATCCGGATCAAAGTGTTGAATTTGAAAATCAAGCTTTTACTTGGGAGGAAGTTCAGAGTATTGAACCAGTAATTAATCACATGCAATGGGAATAAAAAAAGGTAGCAATAAACAACAATTGCTACCTTTTTCAACTTTTTTACATTCATTTTCAAACGTGAAAATTACCTGTTAGGATGAAAATTTAATTTACCCTATAAAACCGAATTAAATGTACGACTTAAGATTGAGTATAATTACTTAAATGAACATTAAATACGTGTGAACGAAGATATCATTGTTTTGATCGAAAATTTTTAAAAGAACATCAATCCTTTTTGAAGAATTTCACCGCTATGATTGGTAAAACAAAAATCATTAATGTTAAAATTGAGATGAATAAATCAAATGATTCTGACTCAATCCAAGCAAAATCTGTGTGATCGAAATGAACTAAAACAGAAAAACACAATTTAACACCCAAAATAGCAATTACTATAAATGCTGACTTTTCTAAAAAAGGGTATTTTTCCATTAATACAACAAAGTATTTGGCTACATATCGCATGGCAAGAATCCCAATAAACACACCGATACAAATCAAAATAATATTATCAGAATACGCCACAACTGCAAAAATATTATCGATAGAAAAAACAATGTCCATAAATTCTACTGCTAAAACTGTGGACCAAAAAACACCTAAAATTCCAACCGTATATTTGTACAAAAAGCTCTTTTTGGTTTCTTTCACTTCTGTTTCAGCTGTATTGGATGCACTAAAATAAAAATGTTGTAAACTCATCCAAATTAAATACAAGCCTCCAATTGGTTTTAGCCACCAAATTTGAAGAATTTGCTCCACTAACAACAAAGCAACACCTCTAAAAATATAAGCGCCAAGAATTCCGTAACGCAATGCTTTTGATTGATTTTCAGGGGATAAATCTTTCACCATTGTTGCGAGAACAGCTGCATTATCAAAAGACAAAATTACTTCGAGTAAAATAATTCCTAAAATTAAAAATAGGCCGTTTAACGGGTGATGACTAAAAATATCTATAAAACTATTCCACTGATCTAACATTTATCGCTCTTTTTATTGAATAACAAAGATAACTTTTTATCGGAATATTTTTCATTTTAACAGATGGAAAGCCTTATATTGGTTCTATTTTTTACTTATTTTTGTAAAAAGCAGACAAATGGATTTTCAATTAGTTTCAGACTACCAACCAACAGGAGATCAACCTGAAGCAATCCGCCAATTGGTCGCTGGTTTGAATGATAATTGTGCACATCAAACGCTATTAGGAGTAACTGGAAGTGGTAAAACTTTTACGATTGCAAATGTGATTCAAGAAGTAAACCGACCTGCATTAATTCTCTCACACAACAAAACATTAGCGGCTCAATTGTATGGCGAATTCAAGCAATTTTTTCCTAATAATTCAGTGGAATATTTTGTTTCATATTATGATTATTACCAGCCAGAAGCTTATTTACCCGTCACTGGAACTTATATTGAAAAGGATTTACAGATCAATGAAGAAATTGAAAAATTGCGTTTATCTGCAACTTCAGCGCTACTTTCAGGTCGTAAAGATGTCATTGTTGTTGCCTCTGTTTCGTGTATTTATGGTATTGGAAATCCAAATGAATTTGAAAACAGTATTGTCTATTTGAAAGTAGGTGAATCTGTTTCTCGAAATAAATTTCTTTATAAACTAGTTGAAAATCAATATGCACGTGCAGGAAACGAATTTAAACGTGGTACTTTTCGTGTAACGGGTGATACGGTTGATATTTTTTTAGCGTACACTGATTACGCCATTCGTATTGAGTTTTGGGGGGATGAAGTTGAAACGATTTCTTCGATTGACCCAGAAACAAATAACCGAATAGATTCCTATTTAGAAATTAATATTTATCCTGCAAATATTTTCGTTTCGAGTCCTGAAACAACTCGAAAAGCTGTTGATATGATCGGCGAAGACATGGTTGTTCAAGTAGAAAACTTTCGAAAAGAAGGAAAATTGGAAGAAGCGAAACGATTGGAAGAACGGGTAAACTACGACCTTGAAATGATTCGTGAATTGGGCTATTGCTCAGGAATTGAAAATTACTCAAGGTATTTTGACCAACGTCAACCCGGCGAACGACCGTTCTGCTTATTGGATTATTTTCCAAAGGATTATTTAATGATTGTGGATGAAAGTCATGTAACACTACCTCAAATTCGAGGCATGTATGGTGGCGACAGAGCAAGAAAAATTAATTTAATTGATTATGGCTTTCGTTTGCAAGCAGCTATTGATAACCGACCCTTAAAGTTTGAGGAATTTGAAACGATTATTCAACAAGCAATTTATGTATCTGCAACTCCTGCAGATTATGAAATAGAAAAATCAGAAGGAATTTTAGTTGAACAAGTAATTCGTCCAACAGGATTATTGGATCCAATCATTGAAGTTCGACCAAGTCTCAATCAAATAGATAATTTAATTGAAGAAATTCATAAGCGTATTGCTTTAGAAGAACGTACCTTAGTCACAACCTTGACCAAGCGAATGGCTGAGGAATTACAGAAATATTTAGACCGTTTAGGAATCCTTTGTCGATACATTCACAGTGATATCGATACCATTGAACGCGTAGAAATTTTGCGACAATTGCGATTGGGAACCTTTGATGTGTTAATTGGTGTAAACTTATTGCGTGAAGGCCTTGATTTACCTGAAGTGTCATTAGTTGCAATCATTGATGCCGATAAAGAAGGTTTTTTACGAAACGAGCGTTCTTTGGTGCAAACTGTAGGTCGTGCAGCTCGAAATATAAACGGAACGGTTTTAATGTATGCAGATAAAATGACCAACTCAATGCAGAAAACTATTAATGAAACAGCAAGAAGAAGAGCATTACAAATACAGTACAACGAAGAACATGGCTTAGTTCCAACTGCATTGAATAAATCGAAAGAAAAAATAATGGAGTCCACCAAAGTTGCGGATGGTGATCCAGCTACACGCGCATTGGTTTATGAAAACAATCATCCAACAGCTATTGCAGCGGATCCAATATTGAATTATATGTCGGCAGATGAATTGGATAAGTCAATCAAATTCACCCGCAAACAAATGGAAAAAGCAGCAAAAGAGTTAGACTTTATAGAAGCTGCTCGTTTGAGAGATGAATTATTTGGTTTAGAAGCAAAACGAAAAACCTTAAATTAATCGATTAAATAACTTTACAACATTGCAATATTGTAAAGAAAATAAAAAAATTCACATGGAAAAGAAAAAAATTGGAGTCCTACTTTCAGGTTGTGGCGTGTACGATGGCGCTGAAATTCAAGAAGCAGTTTTGACCTTATTAGAAATAGATCAAATGGGCGCTGAAGCAGTTTGCATTGCTTTAAATGAAAATCAATTCCATACCATTAATCATTTAACAGGTGAAACAATGCCGGAAGACCGAAATATGTTGGTTGAAGCTGCTCGCATCGCGAGAGGAAACATTCAAGATATTTCTTCAATTATACCAGCTGATTTAGATGCATTGGTTTTGCCTGGCGGTTTTGGAAATGCTAAAAACTTTACCAATTGGGCATTTGAAGGAGCAACAGGATCAATACATCCTAAAATAAAATTATTGATCGTAAACATGGTAAATATTGGGAAACCAATTGTTGCGTTGTGTGTGAGTCCTATAGTGGTTGCGAAAGCATTAGAAGACAGTAATTTACACCCAATATTAACGATCGGTTCAAGTGAACAAGCATCACCCTACTCGATTGAAGATTTTTCAAAAGGTCTGAAGCAAACAGGGGCATCAACAAATATGAAGACAACACATGAAATTGAATTTGACGCCAACTTAAACATCATTTCAGCTCCATGCTATATGCAAGAGGTGTCCATAAAAACGATACATGAAAACATTCAATTGGCGTTCGAACAATTAAAAACTGTAATTTAAATTAATTCTAAAAAAGCAGATTAATAATCTAAAGAAAATACATTTCATTTATTAAATATCTGTTAATCCTTTATGAATAGACTAAGCGTCAAATTGACACTAAAAGTTTCTCAATAATCCTTTATTTATACTGCTTTTAGTTTTCAACAGTTAACCAAAAAATGTTTGAAATTTTATCGTTTTTATTCCAAAAAATATAAAAAGTTCCTTTAATTTTACACCTCAAAACTCAGCGAAAGCTTCAATTTATTATATATGAACATATTTGGAAATCACGGTAAAAATACCGATCTAAATGAGTCAATTGGATTAAAAAATCTTGGAAATCAATTTTGGAATTTATCACCTGCTGAATTAGTAGAAGACACTATCTTAAACGGACAAGGTGTTTTAACAAACACAGGTGCTTTAGCAATCGAAACAGGTGAATTCACCGGTCGATCTCCAAAAGATAGATTTGTTGTATGTGATGAAAAAACAGAAAATTCTGTTTGGTGGGGTGATGTTAATATTAAATTTACACCTGAAAAATTTGATGCTTTGTACAACCGAATGAAAGCATACTTAAATGGGAAAGATGTGTATGTTAGGGACGCATATGCTTGCGCTGATACTGATTTCAAACTAAACATTAGAGTTGTTACAGAATTTTCTTGGTCAAATATGTTTGCTTATAACATGTTTTTACGTCCTACAGAAGAAGAGATTACCACTTTCCTTCCAGATTGGCACATTGTATGTGCGCCAGGTTTCATGGCTGATCCTGCAATTGATGGAACACGTCAACATAATTTTGCCATTTTAAACTTCACGAAGAAAATGATTTTAATTGGTGGAACTGGTTACACTGGTGAAATTAAAAAAGGTATTTTCTCTGTTTTAAATTACATTTTACCACATGAGAAAAATGTGTTATCGATGCATTGTTCTGCTAATATCGGAAACGAAGAGCATGATACAGCTGTATTCTTCGGACTTTCAGGTACTGGTAAAACGACTTTATCATCAGATGAAAACAGACGTTTGATTGGAGATGATGAACACGGTTGGGCAGACAAAACAGTATTCAATTTTGAAGGTGGATGTTACGCTAAAACAATCGATTTATCACGTGAAAAAGAACCTCAAATCTATGATGCGATTAAATTTGGTGCGATTTTAGAAAACATAGGCTTCAAAGGTGAATCTTCAGAACCGGATTACACAGATGGTTCAATTACAGAAAACACACGCGTATCCTATCCAATTAATTACAT